>DATNDC010000060.1:0-13564 GCA_035607055.1 Polyangia bacterium
GGCGCTGGGGGCTGGGAGAAAGGGCAGGGAGTCTGGCCTCGCTTTCATTGGCCGCGCTGTTTGGGATGGCTCGGCTCTGCTACCTGTATTTTGAGGCGCCCGCGGACCGCGCCATTCGCGCGTACTTTCTCGAGCCGAGAAAGGCGCGCTATCCGGCGGCGGCGGTGTCAGTGGACCGAGCTCGGGGCTGACGGTTCGAGAATGGAGGCGCGGCGGTCGGGAGGGTGGACGCGGGCGAGATCACGGTTCTGATCTGCCGCTTCGCTGAGCCGCGGGGCTCCCCCGCAGGAACATATGCGGGTATGAGGTCCAGCCAGAGCGGCCGTTTCCGGGGGCGCACCACCGTCGTCTTGTTCTGGTCGGTGCTGACCGCAGCCACCCTCGGGTGCGGCAACTCGGGGAGCTCGACGACCGGGGGGAGCGGCGGCAGTAACGGCTCCGGCGGGTCGCCGGGCAGCGCCGGCTCGGGCTCCGGCGGGGCAAAGGGGGGGAGCAGCGGCGGAACGACCAGCACGGGCGGGACGACCGGCAATGGCGGCAGCGGCGGCAGCGGTGGATCGACCGGCAGCGGCGGCAACGGCGGCACCGTCGGCACCGGCGGGACCACCGGCTCGGGCGGGGTCACGGGCGCAGGTGGCGCGACCGGCTCGGGCGGGACGACCGGCAGCGGCGGCGCGGCTGGCAGCGGCGGGTCGACCGGCAGCGGCGGCGCGACCGGGTCGGGCGGGGCCACCGGCACGGGCGGGGCGACGGGCACGGGCGGGAGCAGCGCCCTCGCCTGCGGCTCGAACCCCGCGCCGGGCACCTGCGCGGTGACGGGCGCGTTGCAGGCCGTTCCCAACCTGCCGCACAACGCGTGCAAGAACAACTCGCTCCCGCAGTCCTGGGGGACGAACTTCCCGGTCTCGACCGATCCCGCCGGCTGGGGCGACAACGTCACCGCCATCGGCTGGGAGGGAAACTACTGGCCTGTCTTCGCCTATTCGAGCGGGGCTTTTTTCGCGCGCGGGGTGGGGACCAGCACCTACAAGATCGCCTACGGCAAGTCGACCTACGTGGGGACCACGGTCTGCGGCGCGATGTACAGCTTCGGGATCGCCAGCAGCGGCAGCAAGCCGGCGGCGGGCAGCGTCAGCTGGACGATGGACCAGAACTACCTGCCCGCCATGACGACGTCGCTCACGCGCAACAACGTGAAGGTCGTCATCACGAATTTCGAGGACCAGGCGACGATCGGCGGCCACACGTTCGGCGTGGTGTACAGCCGCGTCACGCTGACCAACACCTCGAGCTCGTCGATGAGCATCGATCCCCAGCCCTCGACCGGCCTGGTCGAGCTGACCACCACCGCGTTGACGGTGGCGGCCGGGCAGAGCGCGACGCACGACTACGTGGTCGCCGTCGACGACTTCGGCTCGGGGCAGGCGCTGCCGACCGGCACGGCGCTGACGGGCGCCGTCTCGAGCTACGACACGGCGTACGCCCACATGACCTCCTACTGGAACGGGCGGCTGGCGGCGATCCCGGTGCTGTCGCTGCCGAACGTCACCATCCCGCAGTCGAACCTCTCGAACCCGGGGACCGAGCTCGAAAGCGCCTTCAAGGCCAACTTCGTCTACACGCGCATCGTCCAGGTCGGCAAGGCGCCGTTCAGCGGCGCCAACAACTACGCCTGGCTGCTGAACCACGACCTGCCGAACATCCTGGCCAACCGCTTCGTCCTCGGCGACCTGCAGGACGCGCAGAACTTGCTGTTGGCCGGGCGCGTGAGCGAGGTCTCCAACTTCCCGTCGAACGGCGCCAACTGGTACTGGGACGGCCTGTGGCGGACGCCGTGGGCCTGGGCGATCTACCTGGCCAAGACCGGCGACACCAGCTTCGTCTCGCAGTACTTCCACGATGACGCCAGCTCCACGAGCAGCTGGGGCCCGAGCATTTACACCCAGATGCACCAGATCCCCGGGATGCTGACCAAGGGGTATCTCGAATCGTCCAACGACAACGACTCGCAGGGGACCTGGGTGTTCGACGACTACTCGGCGCTCGTCGGGCTGGCCGCGTACAAGTACATCGCGACCACGATCGGCAACGCGACCGAGGCGACCTGGGCCAACACGACGATGACGTCGCTCGTCGCCGGCACCAACACCGGCATCCAGGCCAACGAGTCGGCGAACAACTTCTCGCACCTGCCGTGCGAGGTCACCGTGCCGTCGAACGCGGGCAATCCGCCGACGGGCGACCGCTGCGGCAACTCCGGGGATGCCAACTGGGCCTCGATGGTCTACGTCGGCGAGAACGCCTGGGATTCGTACTTGATGGGCGCGCCGCTCACCGGGATCCTGGGCGACGCCACCCAGTCGGACGGCGTGTACGACTGGGGCTACCAGCGCCTCAACGGCGTGCTGCCGTTCCCGACCATGGGTGGCTACTCGGCGACGGCGAGCCTGAACTACAGCACCGCGAACAACACCGGGTACGCCCAAGGGGGGCTCTACGGCACCAAGTACCGGACGCTGCCGCTCACCAGCTACGCCTGGCAGATCGAGACGACCACCGCGGGTCCGTACTCCTGGTGGGAGTGCAACGGCAGCCCGCCCGTCAGCAGCGATCCGTGGGCCGGCAGCCACCCCGACTTCTATTTCGGCGCCAGCCCCTACGCCTGGACGCTGGCGGCCCAGAGCCTCGCCCTCATCGACTCGCTGGCCGCGGAGGGCTTCTCGGCCACTGCGAGCGGCAGCTCGTTCACCTTCGCGCGGACGCTGCACATCGGCCGCGGCGTCCCCGACGCCTGGCTGGCCTCCGGGCAGACGATCTCGGTCCAGAACCTGACCGGTTCGTTCAGCATGACGAGCTGCGCGCGCAACACTTACGGCGTCACCATCAGCACCGGCTCGGCGTCGCCGCGGGTCATCACCGTCACCCTGTGCGGCTCGCTGCCGAACGGCGCTATCACCGTCGATCTCCCGACCTTGGCCAGCGCCGGCGTGGCCAGCGTGGCGGGCGGGAGCTACAGCAGCTCCACGCAGAGCGTGACGGTCACTCCCGGCGCGAAGACGGTCACCATCACGCTCGTCAAGTAGAAGGCCGGCTGGATGGCCGGCGCAGCCGTAATACGCGGTTATTATTGCCTATTGTCAGGACGCTCGGCGAACGAGACGGGGGCTGGTCCAGACCTTGGCGCAGCGAGATCGCCAGAAAATTTGACCTACTGTCGGTCTGAGTAGTCAGATGTAGGCGTAAGCCCACCTCTGACTACGAGGACCACGATGGCCAGCGCAAAGACCGCTTCCTCTGAATCCGCCCCCAGGGGGAACCGTCAAAACCGTCGCCGCGAGATCAGCGGCATCCTGTTGCTCGCCGGCGGCCTGTTCGCCCTGAGCTCGCTGGTGTCGATGCAGCGGGGCGGCGATCCGCTGATGGGACCCGGCGGCGCCGCGATCGCCTCGGGCGTCTACGCGCTGTTCGGGCTCGGCGCCTATCTGGTGATCGCCGCCATGGGCGTGATGGCGGTCCGTTGTTTCCGCGCGCGGCCCGTTGTCGACGGCGTGCGCGAAGGGGGCGGTGCGCTGCTCCTGCTCGGCGCGGTCTCCGTGTTGCTCCACCTGCCGTTCGCCGACAGCGACGTCCTCTCGCACGGTCCGGGCGGTCTGCTCGGTCAGTGGCTGGGCGAGGTCGGCGCCAGCTTCATCGGCGCGGGCGGCGCGGCGTTGGCCGCGGCGACGATGATGGTGGTCGGAATCTTGCTGGTCACCGAGATCAGCCTGCAGGAGGCGCTGGTGGTGCTCGCCTGGGCCGGGCGGCAGGTGCGGCGCGCGCTGGTGGTGGGCGCGCTCGCCAGCTGGCGAACCGCGCGGGCCGCCTTCCCGGAGAAGGACGACACCGGCGAGCGCCACGCGGAGCCCGATCGCGAGCTCGAGACCGACGAGCAAGAGATCGCCATCGTCGAGCCCGTGCGCGCGCCGGCGCTCGAGGCCGCGAGGGAGCCGGAGCCGGTGCCGGCCGCGATGGAGGCGCAGGAGAGCGAGGGGATCCGCGTCGGGGCCTCGCGCAAGGTGACCGACGAGGTCGACGAGGAGCGCGCCGCGATGGCCGCCATCGTGGCCGAGGTCGCGGCCGTGGAGCGAATGGCGCCCGAGGAGGCCGACGCGGAGGAGCCCGCGACGGAGGTGACGGCCGTGGCCCCGGCGCCGCCGCCGGACGCGCCGATCATCGTCGAACCGGCGTCCCTGGCGCGGATGCGCCAAGAGGCGATCGAGGCGGAGGCCGACGCCGACGAGGCGACCAAGACGCCCGAGGAGAAGATGGGTTTCATCAAGCTCTCCGACGGCGCGTTCCAGCTGCCGACCATCGACCTTCTGGAGTACGTCCCGCCGCCCGCCCACGACATGGACAAGCAGCAGCTCTACGACATGGCCGAGCGGCTCGAGCAGGCGATGTCCAACTACGGGGTGCGCGGCAAGGTGAAAGAGATCCACATGGGTCCCGTCGTCACCATGTATGAGTTCGCGCCCGCGCCCGGCACGCGCACCGGCAAGATCGCCAATCTGGAAAAGGACCTGGCGATGGCGCTGGAGGCGCAGGCGGTCCGCATCGTCGCCCCCATCCCCGGCAAGGCGGTGGTCGGCGTCGAGGTGCCGAACCTGGCGCGCGAGACCGTCTACCTCAAGGAGATCCTGCAGGACAGCTGCTTCACCGGCGCGGCGTCGAAGCTGCAGGTGGCGCTGGGCAAGGACATCAAGGGGGCGCCGGTCAGCGTGAACCTGGCCAAGATGCCGCATCTCCTGGTCGCCGGGACGACGGGCTCCGGCAAGTCGGTGGCGGTCAACGGGATGATCACCAGCATGCTCTACAACGCCTCGCCCGAAGAGGTGCGCTTCATCATGGTCGACCCCAAGATGCTGGAGCTCTCCATTTATGAAGGGATCCCCCACCTGCTCTTGCCGGTGGTGACCGATCCCAAGAAGGCCAACCTGGCGCTGCGCTGGGCTGTCGACGAGATGGAGCGGCGCTACGAGCTCTTGGCCAAGACCGGCGTGCGCGACATCTCCAGCTACAACGCCAGGATCGACAACGACGCCAGCAAGAGCGCCCCAGCGCCCGAAGCGTCGGCGAAGCAGAAAAAGATCCGCGTCGTGCTCGCCGGCCCCGACGGGACGGAGCAGGAGGTCGATCTCGACGCCGACGCGGAGATCACCGTGGCCGAGGGGGCGGACGGCGACAATGGCGGCATCGTCAGCTACGAGGCGCCGACCGACGAGGATCTCTCGGACGCGGCGGCCGCGGTGCAGGCCAAGGCCGAGGCGGTTGCGACCGCGGAGAAGCCGACCAAGCTCCCCTACATCGTCATCGTCATCGATGAGTTCGCCGACCTCATGATGGTGGCGCCCAAGGACGTCGAGACCAGCGTGGCGCGCCTGGCCCAGAAGGCGCGCGCGGCCGGGCTGCACCTCATTCTCGCCACGCAGCGGCCGTCGGTCGACGTCATCACCGGCCTCATCAAGGCCAACTTCCCCAGCCGAATCGCGCTGCAGGTGGCGTCGCGGATCGACTCGCGCACCATCCTCGACCAGGCGGGCGCCGACACCCTGCTCGGCAACGGCGACATGCTGTTCTCCGATCGCGGAACCAAGCTGCGCCGGGTCCACGGCGCGTTTCTCTCCGACGACGAGGTGCATCGGGTGGTCGACTTCCTCAAGAAGCAGGCCAAGCCGGTCTACGACATGGACATCCTCAAGCCGCGCGACGAGGAGGGGGAAGAGGGGGGCGCGCCGGCCGAGCGCTTCAACGACGAGCTCTACGATCAGGCGGTGGCCATCGTCTGCGACACGCGCCAGGCCTCGGTCTCCTACATCCAGCGGCGGCTGCAGATCGGCTACAACCGCGCCGCGCGCATGGTGGAGCAGATGGAGCGCGACGGGATCGTCGGCCCGACCAACGGCGCCAAGCCGCGCGACGTGCTGGCGCCGCAAGGCGAATACCTGGCCGCCGGCGGTTGAGTTCGCGTCTCGGACGGGAATCGTGACCCAATCGGTTCAGGCAGCGAACGAGATCGCGCCGGGGTGCCCGCTCGGCTAGGATCGCGGCGATGCTGACCACTGTCCTCGCCTACGCGCTGCTGGCCGCCACACCAGCGGCGGAGCCGCGGCTCGAGGTGAAGGCCGTCGTCGAGAAGGTCCAGAAACGGTACGACGCGGCGACCGACTTTCGCGCCCGTTTCACGCAGACGCTGACCAGCGTGGCGATGGGGCGCAAGACCAACTCGGCCGGCAGCGTGATGTTCAAGAAGCCGGGGCGGATGCGCTGGGACTACGACAAGCCCGAGAAGGCCAGCTACGTGAGCGACGGCGGCGTGCTCTGGCTCTACGAGCCCGACGATCAGCAGGCCTTCAAGCAGGAGCTCAAGTCCTCGCAGCTGCCGGCGGCGCTGGCGTTTCTCACCGGCAAGGGAAAGCTGGCCTCGCAGTTCGACATCACGGCGCTCGCCAAGAGCCCTTACGGGATGCCGGGCGACTACCTCTTGTCGCTGTCACCCAAGGTGGCCGAGCCGCAGGTGAAGAACATCCTCTTCGTCGTCGATCCCAAGAGCTTCGACGTCCGCGAGAGCGTCATCACCGACGGGCAAGGGAACCTGAACGACCTGACGTTCGCGGACATCAAGACCAACACGCGCGTTCCCGACTCGGAGTTCCACTTCACCCCGCCCGCCGGAACCCGCGTCATCGACACCGCCAAGCTCGGCAAATAGGGGACCGTGGGCTGGGCAAACCCAGCCACGCGCGCGTGCCGCCGGCCGGGGTATCAGAATCTCATCGTGAAGGCGCCGCCCGTCACGTGGGGGCCGACCACCGGCGTGAACATGGCGGAGGGCGCGCCCGGCGCGGGGCCGGCGGCGGGCTTCTCGCTGCCGCCGAAGATGAGCGGAACCGCGCAGACGGCGGCGCCGACGAGGCCCACCGCCGCCACGACCCAGCCCACGTCGGCGATGTCCGCGTCCCGCTGCCCGCTGGTCTGGAGCGAGTCGAGCTTGGCCTGGTCGGACCGGGGGGTGTTCTGGTAGTCGTTCTCCGCCTCGATATCGAGGATGCCGAAGGTGGCGCCGAGCGCGAGCCCCACGCCGGCGCCGACCAGGAAGCCGATCATGAGGTTCTTCCGGAACGGCGTCATCTCGCCGCCGCCGCCGCTGTCGGCCGCGGCCCCCTGACCCCTGGCCACCTTGGTGCCGAAATCGACGGTGCTCTCTTCACCCTCGGAGACGCTGACTGGCTTGGGGATCGACTTGCCGCTCGCATCGACGGCCTCGACGATGTAGTCGCCCTTGGGGACGCTGTAGATCGTCACCGGCGCGGTGCCGAACAACCGGCCCTCGAGGAAGATCTTGAGCTTCGCGGTCGCGGGGGCGTTGACCACCACGCGCCCGAGGCCCTCGCCGTTGGGGTTTGAGAAGTGGACGTGGCCGAGGCTGTCGGTCTTGGGCGCCTCCTGTTCGAGGTTCAGCGCCGCCTTGGGCTTCTCCTCGTCGGTGGCCTGTGCGGCCGGCTTCTCGTCGGCGGCGTTCGGGTTCGGGTTCTCCGTGTCGGTCCCCGCCGCGGGCGCGCTGTCGGTCGTATCCGCGGGCGCGGGCTTCTTCTTCTTGGCCGAAGCCGGACTGGCAACCAGTAGGGTCAGCCCCGCAGCCAGCAGGGCGAAAACGATTCCTCGCGAGGGTCCCGAACGGTGGTCTGATCGCGTCATGGATAGTCCTGTCGCTGAAGGTGGCGGTCCGTTTTCCCGTTGGAGCCCGAGAGCATACGCTCGTTTCATTAAAAATGAACCGGGCGATTTGAGCCGTCTACTCACGCCTGGCCGTCGCTGAAACGCCCCACGTATGGGTTCTCTTCGCGCTCGCGCAGGACGGTCGTCTCGGGACCGTGGCCGGGGATGACCAGGGTCTCGTCCGGGAGCGTCAATAGGCGCTCGCGGATCGATCGGCGGATGGCGGGGAGCGAGCCGCCCCAGAGGTCGGTCCGCCCGATCGAGCCCGCGAACAGAGTGTCGCCCGCGAACAGGATCGGCGTCTCGGCGGCCTGCTCGAAGAAGAGGCAGATCGACCCCGGGGTGTGCCCGGGCGTGTGCAGCGCGCGTGCCTCCCGGCGGCCGAAGGTGATCGCCTCGTCGCCGCGCAGCTCGCGCGTGGGGGCGGGGGGTGGCAGCCAGGGCTTTCCATCGGCGCGTCCGATCCCGAACGCCTCGGTCTGCATCACCGCGTGGTCGTAGAGCCAGCGGTCGTCGGCGTGCAGGATGACGTCCGCCCCGGTGCGGGCGGCGACCTCGCCGGTGGCCATGAGGTGGTCGAAGTGGGCGTGCGTGTGGACCAGCTTCACCGCGGTGAGACCGGCGCGCGCCAGCGCCGCCAGGATCTCGGGGGCCTCGTCGCCCGGATCGATCACCAGCGCCTCGCGCGTCTCGGGACAGCTGACGATCGTGCAGTTGCAGCCGAGCGCGCCGACGGGGAAGGTCTGGCGTACCAACCTCGCCGCCGGCATTCTAGCGCAGGCGGAGCGAGACGCCGCTGACCATCAACACCACCGACTCGGCGCGCTCCGCCAGGATCTGGTTCGCTTGGCCGGCGACGTTGATGAGGCGCCGGTCGGGGACGTTGGCCGGCAGGAAGCCGAGCCCGATCTCGGTGGTGACCACCACGCTGGGCGTCTTCGAACGGTAGAGCCGGTCGGCCAGCGCCTGGACCTCGCCGAGCAGATCGCTGTCGCTGCTCTTGTCGCTGGCCCCGAGCCGCTTGGAGAGCCACACCGTGACGCGATCGATCACCACCGCGCCGGCGCCGTCCAGCGTCTGGGGCTCGAGCGCGTCGATCATCTTCTCGGGCGCCTCGATCAGGCGCCAGGTGGTGTCGTGGTCGCGCCGGTGGCTGGCGAGGCGCGTCTTCAGCTCGTCGTCCCCTTCGACCTGCGCCGCGACGTAGAGCCAGGGGGGCGGGCCGAGCTCGGAGGCGCGTCGGAGCGCGTAGGCGGACTTGCCCGAACGCAGACCACCGGAGACGAAGGTGAACATCCTTTTAGGCTACCGTCACTTCTCGAGGAAGGCGAGCGCCGTCCGCACGAAGTCGGGGCGCGCGGCGCGGAAGACGGCGTCGTGTCCCCCTTCCGGGATCACGTAGAGGGCGGCACCGGGGATCGCGCGGACCTGCTCGACGGTGCCGCTCACCGGACGATCGCGTCGTCGGCCAGCAGGAGATACGGCTCGGCGATCGGCGTGTCCGCGCCGCCGCCGTCGACCCGCCGCAGTCGGATCCCGCGCGCGTCGCCCCACACCAGCACCGACGTCCCGGCCCCTGAATCGTCGACCGGCGCCGCCAGCGCCGGCGCCCCGCCCGCCGCGGTCACCTCGTACTCCCCCTCGGGTCCGATCAGCGGCTCGTAGCGGACGCGCGAGACGGGCCGCGCGTCGGCGACTGCGTGAAACCGCAGCTCGCACCCCTCGGGGATCTCGTCCTGCTCTTCGACGAGGACGTCGATGTACTGACCCGGCATGCCGGTCAGGTTAGCGTAGCCGCCGGGTGGCGGGCCGCCTAATGGAACAGGAGGCCGACCAAGGAGCAGGCGGCGCCGATCAGAGCCCAAGCGATGACCCGGAGCGGCCGTAAACGCAGAGGCGCTGGGGCTGGCGTCTGAAGGGCGCGCTGCGGAAGCGCCTCCAGGGAAGCGCACGCCGCCCGGTAGCGTTCTTCGGACTGCGCGTGGTCACGCCGGAGCCTTTCGAGCCGGCGCGTCGCGGACTCGACCAAGGCGGTCGTTGGATCTCGGAAGGCGCTCACCCGTGTCCTCGGAGCAGGTGAGTCAAGATCGTCCACCCCAAACCGGCCAACGCCGTGCCTGACGCCATTCCGAGGACCATCTCGATTCTGTCCCGGCGTTGCCTCATGACGACGAGGCGGGGATCGCTCTTGGGCGGTGGCCAGGCCGCGACTTCGATCTCCAGTGTGCGGGCCCGCTGTTGGAGATCGGCGACCACCTCTGTTTCGCGCACGATCTCTTCTTCGAGCCGCTGGAGCTGTATGTTCGCGCCCTCTTCCACCGCCGAGTAACAAGTCTACCTCGGCGGTTTATGCCCGGCCGCGGTGCCCCGGGACGTCGGTGGGCCGACGCCGAGGCCGGCGGCGGTCAGCAGCGTGTGGGCCGGGCGGCGACGGAGGGTCGTCGGCTCGAACGAGGTGGCACTCCTATCATACCGTGGTAGTATCGAGGTCGATGTCGGCTCGGAAGCTCGCCATCTCGCTGGACGGCGACCTCGCCAAAGAGGTCCAGCGGGCAGCCAGGGCCGAGTCGCGCGGGAACGTCTCTGCTTGGCTCGCTGACGCCGCCCGCTTGCGGCTCCGGCAGCTCGCCGCCAAGCAGGCCCTCGAGGCGTTCGAAGACGAGGCGGGCGAGATTACGCCAGCCGAGCTGCGCCGGGTCCAGCGCCTGTGGCCGCGGGGCTGACCCTCGACAGCGGGGCGCTGATCGCCGCTGAAAAGGGCGCTCGGACATTCTGGGCCTTGTGGAAGGAGGCTCTCGCGCGCGGCGTGACGGTGACCGTGCCGGCGGCGGTCGTCGCTCAGGTCTGGCGCGGCAACGATGCCGTCATCGCTCGTGTTCTTCTGGGGTGCGAGGTCGAGGAGCTCACGGAAGAACGCGCGAAGCGAGTAGGGCGCCTGCTGGCCGCCAGCCGGACGGTGGATGTCGTCGACGCGTCAGTCGCGGCCGGGGCGGTTGCGCGTGGAGACGCGATCGTGACGTCCGACCGCCGAGACCTAGAGCGGCTTGCCGCTAGCCTCAGACGGAAGATCGTGATCTTGGCGGTCTGAACGACGGCGATCAGGCCGGTCCGGGGTGTCGCCTCGATGCCGTCACTGAGCGTCACCAGAAGCGCCTCGCGGCAAACCAAAAACAAAAAGGGGAGACCCTCGCGGGCCTCCCCTTCGGTCGTTCGTGCTAGCTGCTTACGAGCAGCCGCTGGTCGTGCCGCAGTTGACGCACTTGTGGCAGCTGCCGTTGGGGATCATGATCGAGCCGCACTCGGGGCAGGTCGGCGCGTCGGTGCGGGCGATGAAGCTGTAGTTGCCGTTGCCCGTGTGGGTGCTGCCGTTGCCGTTCTTGTGGCCGTTCTTGTGGCCGTTCGTGCCGCTGACGTCGATGACCTCCACCTTCTGGGCGGCGGCCACCACCTCGGCGACGCGCTGGATCTCGCTCTCGGGCGCGGGCGCCGGAGCGGCCTCGGCCACCGGCATCTCGCGCACGAACTTCGAGCCCAGCCAGCGGAAGAGGTAGTCCATGATCGAGCTGGCGCGCGGGATCTCCGGGTTCTCGGTGAATCCGTACGGCTCGAAGCGGGTGCGCGAGAACTTGTCGCAGAGGAGCCGCAGCGGGACGCCGTGCTGCAGCGCCAGCGAGATGGCGGTGGCGAAGCTGTCCATGACGCCGGAGATGGTCGAGCCCTCCTTGGCCATCTTGACGAAGATCTCGCCCGGCTCGCCGGTCTCGTAGAGACCGACGTGGATGTACCCCTCGTGCCCGGCGACGGAGAACTTGTGCGTCACCGAGCGGCGCTCGTCGGGGAGCTTCCGCCGCACGGCCGCCGGCGGTCCGCTCTTGACCGGCTCGGCGGCCACGGGGGTCGCCGTCGCTTTGGCCAGCCCGGGGTCGGTCTTGCTGGTGGAGAGGGGCTGCGTCCGCTTGCAGCCGTCGCGGTAGACCGCGACCGCCTTCAGCCCCTGCTTCCAGGACTCCATGTAGGCGTCCTGGAAATCCTCGATGGTCGCCTCGGGCGGCAGGTTGACGGTCTTGGAGATCGCGCCCGAGATGAACGGCTGCGCAGCCGCCATCATCCGGATGTGCCCCTGGTAGTGGATCGACCGCGTGCCGTTTGCCGCGCGAAAGGCGCAGTCGAAGACCGGCAGGTGCTCCGGCTTCAAGCCCGGCGCTCCCTCGATCGTCTCCTCGGTGTCGACGTACTCGACGATCGCTTTCACCTGCGCCTCGTCGTAGCCGAGGTGGTCCAGCGCCTCGGTGATCGTGTTGTTGACGATCTTGATCATCCCACCGCCGACCAATCGCTTGTACTTGATCAGCGCGATATCGGGCTCGATGCCGGTGGTGTCGCAGTCCATCATGAAGCCGATGGTTCCCGTCGGCGCCAGCACCGTCGCCTGGCCGTTGCGGTAGCCGTGCTCTTTGCCGAGGGCGATCGTTTGATCCCAGGCGTCGCGGGCGGCCTCCATCATCTCGGCCGGCACCGCCGCACTGTCGATCTTGTCGACCTCCTTGCGGTGCTTCTTCATGACGCCGATGAACGGCTCGCGGTTCTCCGCGTAGCCGTCGAACGGCCCGGTCACGTCGCGCGCGATGACGGCGCTGGTCCGGTAGGCCCAACCGGTCATGAGCGCGGTGATGGCGCCCGCGTAGGCGCGCGCCGGCGCGCTGTCGTAGGGCAGCCCGCGCGACATGAGGAGCGCGCCCAGGTTGGCGTAGCCGAGGCCGAGCGGCCGGAAGCGGAGCGAATTCTCCGCGATCTTCGGCGTCGGGTACTTGGCGTTGCCGACGATGATCTCCTGGCCGAGGATGGTCGTCTCCACCGCGCGGCGGAACGAGGCGACGTCGAACTCACCGGCGCCGGGAGCGCCTTCCGGTGCCACGAACTTGCGCAGGTTGAGCGACGCCAGATTGCAGGCCGAGTCGTCGAGGTACATGTACTCGCTGCAGGGGTTGGAGGCGTTGATGCGCGCCGTCCCCGAGGAGGTGTGCCAGGCGTTGATGGTGGTGTCGTACTGCAGGCCCGGATCGCCGCACTGCCAGGCCGCCTCGGCGATGTCCCGCCACAGACGCCGAGCCTTGACGGTCTCGACCACGCTGCCGTCGCGGATGGCGCGCGTCGAGAAGTCGCGGTCCTTCTGCACCGCCTCCATGAAGTCGTCGGTGACGCGGACCGAGTTGTTCGAGTTCTGGAAGAACACCGACTTGTACGCCTCGCCGTCGAATGACCCGTCGTAGCCGGCGTCGATCAGCGTCCAGGCCTTCTTCTCTTCCTTGGCCTTGCACCAGATGAACTCGTCGACGTCGGGGTGCTCGATGTTGAGGATGACCATCTTGGCCGCGCGGCGGGTCTTGCCGCCCGACTTGATGACGCCGGCGAAGGCGTCGAACCCGCGCATGAAGCTGACCGGGCCCGAGGCGGTGCCGCCGCCGTTCAGGAGCTCCTTCGACGAGCGAATCGGCGAGAGGTTGGTGCCCGTGCCGGAGCCGTACTTGAACAGCATTCCCTCGGTCTTGGCCAGGCCGAGGATCGACTCCATCGTGTCGTCGACGCTGTTGATGAAGCAGGCCGAGCACTGCGGCTCCGCCTCGATGCCGACGTTGAACCAGACGGGCGAATTGAACGACATCTTCTGGGAGACGAGGAGATGCTTCAGCTCGGCGTTGTAGATCTCGGCCGACTCCGCGTCGGCGAAGTAACCGTCCTTCTTCCCCCAGGCCGTGATGGTGTCGGCCACGCGCGAGATGAGCTGGCGCACCGAGCGCTCACGCTCGGG
>DATNDC010000064.1:0-6231 GCA_035607055.1 Polyangia bacterium
CCGAGGCGGCGCCTGCCGATTCGAGCGCCAGCGGCGAATGCAGCGAGCCTCCGCTGGTGTTCTTTTACCGATACTTCGTGTCGCGCTCACCCGAGAGCGAGGCGCCCACCGGAACGCTGGCGCCGGCGCCCCGCCGGGCGCGCGCGAGCCACGGTGTCTCCGCCCGAGGGATCCAGGACGTGGGCCACCTCTCGGCGCCCGACCTGCAGCCTCTGGCCCTGGTCGCGCTCCCCGCCTTGCTGCCCGGCAGCGGGCGCAATCTGCGTGAAGCCTCGACGCGGGTGATTCCGGCCCGCGCGCTCGCACCGCCCGACAGGCCGCCCCGGGTCTGAGCGCGGTCGAGATCTCCGGTTCGAAACGCCCGCGGGGGAATGCCGTGCTCCCCGCGCGCGGTTGGTTTTTTCGTTGCGCGGCGTCTCTCGTTTTTCGTCGATTGGAGCTGATCATGAACAATAAAGGAACGTTGCTGATAGCCGGCCTGGTGATTCTGGCCGGTGGCTACGGGCTCGGTAAGCTGGCCACGCGGGACAAGGACAGCTCGGCCAAGGTGGCGGTCGGACCGTCGGGGGCCGCGCCCGCCGACGGCATCGAACGCATCCGTGTCCCGTTGGAAGGGCCGATGAGGGGCCCGGCCGACGCCAAGGTGACCATCGTCGAGTTCTCCGACTTCCAGTGCCCGTTCTGCAGCCGGGTGGTCCCCACGGTCGAGAAGATCATGAAGGACTACCCGAAAGACGTGCGGCTCTTCTTCCGGCACAACCCGCTGCCGTTCCACCAGAACGCGCCGCTGGCGGCCGAGGCGGCGGTGGCCGCCCAGGCGCAGGGGAAGTTCTGGGAGATGCACGACAAGATGTTCGCCAACCAGCAGGCGCTCGATCGAGCGGGCCTGGAGAAGGACGCCCAGGAGATCGGCCTCGACATGGGCAAGTTCAAGGCGGCCCTCGACAGCCACTCGGGCAAGGCCAAGGTCGACGCCGACCTGGCGGCCGGCAAGCAGATCGGCGTGCAGGGGACGCCGAACTTCTACATCGACGGGCGCAACATCCAGGGGGCGCAACCGTACGAAGAGTTCAAGAAGGTCATCGACGACGAGATCAAGAAGGCCGACAAGCTGATCGCCTCGGGGACGTCGCCCAACATGGTGTACGCGATGTTCATGAAGGGCGCCAAGTCGTCGGCCTCCGCCCCGGGGGCCGGCAAGGGCCCGGGCGCCGGCGCCGAGGTCTACAAGGTCGCCGTCGGCGACGCGCCGACCCGCGGCGGCAACCAGCCCAAGGTGACGATCGTCGAGTACTCCGACTTCCAGTGCCCCTACTGCAGCCGCGCCGAGGGGACGCTGAGCCAGCTCCTCAAGGACTACGGCAAGGACATCTCGATCTCCTACAAGGAGAACCCGCTCCCCTTCCACCAGAACGCCATGCCGGCGGCCCTGGCGGCCGAAGCGGCCCGGGCCCAGGGGAAGTTCTGGGAGATGCACGACAAGCTGTTCGCCTCGCAGCAGAACCTCGATCGCCCGAGCCTCGACAAGTACGCCCAGGAGGTCGGGCTCAACATGTCGAAGTACAAGGAGGCGATGGACAAGAAGGAGGGCGAGGCCCACATCAAGGCGGACATGGCGGAGGCCGAGAAGTTCGGCGCTCGCGGCACCCCCAACTTCTTCATCAACGGGCGTAATTTCCGCGGCGCGCAGCCGCTCGAGGCGTTCAAGGGCGTCATCGACGAGGAGCTCAAGAAGGCGGACGCCAAGATCGCCGCCGGCACGCCGCGCGGTCAGGTCTACGCTGCGCTGACGCAGAACGGCCTCGAGAAGGCCGCCGCGCCGCCGCCCGCCCCCGCCCGCGGCGGCGAGCCCGACGCCAACACCCGCTACCGCGCCGACATCAAGGGCGCTCCGATGAAGGGGGCCAAGGACGCGCCGGTCACCATCGTGCAGTGGTCGGACTTCCAGTGTCCGTTCTGCGGCCGCGTCGAGCCGACCGTCGCCAAGGTGATGGACACCTACAAGGGGAAGGTCCGCGTCGTTTGGCGCGACCTGCCGCTGCCGTTCCACCCGAACGCCCTGCCCTCCGCCATCGCGGCCCGCGCCGCCGGCGAGCAGGGGAAGTTCTGGGAGATGCACGACAAGCTGTTCGCCGACCAGGCGCACGAGGATCGCGCGACGTTCGAGAAGTACGCCCAGGAGCTCGGTCTCAACATGACCAAGTTCAAGGCGGCGCTCGACGCTCAGAAGGGGAAAGCAGCCATCGAGGCCGACGCGGCCGCCGGCGGCAAGATCGGCGCGCACGGCACGCCGGCGTTCTTCGTCAACGGCAAGTTCCTCTCGGGCGCGCAGCCGTTCGAGGTCTTCAAGACCAAGATCGACGAGGAGCTGAAGACCGCCGACGCGATGATCGCCAAGGGAACGCCGAAGTCGAAGCTCTACGACGCCCTCATGAAGGACGCCAAGACCGAGGTGGCAGCGGCGCCGGCGGCCGCGCAGGCGCAGGGAGCGGAGAAGACGCCCGAGCAGGACACCACCGTCTACAAGGTGGCGGCGGGCAACGGCCCCTCGAAGGGGTCGAAGAACGCCCCGCTGCAGGTGGTCATCTTCTCCGACTTCCAGTGCCCGTTCTGCAAGCGCGTCGAGCCGCAGCTCTCGGAGCTGGAGAAGGAGTACGGGAGCAAGGTCCACATGACCTGGAAGAACTATCCGCTGCCGTTCCACAACAACGCCGAGCCGGCGGCCGAGGCGGCCATGGCGGCCAACGCGCAGGGGAAGTTCTGGCAGATGCACGACAAGCTGTTCGAGAACAACACCGCGCTCGACCGCGCCAGCCTGGAGAAGTACGCGGAGGAGCTGGGGCTCAACATGGCCAAGTTCAAGGCCGATCTCGACGCCCAGAAGTACAAGGACCAGATCCAGTCCGACACCAAGGAAGGGCAGGCGGTGGGCGTCAACGGCACGCCGGCGGTCTTCATCAACGGGCGCAAGATCAACGGCGCCTACCCGTGGGAGACGTTCAAGAAAATCGCCGACGACGAGCTCGCCAAGAAGAAGAAGGGCTAGACTCGCTTCGATGAAACCCGCAGCCGCGTCACGCTCGCAAACCGGCGTGTCGCGGCTGCGCCGTTTTGGACCGCCGGCGCTCACGGCCCTGGTGATCGCCTTCGTGGCGGTGCGGTTCGCGGGCGCCGCCCACGACACGCTGGCCCGCACGCGCGGCGGGGCCTGCACGGCGATGCAGCCCGATCCGCTCCCGGCCTTTCTGGAGACCGGCCCCACGCCCGACTTTCAGCTTCCCGACGCCGCGGGCCACACGGTGTCGCTCGGCGGGCAGAAGGGCCACCCGGTGCTGCTGAACTTCTGGGCCACCTGGTGCCCGCCCTGCGTCGACGAGGTCCCCTCGCTGGAGGACCTGGCGCGCAAGCTCGAAGGAACCGACCTCCGCCTCCTGGCGGTCAGTGTCGACGACGACTGGGGGAAGATCCGGCAGTTCTTCCCCAAGGGGAGCGCCATCGGCGTCCTGCTCGACACCAGCCAGACGGTCCCCAAGAAGTTCGGCACCGAGAAGTTCCCGGAGAGCTTCCTGATCGACGCCTCCGGCCGGGTCCGGTACTACTTCATCAACAAGCGCGACTGGTCCCGCCCCGAAGCCGTCTCCTGCCTGGAAAGCTTGCGGTGAGCACCTTTCCCCTGAGTGCGCCCGCGCCGCTGCCGACGCCCAGCGCGCGCCCGCGCGGCATCCCGCCGCTGCCGCTGCTCACGCTGATCAACTTCTTCAACTATCTCGACCGGCAGGTCGTCTACGGGATGACCCCGCACATCCAGGGGACGTTCCACCTCTCCAACTTCAAGCTCGGCTGGCTGGCCTCCGCGAACCTGTTCGTGTTCGCCGTCTCCTCGCTCATCTCGGGGCCGATCGCCGATCGGATCGGTCCGCGCAAGGTCATCTTCGCCGGCATCTTCGTCTGGTCGATCGCCACCATCGGGTCGGCGCTCTCCACGTCGTTCTACATGCTGCTCTTCTTCCGCGGGCTGGTCGGCGTCGGCGAAGGGGCTTACGGCCCGTCCGCCAACACGCTCCTCTGCGCCGACGCGCCGCCCGAAAAGCGCGGCCGCGCGCTGGGGATCTACAACATCGGGATGGCGCTGGGCGGGACCAGCGGGTTGGTCCTGGGGACGATCCTGGCGCCCCACGTCGGCTGGCGCGGCGTCTTCTGGATCGCGGGCGGACCATCGATCCTGCTCACCATCGCCGCGGCCTTCGTGGCCGCGCCGGATCGGATCGCGCGCCCACAGAACCTGCCGGCCCGCGCCTATCTGCTGTCGCCGATGTACATCCTGGCTGTGCTGGGCGGCGTGCTGGCCACCTTCGGCGCCAGCTCGCTCATCTTCTGGGTCCGCACCTTGGTCATCGAGGAACGCCACCTCTCGGTCATGTTCGGCAGCGTCTACATGGCGTTCGTCGGCCTCTTCTGCGGGGCCGGCGGCGTGATCGTCGGCGGCTACATGGGCGACGCGCTCAACCGGCGGGCGCGGGGCGGCCACGCGCTCACGATCGGGATCTCCATGCTGATCGCCGTTCCGGTCGGTGCGGCGGCGCTGCTGGTCAGCTGGATCCCAGGTTTTCTGATCTTGACCGCCGCCGCGTCGTTCCTGCTCTCGGTCTACAACGGCCCCTCGGCGGCGGTGATCGACGAGCTCGGACCGCCCCAGTACGCGGCCACCTTGCAGGCCGTGTCGATGTTCAGCCTGCACGTCCTGGGGAACACGCCCGCGCCGTCGGTCATCGGCCGGATCTCCGATCAACTCCATTGCCCGATCTCCTACGCGCTGCTGGCGGCGATCGCCGCCTTCGGCCTCTCGGGCGTGGCCTTCGTGTTGCTGGCCCGCCGACAGCGCCGCGCCCCCGCTTTTCGCTGAGGAGACATGTCGACCGCCCCCACCACCCAGGCCTATTACGACCGCTTCGCCGCCGGCTACGAGGCCGAACGGCACCACGGTTACCACCGCCTGATCGACGAGCTGGAGCTCGATCTGATCCGCCGCTTCGGCGCGGGCCGGGACGTGTTCGAAGCCGGCTGCGGCACGGGGCTGCTCCTGCGCGAAGCGGCGCGCGTCGCCCGGACCGCCGTGGGGCTCGATCTGTCGCGGGGGATGCTGGCGCCGGCGCGCGCGCGGGGACTCTCCGTCCTCCAGGGCTCGCTCACGGACGTGCCGCTTCCGTCGGAGACGTTCGACCTGGTCTACAGCATGAAGGTGCTGGCTCACGTGCCGCCCATCGAGGCGGCGGTCGCCGAGCTCGCCCGCCTCGTGCGGCCGGGCGGGCATCTGCTGCTCGAGTTCTACAACCCGCTCTCGCTGCGCTATCTGGCCAAGCGGCTGGGCGGCCCGGGGAAGATCGCCGCCGACGGAACGACCGAGAAGGACGTCTACACGCGCTTCGACACCCTGTCGCGCGCCCGCCGCTACCTGCCCCCCGGCGTCGACCTGGTGGCCGTGCGCGGGGTGCGCGTCGTGACGCCGAGCTCGGCGGTGTTTCGTTACCCGCCGCTGGGGAAGGTGTTCGGCTGGGCCGAGCGCGCCGCTTGCGATCTCCCGCTGCTGCGCAATCTGGGCGGGTTCCTGATCCTGATCGCCGAGAAGCGCGCCTGATGTCGATACGCCTCGATCTGCCGCCCCGCGGGGTCCTCAAACCGAACGACGGCGACGATCCGCTGCCGTACTACTACCACCCCTGGATCGGCTGGCTCTATCGTCACCGGCTGCAGATGGGCCTCGATCTTCTCCCCCCCGGCGGGCAGCGAATTCTGGAGGTCGGCGTGGGGAGTGGCGTCCTCGTCCCGACGCTGACCAAGCTGTACGCCGAGTACACCGGCACCGACCTGACGCTGGCGCCCGACCTCGACGCCCTGGTCGCGCCCGGTTGCCGCGCCGAGTTCCGTCGCGCCGACCTGCTCAACGACCAGGACCTCCCGACCGCGCACTACGACGCCATCGTCTGCTTCTCGGTCCTCGAGCACATTCGCGACGCCGACGGCGCCGCCCGGGGCCTCGCCCGCGCGCTCGCCCGCGGCGGCACGCTGGTGACCGGCTACCCGATGGTGAGCGCCCTCATGTCGCGCGCCTTCGCCACCATCGGCTACACGCAGATCGACGACCACCACGTCAGCGCCCCGGTCCGTATCGCCGCGGCGCTGGGGGCGCACCTCAAACCGCTGCGCCGGGCGGCGTTCCCGCCCGGCGCTCCC
>DATNDC010000075.1:0-5400 GCA_035607055.1 Polyangia bacterium
TGCACGGCCGGCGCGGCCGCCCAGTGCGAGCAGCCGGTCCCCGCTGCCCTTTCGCCCTGCAACACGGCCTGCACGGTGTACGTGAACGACGCCAGCGTCCTCAATGTCATCCGGCAGCAGTGGGACGCGGCCCGCTGCGGAAGCGTGGCCGTCGATTGCCCGCTCGTCTCCTGCCCCTTTGTCGCGGGCGGCGCGTGCGTGGCGAGCGATGCCGGCGGTTCCGCCTGCTCGACGAGGTACGGGCAGATCACGACGGGCTGAACGAGACCCCCGCCCCGCGCGCGTGTCGGCCGGGTGACACCAAGAACGGATGACCGAACGTGCGCGGTTGGTTTATCATCCGGCCCTTGCTTCGGCGGTCCTTGCTTCTCGCGCTCCTCGTCTGGGTCGTGCCGCTGGCCGGCAGGGCCGCGCCGACGAAGCCGTCGCTCTCCAGCTGGACGGCCGCCAAGCACGGCAAGGTGCTGACGCCTTCGAAGACGCCGCCGCCCTCGAAAGCACCGCCGCCGGCGCCCCCGCCCCGGCCCGCCGCCGCCAGCTCCAGCTCCCACGCGAAGACGAAGCCCGAGGGCCCCGGCGTGAACGGTAAGGTGGCGGTGCTGGGGTTCACCGGCGAGGGCGCCGCGCACGTCCAGCAGGCGGTGGTCAGCACGCTGCGCACGCGCGGGCTGCAGGTCACGACCGGGCTGCGGCCGGTCGACACGGCCGAGCAATATCGCGAGATGGCCGCCACGCTCCAGCTCGCCGCGTACATCGACGGCAGCGTCGGCGGCGCCGGGTCGCGCGGGCAGGCGACCGTGCACGTCCGGAGCGGCGTCACCGGGCGGCGGATCGCGTCGGTGCGGTTCTCCGCCGACCGCGACGCGCTGGCCGCCGACATCGAAAGCGGCCTCTGGCCTCGGACCGGAGGCCAGCTCACGCGCCTCTGCGCCGCAGCCGCCAAGCCGCGCAAGCACGGCCGCGGGGCGCTGCGCATCGACGCCGGCACGCCGCTCGAGAGCACCGCCCCCGACGACTACATCCCGCCGCACCTCCGCAACGATCCTCCCAAGAAGCAGAACAAGGAGGATCCGTGGGCCGACGAAGGAACCTGAGGCATGAAACGGCCGGTGCGCCCGGCAACATTTCGCTGACGACGTCGTCCGCTCTGGAGCATCGAACCTGGATGTCGCGCTTGCCGCATCTCGAGGAGGGACCAACATCATGGATAGACGCGAGTTCGTGAACCTGACGGTGGGGAGCGTGATCGCCATGGGCGGTTCGCTGTTCCTGGTAAGCAGCTGCGGGAGCAGCGGCAGCTCGCCGAGCAACGAGCCCCCGGCGGCCGCGCCGGTGCAGAGCGGCACGCAGATCACCTACACGACGAGCAACGACAGCGCTCACTTCCATACTTTCGCCGTCGACGACTCGGCTTTCGCGTCGCCGCCCGCGGGCGGTGTGTCGGGCTCGACGAGCGTCGACTCGGCGCACTCGCACCCGGTGGCGATCTCGATGGCCGATCTGCAGAACGTCGAGAACGGTCAAACCGTCCTGGTGGCGACCGGCTCGACCGAGGGCCACGCGCACGTCCTCACGCTGGTGCTGATCAGCTGAAGCCCCGCCGAAACAGGACCTCGGCGGGCGTCTCTGCCAGCACGCCGAGCGCCTGCTCGGGCGTCGCGCGTTCGCCCGGAGACCGCGCCCGCAGGCCCGCCTCGCAGGTCCGGAGCACGGTCTGCCGCGCCTCGGCCGGACGCGGGCGCCGCCCCTGGTCGGCGCGAGATTGATACGTGGCTCTCACGGCGGCGCGCGCGCGCAAGTTGCTCCTCCGCTTCGACGACGTCCGCGAGGCGCCCCACTTCGATCGGCTGGCCTTTCGCACGCCCCGCCGGATCTTCGCCACGCTGGCTGGCCACGGCCGAGACGTGAACTTCATGTTCGACCCGCTCGCGCAAGAGACCTTCTGCGAGATGGCGCCTTCCGCGCTGGCCCCCGTCCCCGGCGGCTGGGGCCGCATGGGGGCGACCCGCTGCGACCTCGCGGCGGTCGACGAGGCGACCTTCCTGGCGGCCGCCGAGGCAGCGCACGCCCGGGCGAGCCAGCCGCGGCCGCGTGGCCGCGCGAAGCGCTGATGGATTGAGACGGTGTTCGCCCTCGGGCATCTCGGCCTCGGCAAGAGGATCGCGGCGCGGCCGTATCGCCGGTTCTCGCCCGGCGCGCGGCGGGCGTTTTTTCTCGGCGCGTTGCTGCCCGATCTCGTCGACAAGCCGCTCTTCTACTTCCCGTTCTGGCTGACCGGACGGCGCGGCCAGCTGCTCTCGGGCACGCACCTGTTCGCGCACACGGGCCTGTTCCTGCTGCTGCTGATCGTCGCCGCGCGGCTCACGCGCGCGCCGCGCGTGCGTGCGGTGGCCATTGGCGTGGCGACCCACTTCGTCCTCGACCTCGTCGGGCTGTCGATGGGCCTGCGGATGCTGCTCTGGCCGCTCTTCGGGTGGCACTTCCCGGCCTATCCGTTCAGCGGCCTCGGCCAGCACCTGTCGACGATCCTGAGCCCGATCACGCTGGCAGGCGAGCTGCTCGGGGGCGCGATCCTGCTGTGGGACTGGCGGCGGGCGCGCGCCCGTCCTCAATAACCGCGGCCGCTGTCGAACTGATTGGCGAGCGGGCGCGCCGCCAGGAATCGCTCCAGGTTGTCGGCGAAGAGCGCCGCCGCCCGTTGGTAGTAGAGCGGCGTCACGCCCGCGACGTGCGGCGTGAGGATCACGTTCGGCAGCTCCCACAGCGGGCTCTCGGCGGGGAGCGGCTCCGTCTCGAACACGTCCAGCCCCGCGCCCGCCAGCTTTCCCGCGCGCAGCGCCTCGACCAGGGCGGCCTCGTCGATCACCTCGCCGCGCGACACGTTGTAGAGAAACGCGCTCGAGCGCATCCGCCCGAGCCGGCGCGCGTCCATCAGGTGGTGCGTGGCGCTCGTCAGCGGCACCAGCAGGCAGACGTGGTCGGCGCGCCCCAGCGCCTCGTCGAGCGCGCTCGCCGGCAACAGCTCGTCCACGGCGACGCCCGCGTCGTACCGGCGCGACGGATCGTGCTTCACCCCCACCACCCGCACCCCGAACGGCCGCGCCCGCGCCGCCAGCGCCTCGCCGATCCGCCCCAGCCCGACGATGAGCAACGTCTGGCCGCCGAGCTCGCCCGGACCGTCCGAGCGTGACTTGAGATCGCGCTCCCAGCGCCGCGCGAGCTGCGCCCGAAACAACCGGGGGAGCCCACGCGTGAACATCAGGATCATCGCCATCAGATGTTCCGCGATGTTCGGCCCGTGCACGCCGCTCGCGCTGGTGACCGCCACCCCGCGCGCCAGCACCGCCGGCGTGGCGACCCCATCGAGCCCCGCCGCCAGCGAGCTGAGCCACCGCAGCCGCCCCGCGCGCGCCAGCTGGTCGTCCGCCAGCGCGCCCGCGACGACCACCTCCGCCTCGGGCAGCGCCCGCCCGAAGGCGTCTCCGCGCGCGTAGGTGACCGTTACCCGTCCCTCGAACCGGGCGAGCGCCTTCCGGAAGTCGCCTTCGTCGGTCGACCCCGGCGCGACGTCGATCAGAACGCGCAGGCGACCGTGGCCCGGCGCCCCGGCGTGGGCTCCGCTGAACGTCGGCGCGTCGCTGGCCGGAAACGTCTCTTCGTCCGCTTCGTCGACCGGATCTTTTTCGCTGGGCACGCGGAAAGCTTGACCGCGCGAGGGCCGGCTGTCAGCCCAGAGCGGTCACCTGTTTTTACTTCGCGTCACGAAGGAGGGATCACGCAGACGCCGGCAACGAAGAACAGGTCTCGGCTCCCGGGATCGGCGCCAGGGCACTACGCGACCCGCAAGGTGCCTTGACGGGGCGAGGCTTCGCATGCAGCCTGGAGCAATGAAGTCTGCTTGGGCGTTGGGCGTTGGCCTGGTCCTGGGATCGTGGGCCTGCTCAATGGGGTGGGACCCGGTCAAATGGAACAGCGAGCAGACGGCGAAGATTCGTCAGCGCGCCACGTTCGAGATGTCGTGTCCCAACGAGAGCCTCAACGTGGTGGAGCTGGACAAGGAAACCGACGGAACGGTGAAGGCGCTGGGCGTCGAGGGCTGCGGCAAGAAAGCGAGCTACGTGCACCTGAAGGGCTACGGAAACGAAGCGGTCTGGGCGTTGAGCAGTCAGCAAAACTGACCGCACCACGGCCATGACGGGGTCGTGACGACGCCGACGAAATCGGAGGGGACTGGCGCCAGCGGATGAGTCCCCCGCCCTCTACGGCTGTGCTCCCCCACCCCCTGTTGTCAGCCGCCGGTGAAGTCTCAGGTTGGTAACTAAGGGAGGTGTCCTATGACACGAATGTGGTTTGCGATGTCCGTCGCGACGGCCGGGCTGGTCCTGACGGTGGCAGGCTCGCGGGCGCGCGCGGACGACAGCTCGGCCGCGGCGGCGGCGACCGCGGATGCGAACGCGGAAGAGGCGCAGGCGATCCAGACGCAGTTCGACGAGACGCCGGGGCTCAAGAACAGGCACATCGAGGTGAAGGTCGATGACGGGATCGCGGTGCTGGAAGGGACCGTCGATTCGCAGCGGGAGAAGAAGGAGGCGCAGGAGCTGGCCCACGTCGACGGCGTCCTGGGCGTGAACAACCGGCTCCAGGTCCGCGCCCGGAGATAGCGGCGCCGCTCGACGTCAGATGTTCGTGCCGCGCCAGGCCGCCAGGGCCGCCTCGGTGACAGGTTTCGGCCCGCGGCGGGCATGGGTGTGAGACGGTCGCGACCCCGGAGAAAGCACTCGACACCCGTCGCGGCCGGACCGAAAAATAGCCAGGTGCGCATCGCTGCCGTTTTGCGTCCGTCGTGCTGGTTCGTGCTGGGCCTCTTGGCCGCGACGACGGGGTGCACTCCGGCGCTGCAGAATCGACTCCCCGCGGACGCGATTTCGCCCGCTCGTTTGGTCGCCGTACCGCCGCAGGTCTTGATCTACACGCTGGACGCCGACAACCACAGCTCGGTCGACGACCAGTCGGCAGCTGCAATCGCGAACACGGCCAGCAATGTGCTCCGGAAAATCGTCGACCGCCAGCGCGCGCGTTTCGCGGACCGCGAGGCGCTGGCCGCGTGCGGTCCCGGGTGCGCGAAGTTCTATCAGTGGGGTGGCCGGGCGACCTTGGAGATCGGTCTCCAGCGCGAGAAGATCCATAACTTCGGGTTCCACTCGGTCGCCGACTGGACGTTTCACGACGACTTGTCGGCGGTTCGCGCCTCCCTGGGGGCCGATTTCGTGGTGTTCGTGACGCTGAAACAAACTCGCGACACCACCGGGCGAAAAGCGTATGTCCCGGGACAGGCCTACATTCACGGCAAACAGATAGATGCCGCCTGCGTCGCCGATCTGCGCGACGGGGCCATGGCGT
>DATNDC010000116.1:0-22937 GCA_035607055.1 Polyangia bacterium
CCGCCAGATGGAGCCCGCGCTCGCGGTAGAGCAGCCGCCCCTCGTGAATCAGCAGCGCGGCGTCGATCTCGCCCGCGGTCAGCGCCTCGAAGATCCGGTTGAACGGCGCGATGGGGATCTCGACGCCGAGCGCGCGCGGCGCGATGAGGCGCAGCACCAGCCAGGCGGTGGTCGTCGCGCCCGGGATGCCGATCCGCAGCCCGTCGAGATCCCCGGGCCCGAGCGGCCGGGGCGCCACCACCACCGGACCGTACCCGCGCCCCACCGAGGCGCCGTGCGGCAGCAGCTGATAGCGGTCCGCGATCGCCGGATAGACGCCGAGCGAAACGGCGACCACGTCGGCCGCGCCCGCCATCGCCAGCCGGTTGAGCGCCGCCGTGTGATCGCGCCGGTGGGTGAAGGTCAGACCGCCGGCGTCGAGGGCGCCGGCGCGCAACGCGTGGAACATGAACGCGTCGTCGGCGTCGACCGAATAGGCCAGCGAGATCGGGGCGAGCGCGATGTCGGACATGTCGGGCGCGCATCATACGCTCGCGCCCCGCCCGCGCGCTCGCGCCAGGCGCGCGTCGAGACCCCGCACGACCTCGTTGACGTTCGGGTCAACGATCGGCGATGCTGAACCTGCGGTGCGTCTGCCCTCCCCCGCCCAAGCGCGTCGACCGTCCGCCGCGCTGCTCGGCACGGTGCTGGCCCTCGCGGTCGCGAGCGGGCCCGCGGCCCGGGCCGGCCGCCAGGTGCGGATCGAGGACGTCGAGGAGTCCGTGGCGCGCGATCCGTCGTTCAAGGTCCGGATCGACGCGGCGCTGATCCTGGGCCGACTGCACCAGGTCCGCTCGGTGCCCGCTCTGGTGGGCGCGCTGCGCGACGTCGAGACGGGCGTGCGCGCGGCGGCGGCCGAGTCGCTGGGCGAGATAGGATCCCCGCTGGCGCACGACGCGCTGGTGGGCGCGCTGCACGATCCGGAGCCGGCCGTACGCCACGCCGCGCGCGCGGCGCTGCGCCGGCTGGGGAGCGACGAGGGCGCCGCGCCCGGCGAGCCGGGGATCCGGCGCCACGCCGCCCCGACCGCCTCGTTCGAGGTCAAGGCGATCGGGGATCCGGAGCACCGCGCCGGCCCGGCGCTGCAGAGCCACATGCGGGACTTCTTGATCGACCAGCTGCGCCCGTTCGGCGACGTCGATCCGGGCGATCGGCGCGGCACCTACGCCGTCGACGGCGTCATCAAGTCGCTGTCACTGGCGACCACCGGGCGCGACGTCGAGGTGAGCTGCGCGGTTCAGCTGGTCGTCAGCCGGCAGCCCGGCGGCGGCGTCTTCATGTTGACCAGCGGCCAGGCCACCGTGCAGAAGCCGAAGCGCCAGTTCCGCCCCCAGCTGCGACCCAGCATGGAGCTGGAGGCGCTGGAGGCCGCCGTCCGCGGCGCCAGCGAGGACCTGGTCAGCAAGCTGCCGCGTCCCTGACCGCGCCGCCGCCGAAAGACGCGTGGGGCAGGGTTTTATTTAGTACTGTTTCGCTGATGGAAGGCGCGACCCCCGCCCGGGCGAAGGTTCGCGTCCTACCGGCCGCGCTGGCCGATCAGATCGCCGCCGGCGAGGTGGTCGAGCGCCCGGCCTCGGTGGTCAAGGAGCTGGTCGAGAACGCCATCGACGCGGGCGCGCGGCGGATCGACGTCGAGATCGAGGCGGGCGGGCGGCGCCTGGCCAGGGTGGTCGACGACGGTCACGGCATGCCGCCGGAGGACGCCCGGCTGGCGCTGCGCCGGCACGCCACCTCCAAGATCGCGGCGGCCGACGATCTTTGGGGCCTGGCGACCTTCGGGTTCCGCGGCGAGGCGCTGCCGTCGATCGCCGCCGTGTCGCGGCTGACGCTGGCGACGCGCCCGCCCGAGGCGGAGGCGGGGTTCGAGCTCAGCGTCGAGGCGGGTGTCGAGACCGCGGCGCGCGAGATCGGCATGCCGCCGGGGACGCAGGTGACGGTGCGCGACCTCTTCTTCAACACGCCGGCGCGCGCCAAGTTCCTCAAGGCGGAGGCGACCGAGACGGCCAACGTCTCGGAGGCGCTCCTGCGCCTCGGTCTGGCGCACCCCGCGGTTCACCTGCGCCTGCGCGTGGGGGGCCGGGTGGCGCTCGATCTGCCCGCCCACCGCGATCTCGGCGAGCGCGTGCGGGCGGCGCTGGCGCGGCGCGGAGCGAGCGCGCTGCACGAGGCGGCGGGCGACGAGAACGGGGCCCGGGTGCGCGCGTTTCTGGCCGGCCCCGAGGAGGTCTCCACCACCGCGCGCTCGACGTTCCTCTTCGTCGGCGGCCGGTTCGTGCGCGACCGGTCGCTGCTGCACGCGCTGGCGCTCGGCTACGGGCCGCTCTTGGAGAAGGGGCGCTACCCGCTGGCGGCGCTGTTCCTCGACCTGCCCGGGAGCGAGGTCGACGTCAACGTCCACCCGCAGAAGCTGGAGGTCCGCTTCGCGCGCGCGCAGGAGGTCTACGCCGCCGTCCGCCACGTCGTGGGCGCGGCGATCGCGCGCGCCCCCTGGCTGCGCGCCGCCGACGCCGTTCGCACCTTCACGGAACCACCCAATTACCGTGTGCCGCCCGAACGTCTCGACCGCACCAGCGAAGCGCCGGCGCCGCGCGTCTTCGAGCGCGCCGGGCAGAGCATGCTCTCGCTGCCGCTGCGCGCCCGCGACGTGGCGGCTGAGCAGATGGCGCCGGCGGAGGTCGCGCCGGTTTTCTTCGGCGCGCTCAACTACGTCGGGCAGATCCACCGGACGTACCTGGTCTGCGAGGCGCGCGACGCGCTGGTCCTCATCGATCAGCACGCGGCGCACGAGCGGGTGGTCTACGGGCGGCTCAAGGCGGCGCATGCGCGGCGGCAGATCCCGCAGCAGCGCCTGCTCTTCCCCATCCCCGTCGAGGTCGGTGAGACGGCGGCGGCCGCGGCGGCGCACGACGTGCTCGGTTCGCTCGGATTCGAGGTGGCGCCGCACGCGCCGGGCGTGGTGATGCTGCACGCCCTCCCCGAGCCGCTCAAGGACGCCGACCCGAAGCCGCTCCTCCGCGAGGTGCTGGGCGAGCTCAGCGAGGGAACGCCGCTTGCGGGCGGCGATCTCGAGCGGGTCGATCACCTGCTGGCCACGGTCGCCTGCCACAGCGTCGTGCGCGCGGGCGACCTGGTCGAACGGGCGGAGGCGCTGGCGCTGCTGGCGCAGCTCGACGAGGTGGACCTGCGGTCGCACTGCCCGCACGGGCGGCCGGTGATGCTGCGGATGCCGCTCACCGAGCTCGAGAGGCGATTCGGCCGTGTCTGAGGCGATCCGCCTGGTGGCCGTGCTGGGGCCGACGGCCTCGGGCAAGAGCGCGCTGGCGCTGGCGCTCGCCGAGCGGCTGGGCGGCGAGATCGTCGCCTGCGACTCGCAGCAGGTCTACATCGGGATGGACATCGGCACCGCCAAGCCGACCCGCGAGGAGCGGCGCCGCGTCCCGCACCACGGCCTCGACCTCGTCCCCCCCGACGAGCCGTTTCACGCCGCCCGCTGGGCCACGCTGGCCCGCGCCGCCGTCAAGAGCATCGCCGCCCGCGGCCGGCTGCCGATCGTCGTCGGCGGAACCGGCCTCTACTACCGCGCGCTCACCACCGGCCTCTTCGAGGCCCCTCCCGCCGATCCGGCGCGGCGCGCGCGCCACCGCGAGATCTACGAGCGCGAAGGGAACGAACCGCTGCGGGCGCGCCTGGCGGAGGTCGATCCCGAGGCGGCGGCCGCCATCCAGCCGCGCGACTTCGTGCGCACCAGCCGGGCGCTGGAGGTCTACGAGCAGACGGGGATCGCCATCACCACCCTCCGCCGGCGGGCCGAGCGTCCGCGCGACCTGGCGCCCGTCGCGCTGGTGCTCGATCCCACCCAGGAGGAGCTGCGCGCGCGCATCGAGGCGCGCTTCGGGGCGATGCTGGCCGCAGGTCTCCTCGACGAGGTGCGGGCGCTGCGCGCCGCCGGCTACGGCGCAGGTCTCAAGCCGATGCAGGCGCTCGGCTACCAGCAACTCGGCGCGGTCCTCGATGGGACGGCGACGCTGGCGGCGGCGACGGCCGAGACGATCGGCGCCACGGTCGCCTACGCCCGGCGACAGCGGACCTGGTTCAAGAGGGAGGCGGCCGCCGCGCGCTTCGCCGCCGCGCCTTCGCTCGAAGCGGCGCTCGGCGTGCTCGCCGGCGACGCGGCGCCGAGCGCGGCGCCGCACCGAGAGACGGGCGGATGAGCGACGGACCGGTCGCCGGCTGTGTCTTCTGCGAGATCGTCGGCGGCACGCACCCGGCGGCGATCGTCGCCGCCGACGACGCCGCGGTCGCCTTCCTCGACGCCCGGCCGGTGTTCAAGGGGCACGTGCTGGTGGTGCCCCGCGCGCACGTCGCCACCTTGACCGATCTGCCCGCGCCGGCGCTGGCCCCCTATTTCGGCGCCGTCCAGCGGATCGCCCGCGGCGTGGAGATGGGCCTGGGCGCGGACGGGACGTTCGTGGCCATCAACAACAAGATCTCGCAGAGCGTGGCGCACCTGCACACCCACGTCGTCCCCCGCCGCCGCAAGGACGGCCTGCGGGGCTTCTTCTGGCCGCGCGTCCCCTACGCGAGCGACGCCGAGCGCGACGACTTCGCGGCCCGCATCCGCGCGGCGGTGTAAACCGGTCCCCTCATGCCCGAGCTCCCCGAGGTCGAAGTCGCTGCGCGCAACCTGCGCCGCTGGGGCACGAAGAGGACGATCCGCGCCGCCCGGGCCGACCGGCGCGCGGCGCGCCTCTTTCGCCCCGCGACGCCCACGGCGGTCGAGGCGCTGGCCGGGGCGCGCCTCGTCTCGGTCGAGCGCCGGGGGAAGAACCTCCTCTGCACCCTGGCGCGCGGCCGCGCCGAGCGCCTCGGCGTCTGGTCGCACCTGGGGATGACCGGGAAGTGGCTGCGCCGCGGGGCCCAGGATCCGTCGCCTCCCGCCACCCGGGTCGAGCTCGATCTCGCCGGCGGGACGCGCCTCTGCTACGTCGACCGCCGAATGTTCGGCCGGTTCCGGATCGTCCCCGGCGCGCGCTTCGACGATCTGCCGGAGATCGCGGCGCTCGGTCCGGATCCGCTCACCGACGGGATCGACGCCGCCGGCTTCGCCGCGCGCCTCGGCCGCCTGCGCACACCGATCAAGGTGGCGCTCCTCGATCAGACGCTGCTGGCGGGCGTGGGGAACATCCAGGCCAGCGAGTCGCTGTTCCGGGCCGGGATCGATCCCCGCCGACCGGCGCGCTCGCTCTCGGCGGCGGAGGTCAAGCGCCTGGCGGCGGCCATCCGCGCCTCGATCGACTTCACGCTCGGCACTTTCGCCGACGCCGGCGCCGACGGCGGGAAGGCCGACATCGGCTACGTCGAGGAGGGGACGGCGGAGAACCCGTTCCTCATCTACGGCCGCGCCGGCGCGCCCTGTCCCCGCGGCAAGCACGGCAAGCACGGCAAGCGCGGCAAGCACGGGACGATCGTGCGCGTCGTACAGGCGGGCCGGGCGACCTTCTTTTGTCCGCGGTGCCAGAACGGCGCCCAGCGGCGGTCGCGGGGCGGATGAATTCCTCCCCATATCGGCTAGATTCGACGGTCATGAAGCTCGGGCGGCTCGCCTATGCGGCGGCGCTGGCGCTGGCGGTCGGCTGTGGCGAGAACCGTCCGCCCGGCCCCAGCAACCACGTCATCGTGATCGACATCGACGACCACGGCCTGGCCGGGCTGTGGATGGCCAACGCCCCCAACCTCAAGGGGCTGATCGCGCGCGGCACGCTGGCCTTCTCGCGGGTGGTCGTCCCCACGCACAGCAACCAGAACAACATGGCCATCCTGACCGGCCAGTACCCCGACGGGGACGACGTGCCGGCCAACGACTGGCTGTCGCGCACCGGCGGCTTCGTCTCGCCGATCTCCGTGGCCGGCGACCTCGCGGTCGGCGACTACGCCGCCTGGGACACCAACCCCCTGCGCGTGCGGGGTGACAGCCTCTACGGCGCGACGAGCGCCGTCGGCGGCCGCTCGGCGTACGTGGGCGAGCTCCCGCCGTTCGAGGCCGGGGCCGACGACGTTCACCTGTCGATCGTCGGCACGATGTTCCAGACGACGCTGGGGCCGCTGACCGTGGACGCGACGACGGCCAAGAACATCCTCACCATGTCGTTCGGCTATCCGTCCGACGTCGCCGCCGGCTACAGCTACGATGGACCGCCCGACGCGGGCGAGACCCAGACGCACTTCACCCTGCGCGACGCCGCCGACTACGTCCGCAACCACGGCCTGCCCGCCACCATGTTCGTCTGGGACTTCGTGGCGCTGGACGACGATCCGACCAGCACCTACGGCGCCGACGGCCCGCAGCTCGCGCAGATCATCGACGACTACGACGACGCCCTCGGCCAGCTGCTGACCGCGCTCGACGACAAGAAGCTGACCGCCAGCACCAACATCCTGTTCACGCTCGACCACGGGAAGGTCGACACGCACAACCAGGTGGCCCTCGGCACCCACGGTGGCGCCAGCGCCGACGGGCAGATGGCGGCCCTCGTCGCCGCGCAGGGGCCGGCGGTGGGGCTCGACAGCTCGAGCTACGCGCTGCTCAACGAGGACGGCGACGCGCAGATCTACGCGGTCGTCCCGGACGCGGGCCTGGCCGACGGCGCCGCCGCCCAGGCCGACGTCACCCACAAGCTGCTGGCGCTGATCCAGTCGGGGGCCATCGTGGGGCTCGACACGACGCGGACATTGACAGCGGATGGCGCGATGGGGACACGCACCTTCCACGACTTCCGCGCCGCCAGCCCGAACCAGGCGGACATCGTGGTCTTCCCGCAGGACGACTGGACGCTGAACCAGGTCGACGCCACGAACAGCACGCCCGGCCCCTTCCAGGAGCACACCCAGTTTCCCTACGGCCGCCACGGCGGCTTCTCCGCCGACGAGCTCTACGTCCCGCTCATCATGGCCGGGCCGGCGTTCAAGAGCGGCGCCCTCCTGCCGCACCCGGTGCTGCACCCCGAGGTGGCGCCCACTGCGCTGGCGACGCTCACCGGGGCGGGACCGGTGGCGCTCAAGACCGCCGCGCGCGGGGCGATCCGCGCGGCGCTGGCCGGCGATCCGGGCGAGACGATCGCGCTGCCCGCCGATCCGACGACCGCCCGCGACGTGGTGCTGACCGGGACGGGATTCGAGGGGACGCCGGCCGCCCCGGCGGCGCCGGCCACCAACGTGGTGATCATCGACGTCGCCGGTCTCTATGAGGACGAGCTGTTCGACGATGCGACGACCGCGCCGGCCGCGGCCGGTTTCCGCGCGCTGGCGGCGCAGGGGACCCGGTTCGAAGACTGCTGGACCGAGAGCCGCGACTGGCCGGTGACGGAGTATCAGATGCTCTCGGGCGGCTATCCCCTCGCGCCGTTCGTCGCCAAGGCGGAGGACGATCCGACCGTCACCTTCCCGCCAGGACAAGGCCTCTTGCTGATGCCACCGGCGGCGAACCGGGTGGCGGACACCAAGGGGTACGCCGCCTGGCGCGCGCCGGCCGTGTTTTCGCCGAGCGGCCTCTACGATGCGGCCGCCGCGCGCGGGCTGACCACGGCGTTCATCGGCACCGACGACTTTCACCTGCTGCACCTCAACCCGCCCGCCACGACCGCCGCCGCCTCCGCCGGCGGCCTGGGCGCGCAGCTCGCGGCGCTGGCGGCGGCCAATCACCTCGGCGTGCTGGCCCTGGTGGCCGTGGGCGGCGCGCGGACCGCCGACCGCCACAACGGCGCCGCCCAGAACGAGCTCCAGGCGCTGGCCGCCACGGTGACGGACGCCGCCCAGGGGATCCCGAACGCGCTGGTGATCATCACCAGCCGCGGCGCCACGACCATCGACGATCCCGGATCGGACTTCTACGGACCGGGCTCGTCGCGCCACGTGCCGCTCATCGTGATCGGCCCCGGCGTCCGGGTCGGCGTCGTGACCGGCGAGCCCGCCACGCCGGCCGATCTCCCCGCCACGGTCCTCTATGCGCTGGGCGCGGCCACGACCACCGACGTGGCGCAGGGGACCTGGGCGACGGGGACGCCGGTCGGGGGCGTGCCGCAGCCCACCCCCGCTGCCGCGACCGAGGGGCATGCGCTCTTGCGCGCCTTCCTCGATTAGAGGATTAAATACCGATGGCCGAGCCCGCAACTGCCCCAGCCGTCCGCGTCAGCGACGGGCCGACGCTCGACTTCGAGCGCCCGGTGGTCGAGCTGGAACGAAAGATCGAGGAGCTGATCCGCGTGAGCGGCGGCGCGGCGGAGCTGCGGCCGCAGATCTCGCTGCTCGAGCGGCGCGCGCGCGAGCTGCAGCAGAAGATCTTCGCCGAGCTCTCCCCCTGGCAGAAGGTGCAGCTGTCGCGCCACCCGACGCGTCCGTACACGCTCGACTACCTCGAGCGCCTGGTCCCCGACTTCGTCGAGCTGCACGGCGACCGGCGCTTCGCCGACGATCCGGCGGTGGTCGGCGGGTTCGGGACCTTCGACGGCATCCCCGTCCTGGTGCTCGGCCACCAGAAGGGGCGCAGCACCAAAGAGAAGGTGCGTCGCAACTTCGGCCAGCCCAAGCCGGAGGGGTACCGCAAGGCGATGCGCCTCATGGACCTGGCGGCGCGCATGAAGCGGCCGATCCTCTGCCTCATCGACACCCAGGGGGCTTATCCCGGCGTCGACGCCGAGGAGCGCGGGCAAGCGGAGGCCATCGCCAAGAACCTGGAGGTGATGGCCGGCCTGCCGGTGCCGATCGTCTGCGCGGTGATCGGCGAGGGGGGCTCGGGCGGCGCGCTGGCGCTGGGCGTGGGGAACCGGATCCTGATGCTGGAGTACGCCACCTACTCGGTGATCTCGCCCGAGGGGTGCGCGTCGATCCTCTGGCGCGACGACAACCGCAAGCCCGACGCGGCGGCCGCGATGAAGATGACCGCCACCGATCTCCGGCGGCTGGGGGTCGTCGACGAGGTGATCCCCGAAGCGCCGGGCGGCGCCCACCGCGACCACGATCTGACGGCGCGCAACCTGGGCGAGGCGCTGCGGCGCCATCTGACCGAGCTCCTGCTCATGGGACCGGACGCCCTGCGGGCCGACCGCTACGCCAAGTTCCGCCACATGGGCGCCTTCGTCGAGTCGGGCGACAAGCCGGCCGCGCCCGCGCCGTGAAGGGGTCGTCGCCGCTCGTCGACGAGGCGCTGCGGGTCAACGCGCGCTACGTCGAGGAGGTGGTGATCGGCTGGAATCTCTGCCCCTGGGCGGCGCAGGCCTGGCGCGAGGGGGCCGTCGCCCGGCGCGTGCTGGTCGAGCCGTCGCCCGACACGTCCGCCGTGCTGGCCTTCCTCGACGAGATCGCGGCCGACGCCCGCACCTCGATCGGCCTCGTCATTTATCCGCGCCTGGCCGTCGACGAGGCGGCCTAGGGGACGTTCGCCGAACGCGTCCGCCGCGCCGACCGCGCCCGCCGCCAGCCCGGCGCCGCCGCGCCGTTTCTGCTGGCCGCGTTCCACCCGCTGGCCGGCGCGCCGGCCAGCCCGCCCGCCGACCCGAATGCGCTGGTCTCGCGCCTCCGCCGCACGCCCGATCCGATGTTGCAGCTCGTACGCGCCGGCCTCATCGAAGCCCTCGGTCGAGGCGGCCGCGACGTCTCGGGCGAGATCGCGCGCGCCAACTTCGAGACGATCAACGCCCGCACCCCCGCCGCGCTCGACGCCGCCATCCAGGACATCCGCCGCGATCGCGACGCCAGCTACGCCCGCCTGTGACCGCGCGCGCCGCCTCGGGTAGAGTCGGGCTCTGATGTCGATCCTGATCGTCGGCGGCGCAGGCTACATCGGCAGCCAGACCGCCAAGCTGGTGGCCGCCGCCGGGCACCTCCCGGTGGTGTTCGACAACCTGGTCTACGGGCATCGCTGGGCGGTCAAGTGGGGCCCGCTCGTCGAAGGCGACCTCGCCGATCCCGCCGCCATCCGCCGCGCGCTCGAGGCGCACGCCGTGACCGCCGTGATCCACTTCGCCGCCTACGCCTATGTCGGCGAGTCGATGACCGATCCGGGGAAGTATTTCCGCAACAACGTGGCCGGCACGATCAACCTGCTCGACGCCATGGTGGCCGCCGGCGTGCGCGACGTCGTGTTCTCGTCGACCTGCGCCACCTACGGCGAGCCCGAGCGGGTCCCCATCGCCGAGGACCACCCGCAGCGTCCGGTCAGCCCCTATGGCGAATCGAAGCTGGCGGTCGAACGGATGCTGCGCTGGTACGGCCAGGCGCACGGGCTGCGCTACGCGGCGCTCCGCTACTTCAACGCGGCGGGCGCCGATCCCGACGGCGAGCTCGGCGAGGACCACGCGCCCGAGACCCACCTCATCCCGCTGGCCATCGCCGCCGCCGAGGGGCGCGGCGGGCCGCTCTCGCTCTTCGGCACGGACTATCCGACGCCCGACGGCACGGCCGTGCGCGACTACATCCACGTCGCCGATCTGGCCGAGGCGCACCTGGCGGCGCTGGCCGCGCTGGCCGGAGGCGCGCCGGCGCTTCACCTCAACCTCGGCACGGGGCGCGGCAGCTCGGTGCGCGAGGTGATCGCGGCGGTCGAGACGGCGACCGGCCGGCCGGTCCCGTTCGAGGAGGTCGCGCGCCGGGCCGGCGATCCACCCGTGCTGGTCGCCGACGCGCGCCAGGCCGGCCGGCAGCTCGGCTGGAAGCCGCGCTATTCAGATCTCGGCACCGTCATCGCGCACGCGGTCCGCTGGCACGCCGGCCGAGCCTGACCACGGCGCCGGCGGGCGTCCCGCGCGCCCCCGGGTCGACGATCTTCCTCCGTTGGCGTTCGACCTCCACCTGGTCAAGCCGGTGAACATCGACGCGCTCAACAACGCCGTCGTCAACTGACGTCGCGCGCGGCGTCGGGCGGCGGCAGGTTGATTTCCCGCTCGACCACGTAGAGCGGCCGCCGCTTCACCTCCTCGTAGATGCGCCCCACGTACTCGCCCAGGATGCCGGTCATGAGGAGCTGCGCGGACGACCCCAGACCCACCAAAATCATGATCGTCGTCCAGCCCTTGACCACGCCCGTCCCGTAGAGCTTCTCCCACAGCGCCCACACCCCGCCCCCCATGGCGATGAGGCCGGCCAGGATGCCGAACCAGATCGCCATCCGCAGCGGGATCGTCGAGAACGAGGTGATCCCGTCGACGGCGAAGCGGAGCATCTTGCGCAGCGGGAACTTGGTCTCGCCCGCGAAGCGGGCCGGGCGCTCGTAGCGGACCGCCGTCTGCCGGAACCCGACCCACCAGACCAACCCCCGCACGAACCGGTGCTGCTCGCGCAGCGCCCGCAGCGTGAGCACGACGGCGCGGCTCATGAGCCGGAAGTCGCCGGCGTCGATGGGGATGTCGGCCCCGCCCAGCAGGGCGCGCAGGAGGCGGTAGTAGAGCGCCGCCGTGAGCTTCTTGAAGGCGGTCTCGCCGTGCCGCTCGGAGCGGACGCCAAACACGACGTCGAACCCCTCGCGCCACTTGGCCAACATCTGGCGGACGATCTCCGGCGGGTCCTGCAGGTCGGCGTCCATCACCACCACCGCGGCGCCGTCGGCGCGGTCGAGGCCCGCGGTGATGGCCATCTGGTGACCGAAGTTGCGGGAGAGCGAGAGCACCTTGTAGCGGGGCTCGGCCGCCGCCAGCTCGGCGAGCAGCGCGCGCGAGCGATCGCGCGAGCCGTCGTCGACGAAGATGACCTCCCAGGCCTCGCCGACGCCGCTCCCCAGGTCGGCCCCGATCTCCGCCAGCAGGAGGCGCAGGCGGCGGTCGAGCTCGGGGAGCGTCGCCTCCTCGTTGTAAACGGGGAGAACCAGCGAAAGGACGGGCGCCGCCATCGCGGCCTTAACGTATATCATCGCCCAACGTGAGCGGAGCCAGGTTCAAGGCGCTCGTGCTGGCCACCTTCGCTCTCGGCATCGTCCTGCGCCTGCCGACCTTCTCGCGGCCGCTGCTCTCCGACGACGAGGCGATCTACGCCGCCACCGGCGACGCGCTCGGGCGCGGGGATCTCCTCTACCGCGACGTCGTCGACCACAAGCCGCCGCTCATCTACCACCTCTACCGGGCGGGCTTCAGCGCGCTCGGGCCCTATCAGACGCAAGGGGCCCACGCGCTGGTCGTGCTGGCCGTGCTGCTGACCGCCGGCCTGCTGTTCGCCCTCGCCGCCGGCCGCGAGCCGGCGCGGGCGCCCGAGCGCGGGCTGGCGGCGGCCGCCTTGTTCCTGATCTTCTCGACCACCTGGCACGACTACGACGCGCTGGCCGCCAACTGCGAGCTCTTCTTGCTGGTGCCGCAGGCGCTGGCGGCCTGGCTGGTCCTGCGCGATCTGGAGGCGCCGGCCCGGGGGGCGCGCGCGCCGGCGTTGCACGTCGCGGTGGGGGCGCTCATCGGCGTGTCGGCCCTCTTCAAGTACCAGGGGGTGACGTTCCTGGGCGCCTCGATCGGGATGTCGATCTGGTGGGCGCTCCGCGGCCGAGTCTCCCCCGCGACGGTGGCGACGCGGGCGGCCTGCCAGATCGCCGGCGCCCTCGCGCCCGCCGCGGTCTACCTCCTCGACTGTCGCGCGGCCGGCAACGCCGAGGCCGCCCTGTATTGGTTCAGGTTCAATTTCTCCTACCTCGGCGCCGGCCTCACCGGGCTCGAGGCGCTGGCGCGCGGCGTGCGGCGAACGGCCCTGGTCGGCGGCGCGGCGTTGGTCCCCTATGCGCTCGGCCTCGCGGCCGCGGTCTCGGCGGCCGCGCGCGTGGGACGCAGCCTGCGCCGCCGGCGCGACGGCGCGCCGCTCGACGAGGCCGACCTGCCCTCTCCGCCCGCGGTGCTGGGCCTCCTCTGGCTCGTCACCTCTGCGGTCGCGCTCTCGGCCGGCGGCCGTTTCTTCGGGCACTACTTCCACCTGGTGCTGCCGCCCCTCTGCCTGCTGGCCGCGCCGGCGTTCTGCCGTCTCTGGCGCCGAGGGCGATGGCAGCCGGTTCTCCTGGTCGCGCTCTGCGCGCTCCCGGCGCTCTTCTTCTTCTCGCTGGCCACGTTCGGCCGGCCGCTGGCCGCCCGGCTCGACGAGGGCGAGCCCCGCTACGATCTCGTCGCCTCCCGCATCGACGCCCTGACGGCGCCCGACGAGCCTATCTTCGTTTGGGGAAACTCGCCGCAGCTCTACGTCCTCGCCCGCCGCCCGATGGGAACGCGGTTCTCCTTCTGCAACTACATGACCGGGGAGAGCCCGGGAACGCCGACCGAGACGGGAGCCCGGAACGCCGACGACAACCGGCTGCCGGCCGCCTGGCAGATGCTGTTCGACGACCTCGAGCGGCGCCGGCCGGCGCTGTTCGTCGACGCGGCCGCTGCCGGCTGGGACGGGTACGGCAAGTACCCGCTCGCCCGTTATCCGCGCCTCCGGGCCTACGTCGACCTCCACTATCGGCCGCTGGAGGACCCGGCCGGCGTCGTCCTGTACCGCCGGCTCGACCGGACCCAGTAGACGACGGTCGCGACGGCGGCCACCGGGACCACGTGCGTCAGGTGGTAGATGAGCGCGTAGGAGACCGCCACCTCGCGCGGCGCGCCGCACATCACCAGCGCCATGGTCGCCCCCGCCTCGAAGGTGCCGAAGTTGCCGGGCACGTTCGGGATGGCGATGGCCGCGTTGATCCCCACCAGCGTCAGCAGGGCCGTGCGCAAGCTCGGCGGCAGGTGGAACGCCCCCTGGAACAGCATCAGCATGCCGAGCTCGCTGGCCCAACCGAGCAGCGACAGCACGACCATGATGGCCACCCGCCGGGGCGTCGAGGCCTCGAGGCCCGAGGCGAGCGCCCGCTGCGCCCGCGGCCAGCGCGCCATCCGCGGCACCAGGAACCGCCCCGTGCCGAGCACCACGAAGTAGGCGGCCACGGCCAGCCCCGACAGACCGATGGCGAACGGCCCCAGCTTCGTGGCCAGCGCGGCGACGAAGATCAAGACGGCGAAGGCCACGGCCTCGGCGCCCCGCTCCGCCCAGGTGCACGCGTAGTCGACGGCCAGCTGCCCCTCGCCCGGGCGGAGGCGCGCGGCGCGCACCAGATCGCCGCTGCCGAAGCCGATGGCGGCGTTGGCCAGGAGCCCCTCCAGCGTCGCCGCCAGGACGGCGCGAAAAGGAGGCGGCTCGCGCAACGCCACCCGCCAGCGCGCGGTCTTGAGCGGCAGGAAGACGGCCAGGTTGAGCAGGATGGCGCCCCCCACGGCCCAGGGCGCGTTGCTGGAGAGGCTCACCGTCCAGGGCTTCTCGCGCCAGAGGATCACGCCCAGGAACGCGAGCGGCAGACAGCGCAGAACGGTCTTCCAGCTTCGGCGGATCACGCGCGCTCCCGCGACGCGCGCGCGCGATCCCGTCCGCCCATGCTAGGCGGCGGCGTGCGAACGGTAGGAGCGCTGCTCGGCCGGGGACCCGACGACACGGTGGAAGACCTCCAGGATTCTCCCACCAATCTTGTCCCAATCGAAGGCCTCCGCGATGACTCGACCGCGCGCGACGCGCTCGCGCTGGTCGCGCCGCAAGGTGTCGCTCACCGCGCCCGTGAAGGCCGCGACGGTGTCGTCCCCGGCCATGATCACATTTGACCAGTGCTCGCCCGCGCGGTCGGTCCCGAGGCCCGGAAGCGCGACCACCGGCAACCCCGCGGCGAACGCCTCGAGCACCATGATCGAGAACCCCACCGCCCGCGCCGGCAGCAGGAAGATCGACGAGGAGGCGAGGAGCTCGGGCCGCTGGTGATAGACCGCCCCCAGGAACTCGACCCGCTCGCGCAGCGCCGGCGCGACCTGCGCCTCGAGGCTGGCCCGCATCGGACCGTCGCCGGCCATCAGAAGCCGCGTGTCGGGGAACGACGACCCGAGCCGATTGAACGCCTCGATCGCCACCTCGGGCCCGTTCCGTTGTTCGAGCCGGCCGAGGTAGACCAGGTTTCGCATCCCCGGCCGCAGGTAACGGGCGCTCGGCGACGCGCGCCAGTAGGCGACGTCGACGCCGTTGGGGATGATCGTCGATTGAAAGTCGGCGTAGCGGCGCATCGACTGCGACGTCGCCTCCGAGACGGCGATGACGGCGGCGGCGCGGCGAAACACCCAGCGGTAGTAGGCCGCGATCCGGCGGCGCCAGGGCGCGTCGGGAAACGAGGCGTTGTGCAGGGTCAGCACCTTCGGCCCGCGAAACATCGACAGCCCGCAGAGCGCCAGCCCGGGATCGCACGGCCCGTGGATGTTGAGCAGGTCGAACTGGCCGCGCTTGAGGGCGCGATAGAACTTGTAGGCCGACAGCGGGCCCAGCGTCGCCTGCGTGAAGGTGCCGCCGGTCCGGAACGTGCGGGCGCGGCCGACGCGAACCACGCCTTGCTCGGCGTCCGCGGGTCCGGGGCGGGCGACGGCCGCGGGGCGCCCGGTGAGAATCGTCACCTCGACCCCCTGCCGGTCGAGCAGCTTCCGCAGGTGGAGCACGTGCTCCTGAATGCCGCCGAGCGTGGGGAAGTAACTCTCGGCCACGATACCGACCCGGAGAGGACGCATGAGAGGGCCAGTGGAACTTGGCTTAGCGCCCAGGTCCGGGTCAAGCCCCCGCCAGAAATGAGACCTTCGCTCAGTTCCCGGAATTGTCCCGCGCATAGATCTCGAGCTCGGCGGCCGAGAAGACGCGATGGTAACGCGGCGGGATGAGGGCTCGGGCGTCCGTGGGCATGGCCCAGGTGAGGAGGTGGGAAAAGCGCGGCTCGGCCTCGCGCCAGAAGCCGCTCCAGAGGTCCTGCCACGCGGCCCGACAGGCCGGATCGGTCGGGGTCGAGCCGAGCCGTTTGCAAACGTCGGCGGGCGTCCCGTTGCGCTCCGCGAACCTGTCGAGCGCGGGCGGGATGAGCTTGCCCGGCGGGAAATCCCGATACGTGATCGGGTAGGTGCGCTCGACGCCGAACACCAGCGGGCCGGAGGCGTCCTTGGCCACCGTGTAGTAACCCCAGGCGTGCGTCAGGCTGGCGGTGAAGGTGCTGGTCTTGCTTCGCTTGAACATGAGCGGCAACAGCGTCGCGTGCTCGGGCACGGCGTCAATCCCGGCCGTGAACGCCGCGCGATCGCGATCGAGGCGCGCGTAGTCGACGCCGAGCGCGGCCGAGAACACCAGCGCCGAGGCCGCCAGCGCGGCGGTGACCGGGCGCGGCAATCGCTCGGGCAAGCGCAGGAGGAGCCCGGCCCAGATGAACGGCACCAGGCGGCAATTGAGGTAGTTCCAATTGCTGAGCATCGTCGGCAACGCCACATATGCGAAGCCGAGGCAGACCAGCGCTGCCTTGGAGAAGAACGGACGCTCGACGTTCCGCTGCCGCCAGGCGAAGACCGGCAACAGCAGCGCGGGGACGGCGGTCACGCCGCCCCAGGTCGTGAGTGCGCCCGAAACGTCCAGCCAGAGGTGCTCCAGGTTCTCCCACGGGTTGAGATAGAGGAACGCGGCCGAGGCGGCGGTCGAATGCGCCGACTTCACCAGGTGGTGCTGCGCCGCCAACAAGGTCAGCAGCCCTGCCGGCGCCAGCGGCGCCAGCAAGCTGACCGCCGTCCCGATTCGCTCGCGCCAGGTCGGGCGGGTGGCCGCGAAGAGCGCCACGAGCGCGCCCGCTACCGCCAGGGGGAATGGGTGGGCATACCAGACCGCCCCCGCCAGCAGGGCGACGCCGGCCCCGCGCGCCAGGCCCGGACGGGCCCGCTGCCGATCGACCGCCACCAGCAGCAGCAACGCGAGCGCGAAGGCGAAGGCGAAGTTCAGGAAACCCATCGACACGGAGAAGCTGTGCCCGAGGGGCCAGCCGAACAGCATCGCCACCGGGAGGGCGCGCCGGCCGGCGAAGCGCAGCACGAACGCCGGCAGCGCGAGCGCGGTGACGGCCAGGAGCAGCGCCACGAAGGCCCGCGCGGCCCCGAAGAGACCATACTTGCCGAACGCGACGAACCAGAGCGTCAGCAGCGCGTTCGACTTGAAGAGACCGTTGAACGTGAACTCCGGAAACAGATCGGGGTGCGCCACGATGTGGGCGGTGGCCAGGTGGTTGGGCAGGTCCTGCAGCGGCGGCAGCGGCACCAGCAGCAACGGCCACGCCGAGAGGGAGAACAGCGCCGCCGCCGCCAGCAAGGTCAATCGGAGGTCGGAGAGCCCGGCGAGCGCGTCGATCCAGGAGCGCGTCGCGGGGGGGACCGCCGCTCCGGACGTCGCCTGCGGTCGAGGCGAGGTCAACGCTTCCACACCTGCTCGTATATCATTGGCCTCCGCCAAGGATGCAGGGAACAACGGCAGAGCATCGAGGCAGAGGACCGAGCGCCGCGGCTGGGGACGCTCCGTCGCGTGGGGAGGCCAACTCGGAGGCCGGCGCCGCGTTCCTGCTGGCGGCGATCGTGGCGCTCCTCGTCGCTCGAATTCCCGTCATCCTCCGGCGGGCCATCGACAACGACGAATTCGAGCACGCGCACGCCGCCTGGAACGTGTTCACCGGCCTCCTCCCCTACAAGGACTTCTTCGAGCACCACACCCCTTGGTACTACTTCTCGCTGGCGCCCTTCTTCCACTGGTTCCCGGTGGCCGAGTCGTTCGACGCCGCCCGGCATTTCCTGATCTTCGCCCGGTTCTTTTCGCTCGCGCTCACGGCGCTCTCGGCCGTCCTGGTTTTTCTCCTGGGGCGCCTCGGCGCCGGGCGGCGGGTCGGTCTGCTGGCGGCGCTCTTCTTCGTCGGCCAACCGGTGCTCATCCACAAGACCCTGGAGATCCGTCCCGACGTGCCGGCGCTGCCGTTCTTCATCGCCGCGCTCTGGTTCCTGCGCCACGCGCTCGCCCGGGAGGCCCGGCGCCTCCGCTGGTTTCTGGGCGGCGGTCTCTGTCTGGGGGCGACCGTGATGTGCACGCAGAAGCTGCTCTTCGCCCTCCCGGGCGTCTTCCTGGGCCTGGGGCTGTGGGCGCTCTCCGGCGTCCGTCGCGGTGACCGTCGACTCTCGATCGCGCGAACAGCCGCGGTGCTGGTCGTGGCCCTGGGCGTCGCCGCGCCGATCGTGGTGACCTGGCTCGGATTCGCCCTGCGCGGCGGCGGCGATCAGTTCATCTACGACAACTTCCTGCTCAACGCGCACTGGAAGTGGCGCACGAGCCGACATCTGCTGCCCATCGTCCGCACGGGCTGGCCCGTCCTGGCGCTCGGTCTCGTCGGGGCCTGGTCCGCGCTGGCCAAGACCCCAAACAGCAAGCGCCACGACGGGGACGTCCTGCTCCTCTGCACGCTGGCCGGGCTGGCGGCGGGCGTCGCCGTCGTTCCGGTCGCGTACGACCAGTATTTCTTGCCGCCCCTGACCATCGCCTGTCTGTTCGCGGCGCGGGGCCTGTCTCTGCTGCTGGAGGCGAGCCGCCACCGCGCGCGCGCCTGGCTGCTCGTCGGCGCGACCGTCTCCCTGCTGCTCTGGCCGCTCCTCGATCTCCGCGGCGAGCTCGGGCGAAGGAACGAGGTCCAGCTGGCGCGGCTGCAGTTCGTCTTCGCCCACACCGGCCCCCACGATCCTGTCCTGGACGGGTGGCTCGGAATGGATGTGTTCCGCCCCCAGCCGCTCTATTACTCCTTCATGCATCGCGAGCTGCAGGTCTCGCTGCCGGCGAGCGAGAAGGAGGCCTACCTCGACGCGCTCACGAGCGGCAGGGTCAAGCCGGCGCTCATCGCGCTCGACGACGAGCTGCGCGCGCTGGGCCCGCGGTTCGTGCAATACGTGCGGCGCAACTACGTGAGCGAGGACGGCGTGCTCTACCTCCCGGCACGGCCCGCTCAGTAGGCCCTGCCAGCCGGAGCGCGGCAGAAGTTGACGCCGTTCGGCTCGGCTTCGTCGAGCGCCAACACCACGCCCGACCGGGCGAAGCTGGCTCTGTCGCCGGGCAGGTCGGTCCCGCGGTAACGATGCTCCTGCACGGCCTGCCTCAGGTCTTCGCGCGAGAGGGGAACCCAGCAGCCGCGCCCGCGGCGCGCGATGCCGTCCGCGACGTCGCGCCGAAGCCAGAGCTTGGTCCCCCCGACGAACGCCGGCGCATAGCGCGCCTGGAAGCTCGGCAGCTCATAGAGCCTCCCCACCGCGGGCCATTTCCAGTGCGCCTCGACCAGCTCGGGTGATTCGGCGTCCAGCACCTCGCCGAGGGCGGCCGGCCCCGCGTGCGCCAGCCTCCGGTTGGAGAGAAACGCGAGGTCCACGATCCGGAATTCGTCGCAACAGAGGGAGAGGCCGCCGACGTCCGAGGTCAGGATGGCGGCGTGCGGGAGCTCCGCGGCGGCGGCCAGGCGCCGGAACACTTGGCCCGACTGGGCGTACGTGTGAGGGCTGACGCCGAACGCGCCGCCCCTCCGCGCGGCGTCCAGAGGGCCGGTGGGAAACGCGACCATCGAGACGGCGACCGCCGAGGCGAGCGCGCCGGCCGCCACCGCCATCCGGAACGGGCCGCGCCGCGCCTCGACCCAGTCGGAGAGGAGGACCGAGAGCAGCGCCAGCGCCGGCGCAAACGCGAAGTACGGCATCCGACCGGCGTAGCCCCAGTGGCGCCCGGTCAAGATCCCCATCACCACGGCGCCCGCGACGGGCGCGGCGAGGATCCCGAGCTCTCGGCGGCGGGTCTGGAGCAGGCGGCGGAAGCTGAAGCCGGCACGCCCCGCGAGGATCAGCGCGAGCAGCGGCCCCACGAAGAAGCGCAGCAACTCCCCGGCCCCCGCCAGGCGATCCGGCCAACCGAGCGCCGCGTAGGGCGGCCACCGCTTGGCCCAGAACGTGTTGGGCAGGACGTCCGAGAAGACCGCCAGGCGGAAGATCGCGAGCAGCGCGACCGTGCCGAAGCTCGCCCCGACGATCACCCGGAAGGCGCGCCGGCCCGGGAGAGAGACGACGCTGAGGCCGAGCAACCCCACGTAGAGCAGCGCCTCGAAGCGGGTGGTCACGGCGAGGACGACGCCCGCGCCGAGGAGCCAGAGCCGCGGTCGCGGCGACAGGAGCTCGTTCACCATCAGCAGCGTCGCGGCGGCGAGGAGGCCCATCTCCATCCCGTTGCCGGCCTCCGCGAACGAGCAGCCCCAGCCGGCGAAGGCGATCACCGTGAGGGCCGAGAACGACCGGCCGAGGCGCAGCAGCGCGCAGGTCCGGGCGAGCAACACCGTCGAGGCGCCGATGCTCGCCACGGCCAGCGCCTGCGAGATCGCGATCGCGGCGCGGAAGGACGGTCGGGCCAGCGCGATCACCGAATTGAGCAGGAACCAGGAGACGGACGAGAAACCCTCGACGACCTCGGACCGGGGGGTCAGCGCGATGCGCCCGTGGCGCGCGAAGGTCCGGGCAAACGCCAGCGTGATGGCGCCGTCATCCCAGCCGTTGTCTCCGATGAGCAGGCAAACGGAGATCAACGCCGCGCACTGGACGAGCACAACGACCGTGACCCTGGAACGCGACACGAGCCGCGCTCAAACCACCACGCCGCGTCTGGCCATGTCAAGCGCGGCCAGAAGCGCCAGTGGCGGACCAGCGCGACATCTGCTGGTCCGCCGAACCGAACTTCAGATTCCGATCAGTTGCCGATCTGCAGATCGTCCACCAGCCACCCGGACGTCCCGGCGTTCACGTTCAGCACGATGGTGAACGTCACGTCCGGGTTGTCGCCGGCGATCGCCGGGAGCGCGTTGTCGGGGATCGTGAACTCGATCCGGTTGAACTGCCCCTCGGGCAACCCCGTCAGGTTCACCTCTCCCAGCGGCTGGTTGAAGACGTTGGCGGTCGGCGAGCTGATGAACATCTGCGCATCTCCGACCCAGTACGGGTTCGGTTGAGTGGTCGGGATGCTGAGCGCGAACGACACCTTCGCGAGGTCGGAGGAGGTCGCCACCTCACGCAGCACGGAGCTCGAGAGCGGGATGCTCACGATCGGCGTCCAGCCACCCGGGGCGGCAGTCACTGAGAGCGACTCGGCACCCGCCGCCGAAACCCCGCTCAGCGAAGCCGATCCGCCGCCCTGCACCTGCCAGTCGGCCAGCACCTCGAACGAGAGAGCGTTCTTCGTTGCCAGGCAGGGATTCGACAGGCCGCCAGGCTGACGGGTGATGAAGCTCCCGCCGAACAGCATATCGCGGTAGAGGGCAATTGTGCCTTGCTCGCAGAGGGTGTCGCTCCCCAACGTGATGGAGTCTGAGGACGTTGTCGTCGTGGTCGTCGTGGTCACGGAGTTGACGGTCACGGAGTACGAAGCGCCGACGGTGAATGGACCTATCGGGATCATTGCTCCATAGCTGGCCGACACGGTGTTCCCGTTGCCCATTCCCGTACCCGTCGCCGTCGAGCCAAAGTACTGGGTCGTCGAAGCGCCGGGAAGCCCTCCATCCAGGCCGGTGCCGGCGGGATGCGGCAGGCCCACGACGTTGGTCGTCTGGGCGATCGGAAGGGTCGGGACGAACGGCGCGAATCGGCCTGGTTCCTGCATGATGTCCTCCCCCGTGTAGTTCGGATCCATCGCCAGGAGACCAGCCGCTTCCTCTGGCGTCGTGATTGCGCTGAACACCTGTTGTGCCAGGGTCGGGTCCTTGAGCGTGGTCGGAAGCCCATTGGCGATCTCGAAGAGCCAGGCCCCCAACAGCTCGACAAATGGACCGGATGACATATCCAAGGTGACGCTGGGTGGCTGACCGTCATGAAAATCCGTCCTCGTTCCCTGAACGTTGAGACTGACGTAGAACCGATCGAAGTCACGATTCGGCGCATCCACCTTGGCCGGAGCCTTCACCGAAAAAGTCGAGGTCTCGGTGGTCGTAAGCGATGACGACACGATCGACGACTGAGTGAAGTTCACCGATTCCAGTGCGCTCGCGGAAGGAGGGGTCGTCGCGGTCTGAGGTGTCCCGTTGCCACCCCCCCCAGACATGACCAGCGGGATCTTGAGACTGACCGAAACGCCTTCCGCCGTCGTCGTCGTGACCGTCGAGGTGGTGCCCAGCGACGTCCCCGTGACGTAGTTGACCGAGCTCTGGTCCCCCGGCGGGTCATAGAGGATGTAAGCAAGCACATAGGGAATGGTGATATTGACCGTCGTGGGCTCTTGAATGGGCTTCATGAATCTCGGGATCGCCAGTTTCGTTCCGTCCAAGAACTGGATACCGGTGGGGTCCAGGGGAGGCGTCGCGCCCGGCGCACTAAAGATGGACACCCCGGCATCCATTCCGCCGGCGTGATGCCCCACGACGAGCTCCGCGACCCCGTCCCCGTCCAGGTCGCCGGCCACCAGCTCGTCGCCGACAACGAAGGGGATCTCCTCCCTGGAAGCCGGGAAAAAGTTGACGGGTTGTGGCCCCTCTGACGCCACCTCGAACGAACCCGCGCCCGGGGCACCAGTGTTCGGGTTGTCTTCGCCCGGGAATCCTATGACAAGATCCTCGAACAGATCGCCGTTCAGATCGCCACAGGCCAGGCTGTCTCCCAAAAGAAAGTTCGTCGGAGCTCCCGGAACCTGGGAGACAGTGCCCGTCTTGCCCGAGTACATCGTAAAGGACGGTGCGACGATGACGTCGTCAACGCCGTCGCCGTCGAAATCGCACACGACAATCGCGCCCCCCGTATGGAACGCCAACTGGTCGGTGACGGCGGCGGGAATAGGCTGCGCGCCGTTTGCCATGTACACGACAACGTGATTCGTCCCGTTTGAGTCTGCGCTGGTGGTCACAATGTCAGCGACGCCGTCCCCGTTGACGTCTCCGAGCGCGAGAAATCCGTTCTGACTGTAGAGGAGAGGTTCTTGAAAACCGAACGACTCCGGCGTGATGGGCACCCCGGACCGGTCCGTGATAAACATCCCAGTGCCGATGCCCT
>DATNDC010000124.1:0-136522 GCA_035607055.1 Polyangia bacterium
CCCCAGGAGGTGTTCGCCCGGTCGGCCGCCGCGCCGTACAGCACGCCGCCGGTGGTCGTGATGGCCGGATCGTCGATCTGGTGGTCCCCGACGTTCAGCATCACCAGCGTCCCGTCGTTGAAGCGGAGGTCGGCGTTGGAGTTGGCCACGTAGAGCCAGTCCCCGGCCGTATCGAGCGGGCTCATCGTGCCGGCGGTCGGGTAGAAGAACGTGTCCGCGGGGGGCTCCACGCCGTTCTGGCTGAGCGAGCAGGCCGAGAACGAGAACGCGAGCGCCAGCAGCGCGCGCCTCCCCCCGGCCCGCGGTCGGGTCGACGCAGGCGGGGAGACCGGCGCGCGGTTCATTGTCGTCCGTTCGACCCGGCCAAAATCAGTCGGGTTGTCCGTTAGGAGGTCTTGAGCGCCGCCTGCGCCGCCGCCAGCCGCGCGATCGGCAGCCGGTAAGGCGAGCAGGAGACGTAGTCGAGACCGATCTGGTGGCAGAACTCGACCGACGACGGATCGCCGCCGTGCTCGCCGCAGATGCCGATCTTGAGCTTTGGCTTCTTGGCCCGACCCGAGGCGACCGCCAGCTTCATGAGCGCGCCCACGCCGCTCCGATCGACGCTGACGAACGGGTCGACCTTGTAGATGTCGTGGCTGACATAGGCCGCCAGGACGCGCGGCACGTCGTCGCGCGACAGACCGAAGGTGGTCTGGGTGAGATCGTTCGTCCCGAAGGAGAAGAACTCGGCGGTGTCGGCGATGTCGCCGGCGGTGAGCGCCGCCCGCGGCACCTCGATCATCGTGCCGATCGAGTAGCCGAGCTTCTTGCCGCGCTCCGCGAAGACGGCGTCGGCCGCCTTGCGAACGACCTCCGCCTGCAGATCGAGCTCCTTCTTGGTCCCCACGAGCGGGATCATGATCTCCGGGAAGATGTCCTCCCCCTCGGCGGCGATGTCCGAGGCGGCCTCGAACACGGCGCGCGCCTGCATCTCGGTGATCTCCGGGTAAGTGATCCCCAGGCGGCAGCCGCGGTGGCCGAGCATCGGGTTCGACTCCTTCAGCTCCTCGATGCGGGTGTGGATCTCCTCGACCGTCTTGCCGGTGGCCTGGGCGAGGTCGCGCACCCCCGCCTCGTCGTGCGGCAGGAACTCGTGCAGCGGCGGATCGAGCGTGCGGATGGTGACCGGCCGCCCCTTCATCGCCTTGAACAGCCCGTAGAAGTCCTCGCGCTGCAGCGGCAACAGCTTGTCCAGCGCCTTGCGGCGATCGGCCTCGTTCTCGGCCACGATCATCTCGCGCATGGGGCCGATCTTCCCCTCGCCGAAGAACATGTGCTCCGTGCGGCAGAGGCCGATCCCTTCAGCGCCGAAGGCCACCGAGGCCTCTGCCTGATCCGGCTGGTCGGCGTTGGCGCGCACCTTGAGCTTGCGCGCCGAGTCGGCCCAGCTCATCAGCTTGGCGTAGGTCTGGTAGATGGGCGCCTCCTTGGCGTCCAGGTTCTTCTCGATGAGCACCCGGATGACCTCGGAGGGCGTCGTGTCGACGCGCCCCTGGATCACCTCGCCGGCGAAGCCGTCGATCGAGATCCAGTCCCCCTCCTTGACGACCACCTCGCCCTTGGCGGTCTCCACCTTCATGGTCCGCGCGTGGTAGTCGAACGACAGCGCGTCGCAGCCGACGATGCAGACCTTCCCCATCTGACGGGCGACGAGCGCCGCGTGGCTGGTCATGCCGCCGAAGGCGGTCATGAAGCCGAGCGAGGCGTTCATCCCGCGGATGTCCTCGGGGCTCGTCTCGTGGCGGCAGAGGATGAGGTTGGTCTCGCCCTTGGCCGCCAGCGCCTCCGCCTCGTCGGCGAAGAAGACCACCTTGCCGGTCGCCGCGCCCGGGCCGGCCGGCAGGCCCTTGGCCAGCAGGCGCCCCTCGCCGATGGCGGCCTTCTTGGCCGAGGGCAGGAAGACCGGACGCAGCAACTGATTGAGCGCCTCCGGCTCCACCCGGCGCAGCGCCTCCTCCTTGGGGATGAGCTTCTCGTCCACCATCTCGACGGCGATGCGCACGCCGGCAAACCCGGTGCGCTTGCCGCTGCGGCACTGCAGCATGTAGAGCTTCTTGTTCTCGATGGTGAACTCGATGTCCTGCATGTCCTTGTAGTGCTTCTCGAGCTTCTTGCGGATGTCGAGCAGCTGCTTGTAGGCCTCGGGAAGGACCTTGCCGAGCGCCTCGATCTTCTCCGGCGTGCGGATGCCCGCGACGACGTCCTCACCCTGCGCGTTCACCAGGAACTCGCCGTAGAACATATTCTCGCCGCTGGCCGGATCGCGCGTGAAGCAGACGCCGGTCGCGGAGTCCGACCCCTTGTTGCCGAACACCATCGCCTGGACGTTGACCGCGGTGCCCCACTCCACCGGGATGTTGTTCAGCCGGCGATAGAGGTCGGCGCGATCGTTACGCCACGACTGAAAGACGGCCTTGATGGCGCCTTCGAGCTGCGCGTACGGATCCTCGGGGAAGTTGATGCCGAGGCGGTTCTTGATCTCCGCCTTGAACTCGGCGACCAGCTCCTTGAGCGCGTCGGCTGGCAGGTCGGAGTCGAGCTTCACGCCGCGCGCCTTCTTCTTGTGGGCCAGGATCTCGTCGAACGGATCGTGGTCCTCCTTGCGCTCCGGCTTGAGGCCGAGGACGACGTCGCCGTACATGGCGATGAAACGGCGGTAGCTGTCATAAGCGAAGCGCTCGTTGCCCGACTTGGCGGCCAGCCCCGCGGCCGTCTTGTCGTTGAGCCCGAGGTTGAGGATGGTGTCCATCATGCCCGGCATCGAGGCGCGCGCGCCCGAGCGGACCGAGACCAGGAGCGGGTTCGACGGGTCGCCGAACTTGGCGCCCACCAGCTTCTCCATCCGCGCCACCATGGCCCGCACGTCGGCGTCGAGCTGCTTGGGGAGCTTCTTGCCGTTGGCGTAGAACTCGGTGCAGACGTCGGTGGTGATCGTGAACCCGGGCGGCACCGGCAGGCCGATGTTCGCCATCTCGGCGAGGTTGGCCCCCTTTCCGCCGAGCAGGTTCTTCATCTCCTTGTTCCCCTCCGCCTTGCCGCCGCCGAAGAAGTAGACGCGCTTGCCGGCTTTGGTCGTCTTCGCGGCCGCCTGCTTGGCGGCGGCGCCCTTGACGACGGTCTTGGCGCCCAGGCGGACGCCGTTGCCGTGACCGTTGTGGCCGTTCTTGCCGGCCGCGGCCTTGCCGACCTTCTTCAGCTTCGAGGACTTAAGGGACGCCTTGACGGGAGACTTGGAAGAGCGGGACTTGGTGACGCTTGGCATGGGCGCCTATTTACCCCGAGCCGCGCCCCGAGGGAAGGTCCTTCGTGCCCGGATCTCGGCGATATCTCTACGGCGATCGTCGATCCTGCGCGGCGGGGACCGGGACCAGACCGGAGCCCGACTTGATTCGGAAATCCGCATCCCATCGCCCGCCCTACGCCGCCTGAAAGCGCGGCCCGAGCGATGGGCTCACACCGTCAGACTCGTCCGCAGCGCGCTCGAGCGTGAAGCCGGGCCGTTCGAGCCCACACGAGCACGTACTCCTGCAGCGACGGGAGACGGGATCAGTCTGTCACGCCAGCGGGTTGACCCAGCGGAGGCCCGGGAAGCGGGCGAAGTCAGCGTCGTTGGAGTGGAGCTCGGCCTGGTGTTCGATGGCCAAAGCGGCGAGATGAGTGTCGGTCGTGAGGCTGCCGCCGACGGCGGTGATCCGGAACAGGCTTTCGACGATTTGAAGGTGGCGCGATCCCGGCTGGATGATCCGGACCTCCGGTTCCTCCAGCCAACGCCGCGCCCGGGCGAGCGCTTCCAGGGGCGGCAACGGGCTCGCCATCACGGCCGGGTGCGTGACCAGGCGGACGAACCCGAACAGGACCGCCCAGGCCAACGCGACCGACTGCTGGTCGTGAATCAGCGCCTCCCACCACGCGCGGGCCGCCGCGTGCTGGGGCGCGGACTTGTTGTGCGCGTACACCAGGAGATTGACATCCGGGAGGATCAACGCCGGCGTCCGCCAAACCGGTCGGCCTCGAGATCGTCGAGCAGTTGGTTGAGCCGCTGAGGGTCGACCCCCGGCCGAAAGCCGCTATCGAACGTCTCCGTGCGATACGTGCTCTTCGAAGCGCGCGGCCTCTCCTGGCCGGAGAGCCCCTTCCGGAGGACCTCGTCGACGATCTGGCGAAAGGAGACCCGACGCCGGTGCGCCATGTCCTGGAGCTTCGTCGCCAGGTCGTCGTCGAGCGCGATCGTGGTGCGCACGATGACATCATGATGTCACTCCTTCATGATGTCAATGTGCCAAGCCGGCGGCCCCGCGGGCATCGAGGCCCCACGCCGGCACTACGCGGTCTTCGCGCGCAACGCGGCAGGAACCTCGCCGATTCCGACCCGCTCCTGCCCCATCGTGTCGCGGTCGCGCACGGTGACGGTCTTATCTTCCAGGCTCTGGAAGTCGACGGTGATGCAGAACGGGGTGCCGACCTCGTCTTGCCGGCGGTAGAGCTTGCCGATGGCGCCGGTGTCGTCGTAGACGGCGCGCAGGCCGGCGGACTGGAGCTCCTTCTTGATCCCGCGCGCCATCTCGACGAGGCGTGGCTCGTTCTTCTTGAGCGGGAAGACCGCGACGGTGATCGGCGACAGGCGCGGATTGAGGCGCAGCACGGTGCGGGTATGCTCCTCGCCGAGCTTCTCGGCCGCCCCCTTCACCTTCTTCCAGACCTCGATCCGATTGGCGTCGGCGTCGTCCGACAGGGCGACCAGCTCGGGGAGCGACCCGGGCAGCGCGGCGGCGATCTTCTCGGCCGCGGCGACCAGGCGCTCCTTGGTCGCCGGCTCCATCTGTTTGGGGTCGCGCTTGCCGACCGACTTGGCGAAGCTCTCCACCAGCTCGCGCAGCTTGGTCGTCTCCTCGGCGGGCGGCTCCTTGACCAGCGACTCGTCGTAAGCGTCGCAGAGAAAGGCCAACGTCGCCCGGTCGGCGCCGGCCGACGGCTCGATCACGTACGGAACGATGTGCTTCTTCTGTTCCTGGTCGAAGTAGGTCAGCTCGCCGACCGCGTCGGGGTTCTGCGGGCTGCGGCTGTGGGCCTTGAGGTCGAAGTCGGTCCGGTTGGCGATCCCCTCGAGCTCGCTCCACCCCATCGGGAAGCGGTACTCGAGGTCGACGCAGCGCTTGGCGTAGTGGGCCAGCTCGTGCTTCTCCTGCTCGCGCTGGCGCAGGTTCTCGCGCCGCATGCCGAGGTCGACGTACCACTGCGTGCGCGCGTCGATCCAGGCCTGGTGCGCCGCCTCGTCCTCGCCGGGCCGCACGAAGTACTCGATCTCCATCTGCTCGAACTCGCGCGTCCGGAAGGTGAAGTTGCCGGGCGTGATCTCGTTGCGGAACGCCTTGCCGATCTGGGCGATCCCGAACGGGAGCTTGCGGCGCATGGTGTCGAGCACGTTGCCGAAGTTGACGAACATCCCCTGCGCCGTCTCCGGCCGCAGATAGGCGAGCCCGGAGTCGTCGCCGGTCTCGACGGCGCCCACCGTGGTCTTGAACATCAGGTTGAACGGGCGCGCGGGCGTCAGATCGGTCGACCCGCACTTCGGGCACTTCAGCTCCTTGGCCGCGATCGCCGCGTTGATCTCGTCGATGCCCTTCGGGTCCCGCCCCTTCTGGGCCACGAACACGTGGTCGGCGCGGGGGCGCGACTTGCAGTTGCGGCAGTCGGTCATCGGATCGGAGAACGTCGCCTCGTGGCCCGAATACTTCCAGACCAGGCGGTTCATCAGGATGGCGGCGTCGAGGCCCTCCATGTCGTCGCGCTCGTGCACGACCGACCGCCACCAGGCCCGCTTGACGTTGTTCTTCAGCTCGACCCCGAGCGGACCGTAGTCCCAGGTGCTGCCGAGGCCGCCGTAGATGGCTGACGATGGGAAGACGAACCCTCGCCGTTTGGCGAGGCTGACGATCTGCTCGAGCGAGGTCGCGGGCATGGCGCCGAGACTCTAATCGAAGACGCTCGCTACGTCATGGGCGCGTGGTGGATGATCTGGATCAGCAGGTTCTGGGGCCCGTAGAAATACAGGGATCGAGAGCCGTCCCGGTGGCTCTTGGGTCGGGCCTCGAGCTCCACGCCGTGCGCCTCGAGGTGCGCGGCCCAGGCGTCGACGTCCGCGGGCGTCGGGACGGCGATCCCGATGTGGTCCAGCTGTCCGCCTTCGGCCGCGGCGCCGCGGTGGAGCGCCAGGTTGTCGCGGCCGCCGTGCAGGTAGACATTGTCCGGATCGGGCCGCCACTCGACCTCGTAGCCCATGACGTCCACCCAGAAGCGCTCGGCCGCTTCGAGATCGCGCACGGTGAGCGCGACGTGCCGGATCCCGAGCGCCGCCGGCCGACCGCTCACGGCGCACCTCCCGGACCGGCGCTCAGCTTGGCGATGAATTCCACCGACTTGAGTGGACCGCTGATGTGGTGGTTGATGATCTCGAGCAGCGCTTCCCGGCAGTCTCGGTTCACGTCGGGCAGCAATGTCTCACGGCCGCCGGCGCCCAGCGACAGGGCGCCGAGCCGCGCCAGAGCCGTGCGCGCGGCGCCGCTGATCGGACGTCCACCTCGCGCGCAGCCGGTGCAGACGGCGCCGCCGCGATCGGGGTCCCAACGATAGGCCGGCGCGGCGCTGTCGCTGCAGACCACGCAGCGGTCGACCACCGGGCCGAACCCGAGGGCGCCCAGCAACCCCAGCTCGAACACCCGCAGCCGCTCGGCGCTGGCCCCTTCCGCGCCGAGACGGCCGAGGAGCTCCGCCAACCAGTCGTAGACGGCCTGTTCGACCTGGCGGGGGGCGCACAGCTTGGTCACCAGCTCGGCGGCGTACGCGGCGTGTGCCATCCGCGCCACGTCGGTGCCGAGCGCTGTGTGCGCCGCCGTCGCGTCGAAGCTCTCCAGCGTCAGGAGCTCGGCGCCCGCGCGCTCGCGCAGAGAGGCGACGCCCACCGCGCAGAGGCCGAGCCCGCCCGCGAATCGCCGCTGGCTCTTGCGCGCGCCACGGGCCAGCGCCGACAGCCGCCCGGTCTCGCGGCCGAACAGCGTGACGATGCGATCGGCTTCGCCGTAGTTCACCGCGCGCAAGACGATCGCCGGCGTCGAAAGCGAGCCCGTCGATCCCATGTTGGGACTCGAGTTTAGCCGGCGTCAGGCCGGCGTGTGGGACGAAGGCGGCGCGGCGCCGGGCGTGTCGCCACCGACAAGTTGCGACGGTGTCGGCGTCGATTCTTGTAGCGAGAGACCTTCACCCGACTGCGGCGGCCGCCGAAGGAGAAGCGACAGCGTGATGGTCGCGATGAGGACCAGGATGATCACGAAGACCGCGAGGCCGAGGCCGCGGCGGCGGCCGGCGTCGTCCTCCTCGACGGCGCCGCCGGCGAGGCTGGGGTCGACGACCGGGCTCTCCGACTTCGCCCGCGCCGCCTCGCTCTCGCGGTTGACCGCGCGATCGTACAAGGTGAGCGGCTGCGCCTCGGAGATCCCGACGGCCTTGGCGTACGAGCGAATGAAGCCGCGCACGAACACCTGCGCCGGCAATCCGTTCAGGGAGCCGGACTCGAGCAACTCGAGCGCCGAGCGCGGGACCTTCGTGGACGCCGAGACGTCCCCGATCGTGAGAGACTTTTCCTCTCTCGCGCGCCGGAGGCAGTTTCCAAAGTGCTCGTCGTCCATGGAGTCGGGACTCTCCAATGCTCGTCTCCTTGACGAGTTTTCTTTAACGTTTTTGGACAGTTACTGCCTAAAAGTCGACCGGAAGCTAGCAGGCTGCGGCGCGGCCTGTCAATTGAAATATCTTATCTTGGAACCCGGCACGCCGCCAATAAGTGCGCGTTTTTTAAGCTCATACTCCGCGGGCCTCCGGAGACCAGACGTACTTGTGCAGCTGCAAATTGAGCCTCGCGGCAAGCCGGTCGCGCAGCATCCAGGCGACCAGGGTCTGCGGGTCGAGGCGCCCATGGACCGGCGAGAGCAGCACCTCGGTCCGCCCGGCGAGGCCATGCTCCCGGATGACCTCGCGCGCCCACGCGTAGTCGGGCTCATCCGCCAGGACGAACTTCACCGCGTCGCGCGGGCGGAGCTTCTCGAGCAGCTCCCAGCGCATGCGGTGCGACTCTCCGGAGGCGGGCGTCTTGACGTCGACGATGCGCACGACCTCAGCCGGCAGCGCGTCGAGGGCGTGCGCGCCCGAGGTCTCGATCATCACCTGGTATCCGGCGGCGAGCAGGCGCGCCGCCAGCGCCGGCATCTCCCGCTGGAGCATTGGCTCCCCGCCCGTCAGAAGGACCAGTGGCGCGCCGAGACGAGCGACCTCGTGCGCGATGTCGTCCAACGTCATGTCTCGACCGCCATGAAAGGCGAAGGCGGAGTCGCAGTATCCGCAGCGCAGGTCGCACCCGGTCGTGCGAACCAAAGTACACGGCAGCCCGGCGTACTGCGTCTCGCCCTGGATGCTGCAGTAGATCTCCGTGATTTTCATCGAAGGGTCCGTATACTTCTAAAAGCGTCGTGAGGCACCTCGTCGCCTATTTCGGTAACGAGCCCGAGAACCTGGCCTGTGCGCTGTTCTCCGCTCGCGCCGCGCTCTACGCGCGGGGGGACGCGCATACCCCGGAGGGGTACGGCCTCGGGTTCGTCCAGGGGGGCGACGTGCTCTTGCAGAAGCGCCCGCGCGCCGAGACGGTCGAGGTCGACCTCTACAACCTGGTCAAGGACACGCGCGCCGAGGCGCTGGTCGGACGGGTCGGGCTTCCCCACGATGGCAGCACCCCGGCCGAAGACGCCGACCCGTTCCGCTTCCGCTCCTGGCTCTTCGGCTCGCTCGCCGAGATCGACGACGCGACCTTCGAGGGCATCCGCGAGCGGGTGCTGGAGAGCACCCCGGCCTTTCTTCGCCGCAACATCCGCGGACACTCGCCGAGCGAGCACATCTTTCACCTCTTTCTCGCCTTCCTGCACGACGCGGGGATCCTGGATCAGCCGACACCCGCGCCACCCGCGGTCCACGCGGCGTTGCGCAACAGCTTGACCTTCGTCGACCGCTTGCTGGTCGAGGCGGGGGCGGCGCCGCTGCAGATCGCGCTGGCGGCGACCAACGGCCGCTGCTTCGCGGCCACCGGCTGCGCCATTCCCATCCGCTACCTGGCCATCGAGGGGATCGGCGACTGCCCGGTTTGCCAAGCCGAGCACGACACCGGGCGGAACGGCCGCCGCGTGCCGCACGAGGCGCTGCGCGCCTTGGTCGTGGAGGCCGACCGCGAGGTGGCCAAGCGACCGGGCTGGCACGAGGTGCCCGATCGCTCGGCGCTCCTCTCCGGGCCCGACCGCGCGCCGCAGGTCTCGCCGCTCTGACGGCGGCCAAAGCGCGGCGGTCATCGCGCTCGGGTGCTCACGCCGGGGCCGGTGTCGGCGCCGTCGGAGGCCGCGGGCGCTTGCGGTAGTAGACGAAGATCGTCTGGATGATGGAGGCGACCGGAACGGCGAAGAGCGCCCCCACGATCCCGTAGCTGTGCTCGCCGGCGATGAGCGCGAACACCACCAGCACCGGGTGAATCTTGGCGGCGTCGCCCATGATTTTGGGGTTGAGGAAGTTCGCCTCGAGCAGGTGGATGCCGATAATCCAGGCGAGCACGAACAGGCCCTGACGCAGATCGAAGGTTCCCGAGGAGATGAGGGCGATCGCCACGATCGGCACCGAGGAGAGGATCGAGCCGAAGATGGGGACCAGGCTCATGGTGGCGGCGATCCCGGCCAGCAAGAGCCGATACTTGACGTGGAAGATCCAGAGGCCGATGTACGTGAAGGACCCGTTCAGCAGACAGATGACCAGCTGGCCCCGGATCACGCCCGAGAGCCCCCGGTCGATCCCGCTCGCGATCCGTTCGTAGTCGGTCTGGTACTGCTCGGGGACCAGCGAGCGCAAGAAGTCCTGGACGCGGCGCAGATCCACCAGGATGAAGGCGGCCACCATCAAGACCAGAAACAGACGCCCGATCCCGGCGACGACGGCGCCGATGAACTTCTGGCCGTACTCGATCGCGCGCCGGCTCTCCCCCTCGGTCGACTTCAGCCTCTCGGAGAGCCACTGCTTGATCGATCGTTCCCACTTGCCGCCGCCGCCCGCCAGCGCCTCTTCGGCGTGCGGCGGGGCGATGAGGTAGCGCCCATCCTTCGTCGGCCGCACCTCGAGCGCCAGCGAATCGACGTCGATCCGGTAGCGCCCGTCGGGGAGCGGCTCGAGGAGGATCTGGCGCGGCATCGGGGCCGCGACGGGGCCGCCGCCGGTGACCACGTCCGCCCCGCCCTCTTCCTGCTCGGGACCGAAGTGCTCGTCGACCCAGGCCCCGGCGCGCGGCAGCCACTCGCGGTTCACCTTGGCGAAGAGCTGCGGCGCCTCGCGAAACAGGCGCGCGAAGTCGCCTGACAGCTTCGGCACGAAGTAGCCGATGAACAGGCTGAGGATGGCGATGATGTTGACGTAGAGGACGATCACCGCGGCCGCGCGGGGGAAGGGTTTGCTCCCCACGCGCAGCCGGCTCATCCGGTCGACGATCGGCGCCAGGATGTACGCCACCAGGATGGCGAACAGGAACGGGAGGACGACCTCCCGGAAGATGAAGACGACGAGGACGCAGAAGAGCGCGAAGCCCCAGAGCTTCGCGAACTGCCGCAGCCACGCCAGCGTGCGGCTCGCCGGCGGGGCCACCATCGCGCCTACTTACTTCGACGAGTCGTCGGACTCGGTCTCGGCAGCTTCCTTACCTTGTCCTGGCTTCTTGCCCGGCACCTGCGCCGCCAGCGCGGCCAGCTTGTCGCGCATGACGTCGCCCAGCGTCGCCGTGGGGGCGCCGCCGGAGAAGCCCTGCGCGTCGGCCAGCTCCTCGGCGCGCGTGGCGCCGCGGAACGAGAGGCCGATCTTCCGCTCCGCCGTGTCGACGCCGATGATCTCGGCCTTGAGCGTCTGGCCCGGCTTGACGAACGTCTTGGCGTCCTCGACCCGGTCCTCGGAGAACTCGGAGACGTGGATGAGGCCCTCGACCCCCTTCTCGATCTCCACGAAGGCGCCGAAGTCGAGCACCTTGATCACCTTGGCCTCGACAATCTTGCCGACCGGGTAGTCGTAGGGGATGCGATCCCACGGATCGGGGACCAGCTGCTTGATGCCCAGCGACACCTTGGGCTTCTCGCCGTCGAAGTCGATGTTGAGGACGACCGCCTCGACCTCGTCACCCTTCTGATACAGCTCCGACGGGTGCTTGACCCGCTGGGTCCAGGAGAGGTCGGAGACGTGCACCAGGCCGTCGATGCCTTCTTCGATCTCCACGAAGATGCCGAAGTCGGCGATGTTGCGGATGACGCCCTTGACCACCGTGCCCGGCGGGTACTTTTCCTTGAGCGAGGCGAACGGGTTCGGCTCGAGCTGCTTGATGCCGAGGCTGATCCGGTTCTGCCGCGGATCGATGTCGAGCACCACCGCCTCGACGGTGTCGCCCACCGCCACCACCTTCGACGGATGCTTGACCCGGCGGGTCCAGGACATCTCGGAGATGTGGACCAGGCCTTCGATCCCCTCCTCGAGCTCGATGAACGCGCCGTAGTCCTTGAGCGAGACGACCTTGCCGCGCACGACGGTGCCCGGCGGGTACTTCTCCTGCGCGTGGGTCCAGGGATCCTCGCTGATCTGCTTGAGGCCCAGCGAGACCCGCTCGGTCTCGACGTTGAACTTGAGGACCTTCACGCGGACATGGTCACCGACCTGAAAAAGCTCCGACGGGTGCGTGACCCTGCCCCAGGACATGTCGGTGATGTGGAGGAGGCCGTCGATGCCGCCGAGGTCGATGAAGGCGCCGTACTCGGTGAGGTTCTTGACGATCCCCTCGACGATCTGGCCTTCCTTGAGCTTCTCGAGGGTCATCCCCTTGAGCTCGGCGCGCTCCTTCTCCAGGAGCACGCGGCGCGAGAGCACGATGTTGCCGCGCTTCTTGTTGAACTTGATGACCTTGAAGCGGTGCGACTTGCCGATGAAGGCGTCGAGGTTGCGCACCGGGCGCAGGTCGACCTGCGAGCCCGGCAAGAAGGCCTTCACGCCGCCGCGGATGGTGACCGAGAGGCCGCCCTTCACGCGCGCGCTGATGGTCCCTTCGATGAGCTCGTCGCGCTCGCAGGCGCCCGAGATCTCGTCCCAAACCTTGAGCCGGTCGGCCTTCTCCTTGGACAGGATGCAGAGGCCGTTCTCGTCCTCGCGGCTCTCGAGAAAAACGTCGATCTCGTCGCCCTCTTTGACGCCCACGCCGCCGTCGGCGGCCGTGAACTCGTAGAGCGGGATCGTCCCTTCGGACTTGTAGCCGATGTCGACCACCACGTGGTCCTTGCCGACGTGGATGACCTTGCCTTTGACGATGTCGCCTTCTTTGACGTCTTCGTGCTTGAGGGACTCTTCGAACAGTGCGGCGAAGCTCTCCTCCTTTGGATTGTTCTCGGTCTGGGTTGAAACCATGCGCGCTATCCTCTGCCTTCCGGGCCCACACCTGGGGCCTTCTTCTGATGTCCCGCACGTTGCGGGGGTTCGGGTTTCTGCCACGCGCACCGAACCATTTCGGCGGGCGGCGGTCGAATGAAGGCGCGAAACTTAGCGTCGCGCTTGAGGAATGTCAACGCATCCGTTCGGGAGGACCCGCGGCGTCAGGCGCCGCCCGAGACGCTCGCCCCGGCGGCGACGATCTCGGCGACCAACCCGGCCATCTTGGACACCACCTGGTCCGGGCCGAGGGCGCTGGAGTCGATCTCCACCGCGTCGTCAGCACGGCGCAGCGGCGCGGCCGCGCGCGTCGAGTCCCGCTCGTCGCGGGCCACGATCTCCGCCCGCGTCTGGGCCTCGTCGGCCGGCTTGCCAGCAGCCCGCAGCTCGGCGGCCCGGCGCCGAGCGCGCTCGTCGGTCGAGGCCGTCAGGAAGAACTTCGCCTCGGCGTGGGGAAAGACCACCGTGCCGATGTCGCGCCCTTCGACCACCACCCCCCCCGCGCCGCCGATGCGCCGCTGGAGATCGAGCAGCGCCGCGCGCACCTCGGGCAGCGCCGAGACCCGCGAGGCGCCGTCGGACATCTCCGGCGTCCGGATGGCCGCCGTCACGTCGGCACCGTTGGCGAAGACGCGGTTGACCGCACCGTCGAGGCGAAACCCGATCTCGAGCCCCTCGGCCAGCGCCGCGACGCCCGGGCCGTCGTCCCAGGAGATCCCCCGCTCGCGCGCCCGCAGCGCCATGGTTCTATAGATGGCCCCGGTGTCGAGCAGCGCGTACCCGAGTCGCTCGGCGAGCAGCCGTGCGGTGGTCGACTTCCCCGCGCCGGCAGGCCCGTCGATGGCGACGATCAGGCGTCGTTCTTGTCCGGGGGGGATCGCTCGCTGGCGCTCGCTTTGGCCCCCCGCGCCCCCGCTCGCTCCGGTCGGCAAAGCCTTCCTGCGCTCGCTGGAAACCCTAGCCGTCTTTACGGAAGCGGGACGGAAACTCGTCGCCGAACGACTTGTCGGGGTGGAGCGACTTGGCGCGCGTGATGAGCGCCTCCTCGGTCTCCTTGTTGTTCGGATCCGGGAGGCAGCACTCGACGGGGCAGACCGCCTGGCAGGCCTCGTGATCGTGAAATCCCACGCACTCGGTGCAGAGCTTCGGATCGATGACGTAGATGTCGTCGCCCTCGCTGATCGCCTCGTTCGGGCACTCGGGCTCGCAAGCCCCGCAGTTGATGCATTCTTCGGTGATGTAAGTGGCCATCGATCTCAGTCCGGAGTCTAGGGGAGCGCCGCTAAGCCGTCAATGCCGCCGCGCGCCGAGGTGAAGCACCAGCTGCCGTCGCTCAAGCCTGAGCCGGCGTCGGTGCGGTTCCGACCTGCGCGCGACCGATCTTGCCGCTGCTCGAGCGGAGGTTGACCGCCACCAGCTTGGAGACGCCCGGCTCTTCCATGGTCACGCCACAGAGCCGGTCGGCGATCTCCATCGTCCGGCGGTTGTGGGTGATGATGATGAACTGCGAGCGATCGGTCATCTCGCGGACCACCTGGTTGAAGCGGCCCACGTTGGCCTCGTCGAGCGGGGCGTCGACCTCGTCGAGCACGCAGAACGGCGAGGGCTTGACCAGGAAGATGGCGAACAGCAGCGACACCGCGGTCAGCGCCTTCTCGCCGCCCGAGAGCAGCTCGATGTTCTGGCTGACCTTCTTGCCGGGCGGGTTGGCGACGATCTCGATCCCGGTCTCCAGCATGTCGCTTTCGTCGGTGAGCGCGAGGTGGGCGTGCCCCCCGCCGAACAGGCGCGGGTAGATCGCCTGGAACTCGGCGTTGACCGCGTCGAACGTCTCACGGAAGCGCTTGCGCGAGGCCTTGTTGATCTTCTCGATCGCCGTCTCGAGCTGCGCGATCGCCGACTCGAGGTCGCTCCGCTGGGTGGTGAGGAAGTCGAACCGCTTTTGAAGCTCTTCCGATTCCTCGATGGCGGTCAGGTTGATCTCGCCCATGCGCTCGATGAGGCCGCGCAGCTCTTCGGCCCGCTTCTCCTCGACGGCGCCGAACAGCGCGCGCAGGTGATAGTCGGTCACCACCTTGGCGAGCTCGACGTCGCGGTAGCGGTCGCCCACCTGCTCCTCGATGCCGGTGCGCCGCATGCCGGCCTCCTGGCAGCGCAGCTCCAGCTTGGCGGCCGCCTGCGCCAGCCGCGCCACCTCGGCCCGCGCCGCCCGCAGGTCGGCCTCGCGCGCCGCCAGCTCGCCCTGCCGCGCCTCGAGCGCGCTCTGCCGCTCGCCGTGCTCGCGCGCCCGCGCCTCCGCCTCGGCTTGCGCCAGCTCCGCCTCGCGGCGCAGCTCGACGACCTGGGCGCGCAGCGTCTCGGCCCGCGCGAAGTCCTCGGTCACCGTGCTGTCGAGCCGGGTGGCCCGCGCCTCGTCCTCGGCGCGGTCGCCGAGCAGGCGCTCCAGCGTCTGGCGCGCGTTCTGCCGCCGCTCGGTCGCCTGGCTGGCAGCCACCTTCAGCGTGGTGAGCAGTCCGATCCCGCGGTCGACCTCATCGGCCAGCGCGACGGTCTGGACGCGCAGCTCGCCTGCGCGCCCCTCGGCGTCGGCCAGCGCGGCCCGCCCGCTCTCGAGGCCCTCTTCCGCAGCGGCGACGCGCCCCTCGGTCTCCGCCTGCGCCCGGCCGAGATCCACCGTCTGCACCGACAGCGCGGCCCGCCGCCCCTCGAGTCGCCGGCGCTCCTCGAGGAGCCGCTGCAGATCCTTCTCCTGCCCGAGGAGCTCCATCTCGTCGCTGCGCAGCGCGAGGGCCCCCTCGTCGCGCGCCCGCCCGAGATCGGCCGCCGCCTGCTTCTTCTCCACGTGCCGCGCCAGCGCCGCCTGCACGTCGGCGTCGAGTCGCTGCATCACCGCCTCGAGCTCGCGGATCTCGCGCTTCTGCTCGAGGACGCCGGCCAGCGCCGATTCGCGCGAGCCCCCGGTGACCACGCCGTGCGGGTCGATCACCTCGCCGTCGAGAGTGACGATCGTTTTCGTGGTCCGCGTCTCGCGCCAGAGCGCCAGCGCGCGCTCGAGATCCTCGACCACCAACACGTCGCCGAGCAGGTAGGTCGCGACCGCGTCGTACTTCCGGTCATAGTTGATGAGGTTCAGCATCGGGCCGCGCACGCCCGGCGCCTCGGGCCACGCCTCGGCGACGGCCGCCGGATCGACGACCGGCGCGAAGCCCGCGTCGAAGCCCCCTGGGCCCGACTCGGGGGAGCCCGACGACCCTGCGCTCCCCATGGCGTCGTACAGCACCTCGCCGCGCGGCGCGCGCAGGGCGCGTGGGATGAACGACGACCGCCCCTCGCTCTTCTGCTTGAGGAACTGGATCGCCTCCACGCCCGCCTCGTGCGACTCGACGATCACGTTGCCGAGCCGCTCACCGAGCACCGCCTCGACCGCGGTCTCCAGCTCCGGCGGCGGCCGCACGATGTCGGCCACGATCCCCTCGATGCCCCCCGCCCCGCCGCGCTGCTGGTGCTCCTGCATGATGGCGCGCACGCCCTTCTGGAACCGTTCGTAGCGCTCCTGGATCTCCGACAGCGACGCCAGCCGCGAACGGCGGCGGTGCGCCTCCTCGCGCAGCGTCTCCAGCTCCAGCTCGCCCCGGCCGAGCTCACCGCGCAGCGCGACCAGCTGCGCCTCCTCCTCGGCGGCGCGCCGGCGCGCGCTCTCGACCCGCTCGCGCAACACCGCGACCCGCTCCTCGAACCCGGTCTGTTCGCCGGCGAGCGCGGTCAGCCGCTCCCCGGCAGCGGCGTCCTCTCCCGCCAGGCCAGCCAGCCGCCCGCCGAGATCGTCCCGCCGCGCCAGCGCCGCCGTCCGCTCGGCCTCCATGCGCGCGATCCGCGCGCTGGCCGACGCCATCTCGCCGACCGCCGCTTCGAGCGCGCCCCGCGCCTCGTGCAGCGCCGCCCGCCGCACGTCCTGCAGCCGCGCTTCTTGATCGTGCTCCCGCTCGCGCCGCTCGGCCTCCCCGTCGATCTCGGTGAGCTGGGCCGAGATCGCCTCCACGTCGGCGGTCCGTGCCGCCGCCCGCGCGCGCAGCTCCTCCGCCTCCGCGCGCGCCGACTCCGCGCGCGCCGCCAGATCCAGCGCCTCCGACTCGTGGTGAGCCGCCCGCTGCGTGCCGAGCTGCGCCTTGTTGGAGAGCGCGAAGAGATCGTCCTTGGCGGTGGCCAGCTCGCCGGCCTCCTCGGCCGACGCCAGACGCTCCGCCTCGACCGAGGTCTCCTCGGCCGCCAGCGCCGCGGCGTCGAGGTCGTGCCGCTCGCGCACCTCGGCGAGCTCGGCGATCGCCGACTTCTCCTCGGCCAGATACCCGAGGTACCGCTGCGCCGACGACCAGAGGTCGAGGTCGCGCAGCTCGCTCTTGTATCGCTTGTAGCGCTCGGCCTTCTGCGCCTGCAGCCGCAAGGAGCGCAGCCGCCCCTCGATCTCGGCGACGATGTCGGTCACGCGCAGGAGGTGCTGTCGCGTCGAGTCCATCCGCCGCTCGGCGGCCTTCTTCTTGGCCTTGTAGCGGGTGATGCCGGCCGCCTCGTCGATGAGGCCGCGGCGATCCTCGGCGCGGGACGAGACGATGAACCCGATCCGCCCCTGCTCGATGATGGCGTAGGCCTTCGACCCGACGCCCGTCCCCAGGAAGAACTCGACCACGTCCCGCAGGCGCGACGGCACGCCGTTGAGCAAGTAGTCGCTCTGGCCGTCTCGATAGAGCCGCCGCGTCACCACGATTTCCTCGGGCCCCGCCGCGCCCCAGGCGACGCCGCCCGCCACCGCCCCCGCTGCCAATGACCGCGCGTCGAACGTCAGCGAGACCTCCGCGAACCCGGCGGGCCCGCGCGTCTCCGAGCCGGCGAAGATGACGTCTTCCATCGCCCGGCCGCGCAGGTGCTTGGCCGACTGCTCGCCCATGACCCAGCGAATGGCGTCGACGACGTTCGACTTGCCGCACCCATTGGGGCCGACGATCGAGGTGATGGGGTCGGGGAAACTCAGCGAGGTCTTGTCGACGAACGACTTGAAACCGCAGATCTCGATGCGCTTGATCTTCAATCGCGCCTCCGCTTCCGGCTCAGGGGGGACGTCAAGTCGCGACCATACGTGGAATGTATTGTCACGGCAGCGTCACCTTGTAGCACCCCGGTACCCGTTCTGTAAACAGCGTCGCGACGAGGTTCGCGCGCTGCAGCCGTCGGCGCAAATTCTCGTGGTGTTTCGTCCCGGCCCCGCTCCCCCGGCGACAATCCCACGTTTGGTGATAATGTCCCACCCCCGATGGATTTCTCGTCGCTGCCGATCAGTCCGACCGAGCTATACGAGTTGATTGCGGTCGTGGGCGGCGTCGGTGTGACCGGCGCGCTCGGCGTTCTGTTCGTCCGGCGCGCGCGCGCCGCGCGGCGGCGCCAGATCGACGAGGCCGACGCGCCCACCGCCGCGCTGCCCCACCGCCGCAGCGAACCCCAGCCCGAGCCCGAGCGAGGCGAGGAGCCGGGCCAAGAGGCGCTCGAACCCGCACAACGCGAGGAAGAAGAGGCACCTCCCCGACGTGCCGGCCGGCAGGCGGGCGGTGCCGCGGCGGCACACGCCCCGCAAGAGCGCGCCCCCGAGCCGGCGCCGGCCGAGCCCGAGCGGGAAGCGCAGGTCATCCCCTTCCCGGCGCCCGCGCCGAAGAAGAAGGAGGCGGCCGCGCTGGCCACCGGCCTGGCCCGGACGCGCTCCACCGGTTTCATCGCGCGCCTCGGTGAGCTGTTCGCCGGACGCAAGCAGCTCGACTCCTCGATCATCGACGAGATCGAGAAGGTCCTGCTGACGGCCGACATCGGCGTCAAGACGAGCCAGAAACTGCTCGAGGAGATCCGCAGCTCGCTGTCGCGGAGCGAGCTCAAGGACCCCGACGCCGTGTGGGCCTTCCTGCGCCAGCGCAGCGCCGAGATGCTGTCGCTGCCGGCGCCGGAGATCGACTTCGCGTCGGCAAAGCCGTTCGTCCTCCTCGTCATCGGCGTCAACGGCAGCGGAAAGACGACCACCATCGGCAAGCTGGCGGCCAAGCTGGCCGGCGACGGCAAGAAGGTCATGCTGGCGGCCGGCGACACCTTTCGCGCCGCCGCCGCGGAGCAGCTGGAGATCTGGGCCGGGCGCACGGGCGCCGTGATGGTCCGCGGCAAGGAAGGGGCCGATCCGTCGTCCGTCATCTTCGACGGCGTCAAGCGTGCCACGACCGAGGGCTTCGACGTGGCGATCGCCGACACCGCGGGGCGACTGCACACCAAGACCGATCTCATGCAGGAGCTCCAGAAGGTGCGGCGCGTGCTGGGCAAGGCCGCCCCGGGCGCGCCGCACGAGACCTGGCTGGTGATCGACTCGACCAGCGGCCAGAACGCGATCGCCCAGGCGCAGATCTTCACCGAGGCGATGGCCGTCTCCGGCATCGTGCTCACCAAGCTGGACGGCACGGCCAAAGGCGGCGTGATTCTCGGAATCGCGGACCAGCTGAAGATTCCGGTCCGCTACGTAGGCGTGGGTGAGCGCGTCGAGGATCTGCGCGAGTTCGATCCCGCCGAGTTCGTCGAGGCATTATTCGCGCCGCTCGACACCTGAGCCGTTGCCGGAAATCGAAGCTCAGCATTTTTAGTTGCTTGGAATTTTTTCAGCGTGCTATAGTGCGCAAAATTCTCATTCCGGCCGTAAGTCTTTGATTTTTTTTGGGTTTTAGCCCTTCGGCTTTTCCAACCCCCTAGAGACAGCGAGGGATCATGAAGCGACCGGCCATCTGCCTTCTCGTATGGGTTGCCCTCGTCGGATGGGCGGCAACCGGCTACGCGAAAAAGGGAGGTGGGAAGGCGGCGGCACCTGCTGGAGATGACTCGGCCGGTGCGGCGGGTGACGATGCCGGCAAGAGCAGCGACACGGCGGCCGCGGGCGATCAGGCAGGGGACCAGGGGAAGGCGAATGCCGCGGGAGGCGCCGCGGCGACCCCGACCGAGAGCCTCGACGCTGGCGACGAGACTCAGCCGGGCAAGGTCGAGGAAGAGGTTGGGGCGACGCCCCAGAAGGTGGCCAAGCCCAACGCTTCCGGAAGCTGGTCGGACATCGTGGTCGTGCCGCGCAAGGCGTTCCTCAAGCAGTACCGCCTCGAGCTGCAGCCGCTGGTGGGGTTGACGGTCAACGACAACCTCATCCGGCACTACGTGCTCGGTGGTGACATCAACTTCTTCCTCTCGGACGTCATCTGGATCGGCGTCGAAGGGCAGTACTTCATTCACCAGCTGACGAACCAGGAAGAGCTGGTCGGCAGCGAGTACAATCGGGCCCCGACGTTGAACCAGTACCTCTACGGCGGGTCGTTCAACTTCGGGTACGCGCCCATCTACGGCAAGTTCGCCCTCTTCAACCGCTCGATCCTGAGCTGGGAGATCTGGGCCACCGGCGGCCTCGGCGCGACCTTCACCCAGACAATCCCGCGCGACCCGGCCAACGACGCGCTGATCTTCAAGAACACCGATCTGACGGTCAACGTGGGCATCGGGAGCCGGTTCTTCCTCCTCGATTGGCTGACGGTGAACTTCGCGTTGCGCGACTACATCATCGCCGACCACTTCGAACCGAATCCGGATGGGACGCGCGCCATGCCGGCCATCACCACCGCGCAGGAGGCCAAAGACAGATCCCAGTCCGAATGGGTCCAGAACCTGGTGTTCTACGTCGGCGTGGGGATGTATCTGCCGACCAAATTCCAATACAAGACTCCTCGTTAGGGCGGCGTCCAATGCACATGAACGCGGATCTCAACCAGAACGTGACCCGGCGCTCGGAAAAGGACATGCCCATGAACATGAAGAGCCGTCACAGCGGACATCGTTGGCTCACGCTGCTCATCGCCCTGGCGGTGACGGCGGTGCCGCTCGCCGCCCAGGCGCAGCGCAAGAGCCCGCTGGCGGACGCTCCCGCGATCCGGAAGCGCTACGAGCTGCGGGCGACGCGCCTGGAGGTCGGAGCCGGGTTCGGCTCGACGATCAACCAGGACTACTACCACACGCTGTTCTTCAACGCGAAGATCGGGTTCCACATCAACGACTGGTTGGCGCTCACGGCGTTCGGGAGCTTCGCGGTCGCCAATGTCGCGACCACCTTCCAGAACGACCTCACCAACTCGCTCTACCCGTCGAGCATGAGGGCCCCCAATCCGAAGGACCAACCTATCTCCGAGCCGGTCAGGTCCGAGGCGATCGCCTCGATGCAGAAGATCAACAATATCCTCGGCGCGCAGCTGGAGTTCACCCCCTTCACGGGCAAGTATTCGTTCGCTGGCGTGCTGTTCGCCAATTACGACTTCTACGTGTTCGGCGGCGCGGGCGTCATCAGCGTCAGCCCGACCAACACGGACACGAGCGTGCTCGCGCCCTGTCAGTCGAGCAACCCGGCCGACCCGAGGTCGAGCACCGCGGCCTTCTCCTGCGCCGTCAGCGGCTCGAAGTTCGGCGGCACGTTCGGCCTGGGCCTCCACAGCTACTTCAATCACTGGCTGGCGTTGAACGTCGAGCTGCGCGACTTCTTGGCCCAGCTCAATCCGTCGGGACGTGACACGAACGCCGACCTGCACGCCACGACGGACGACCTGTCCTGGACGCACACGCTCACTGTGGCGGCCAACCTGGTCTTCTATCTCCCGTCGACGCCCAGCATCTCCCCCTAACCCGCCGGCCGCGAGGACGCATGTCGTCGCCGAAGAAAAAGGTCACGCTCTACTTCAACGCCCTCGTGCTGGGCGAGACCCAACACGAGGCGATTCGCCAGGACCGCTCGATCTCCTGGATCATCCAGGCCGCCTGGAAGATCGCGCGCGACGAGGTGCGCCGCCTGCCCGGCTACGGGCAGAGCCCTGCCGATCCAGCCGCGGCGGGGAGCACGAAGCAGGCCGAGTCGCTGTAGTCACCGTACGGCGTCTGGTAATCGACGAGGACGTGATCTCCCGGGTTACCGGGCAACGGCGGCGACGTCGCGAATGATCCGTCGTTGGCGCCGGTGACGATCACGCCCTGCCCCAGCATCTCGTTGCGGATGTAGTAAACGGCGTTCGCCGCCTGGGGAAGCGGCGGACCGCTGGCGACCCAGTATTGGGCTCCGCTGCTGTCCGTCAGCGCGGACTTGGTGAAGGCGATCGCGCTCGGGGGCGGAACGGTCAGGATGGGCGCCACGCACGACCAGAGCAACGCCGCCCCCCCGAGCAGCGGCCCGAGCAGCAACCAGCGGCGACGAAGCGCTTTCATTCGATGGAGTCCCCCGATGGCGGCAAGTAGCAAGTGCCACGCCGGCCCAACCACACGGAAACCGCGGGGGTTGCGGTCCCGAGCGGCAACGAGGTTGGCGGTGGACGCAACATGGTTCGGCTCTATAGCGCGAAATTGTAGCGCTTGAGCTTCTTCTGCAGCCCGAACCGCGACAGCCCCAGCAGCTCCGCGGCCTTGGTCTGGTTGTTTCCCGAGCGCCCGAGGGCCTCGCGCAGCAGCGAGCGCTCGAGACGCTCGACGCGGGGCTTCAACACCAGATTGTCCTGGTCCTCGGCGGCCATGACGCCCGCCTCCTCGGCCGAGCCGACGCGCGGCGACAGGTCGGCGGCGGTGATCCGCGCGCCCGAGAGCGCCTCGGCCCGCGTCACCTCGTTCTCCAGCTCCCGCACGTTGCCGGGCCAGCGATAGACGCAGAGGCGCGCCAGGGCCGCCGGCTCGAGCGCCTTCGGCGCCGGGCGCCCGTCCCGCTTGGCCAGCTTGGCCAGAAAGTGCTCCACCATGAGCGGGATGTCCTCGCGCCGCTCGCGCAGCGGCGGCAGCGCGATCCCCGCCACGTTGAGGCGGAAGAAGAGATCGCGCCGGAACTTCCCCTCCTCCACCATCCGCCCCAGATCGCGGTTGGTGGCGGCGACGATGCGCACGTCGACCTTGCGCATCCGCTCGCTCCCCACGCGCCGGATCTCCCCCTCCTGCAGCACGCGCAGAAGCTTCCCCTGCATGGCGGGCGACATGTCGCCCACCTCGTCGAGGAACAGCGTCCCCCCATCGGCGATCTCGAACAGCCCGCGCGTGTCGTGCTCGGCCCCGGTGAAGGCCCCCCGCACGTAGCCGAACAGCGTCGACTCGAGCAGCGTCTCCGGGATGGCCGCGCAGTTCTCGCCCACGAACGGCCGCTCGCGCCGCGGCCCGTTGGCGTGGAGGGCGCGGGCCACCAGCTCCTTGCCCGTGCCGCTCTCACCCTGGATGACCACGGGGAGCGCGGTGTCGGTGATGCGATCGATGAGCCGGAACAGCTCCATCATCCGCGGCGTGCGCCCGATGATGTTGCGGTAGTCGTAGCGGACGGCCAGCGCCTCGCGGTTCTCGCGCAGCTCGACCTTGATCCCCGAGATCTCCTCCCGTCGCGCCGCCAGCTCCGCCTCCAGACGCCGGTTGAGCGCCTCCACCTGGCGCTCGCGCCGCTTGAGCTCGCTGAGCAGACGCGCATTCTCCAGCGCGATCGCGGCCTGCTCCGCGAAGTCGAGCACCAACCGTACGTCTTCCTGATCGAACGCCCCCTTGCGCAGGCGGTGGTCGACGTAGATCGTGCCCGCCACCCGACCCTTGATGGCCAGCGGCACCGCCAGCACCGAGCGGAGGTGCAGGTCGGAGACCGACAGGGCCTCCCGGAAGCGGTCGTCGCCCGCGGCGTCGATGGTCACCACCGGTTCGCCGCCGGCCGCCGCCTGGCGGGCGATCGAGCGCGACAGCGCCAGCTCTTCGGTCTCGAGCGTCCGCTGGTCGATGTTGCGCGCGGCCTTGACGCAGAGCTCGCCGCTCTCGTCCTCGAGCAGGAGGAACCCGCGCTCGGCGTCGGTCAGCTCGATGACGGTGTCGAGCACCATCTCCAGGAGCCGCGGCAGCCGCAATTCGCTGTTGAGTCGCTTGTTGATGCGCAGCAGGCGCCGCAGGCGTCCCTCGGCGGCCTGCGCGCGCGCCGCGATCGGGCCGCCCCCCGACTGCTCGGCCCCCTCGGGACCGAGCCAGAGGGCGTCTGGATCGCTCTCCAGCGCGACGCGGTGATGTTCGGGCGTTGCCATCCGGACCTCCTTCCAAACGGTGCGAGCAAACTCGAACGCGGCGCGCGCCTCGCTGGTCGCCCCGGCGCGCGCCGCCAGACGGCCGGCCAGCACGGCCAGGCGCCAGGCGGCCGGGCGTCGCGCGCGCGCCTCGGCCTGGCGCGCCAGCCGATCGAGCCGGGCGGCCAAAGCCCCCGGCGCCGCGCCGCCCCCCTCGGCGAGCGCCAGGTGAGCCTCGGCGCGCGCCAAATCGGGATCGCCGGGAGCGCCGGCCTCGCCTCTGACCTCGACGGCCTCGGCGAACGCCCGCCGCGCGTCGGCGGGGCGCCCGGCCACCGCCAGCGTCTCTGCCACCGCCAACAGCGCGCTGACCGCGCCTTGGGGATACGCGGCCTCGCGATAGAGCGCCGCGCTCTGCCGGTAATGCGCGAGCGCCGCTTCGATCTCGCCGCGCCGGCGCCCGAGGTCCCCCTCCACGAACGCCGCGGTCGCCGCCGCCCGCCCCGACCGGCCGCCCGCGGCGAGACCGAGCGCCCGATCGAGCGCCCGCCGCGCTGCCGCCAGGTCGCCGAGCTCGACGAAGAGGTTGGCGGCGTTCACCAGGGCGGGGAGGAGCTCGGCGTTGGCACCGAGCCGCCCCAGCTCGCGAACCGCGCGTGAGGAAGCCGTCAGGGCCTCGCCATAGAGCCCCTCCTCGACCAACATCCCGCCGAGGTTGAGCGCCACGGCGGCCACCGTGTGGACGTCGTTCTCCTTCGCGGCGACGTCGTAAGCGCGTCGGTAGGCGTCGCGCGCCGCCACCTCGTCTCCCGCCAGCTGGGCCAGCAGGGCCGCGAGATACGCGCGGCGCGTCTCGCCCAGGCTCAGTCTCTCCAGGGCCGCCAAGCGCCCGCGCGCCGCCGCGAGATCGCCGAGGTAGGCGCTGGCCAGGAGCGCCGTCTCCGTGGCGAGACCCCGGACCATCTCGCCGCCCGCTCCGGCCGCCAGCGTCGGCTCCACGATGGCCAGCGCCTCGGCGAACCGCCCGGCGGTGACCAGGAGGCGCCCGAGGCGCGCGCGCAAGCCAGGCGCCGGCTGGCCGGCCGCCTCGCTCTCGGCGAGACCCCGCTCGAGCACGCCCCGGGCCCCCGCGAGATCGCCGCGGCGGGTGAGCAGCCAGCCTTCGCGCTCGCAAGCGGCCGCGACCTCCGCCGCGCCCTCGGCCCGCGCGCGCGCCTCGACCAACACGCGCGCCGCGTCTTCGTAGCGCGCCATCGCGCCGAGGCCCGTGGCCAGGGCCAGCCGCTCGCCAAACGTCAGCGCCGCGGGTGCCAGCTCCGACGCTCGCTCGAGCAACAGCGCCGCGCGCCCGTGATCGCCCGCCGAGGTGGCTGCCGCCGCCTCCTGGCGCAGGGCCTCGGCCGCCTCCTGGCGACGCCCGGCCACCACCAGGGCGTCGACGCGCCTCGGATCGTCGGGCCCGAGCGCGCCGAGCGCTCGGACGCCCACCTCCACCGCGGCCGCGCCCGCCAGGCCCGCCAGCACCACCCGCCGGTGCGCCGCGCTCGGCAGATGGAGCGCGCGGCCGGCGCCCACCTCGAGCCAGCCGGCGTTGCGCGCGGTCGCCAGCGCCCCGGCCGTCCCCGGCTCGTCGAGCGCCGCCACCTCCGCGCCCGCCTCGCCCGCCAGCGCCACGCCCAACAGCAAGCGCCCGGTCCCCGCCGGAAGCGCGGCGAAACCAGCGGCCAGCAGCGTCTCCAGATCGCCGTCGGCCTGGCGGGGCCTCCAATCGTCGCCGACGCGCAGGGCAGCGATGAGCCGCCGCGCCAGCAACGCCGCGGAGGCCGCGTTGCCCCGCGAGACCTCCGCGATCGCGGCGATCGCCTCGGCCGGCGGCGGCTGGTCGACGGCGGCGCCGACCAGCTCGGCGATCTCGGTGATTCCCAGGGGCGCCAGCGCGATCTCGGCGCCGAAGGGGCGCCCGAGCGGCGCGCGGGTCGGAACGACCAGCAGCGCCCGCCCGCTGGGCGCCGCGCCGGCCACGAACGTCGCCAGCGCCTCGGCCGCCGCGCTCTCCTCCAGGAACAGGCAGAGCGGTCGCGTCCGCGCGCGCGTCTCGATCGACTCCGCCAGCGCCGCCATGCGCGACTCGACCGCGCGCCGGGCGTCGTCGCTCTCGGACTTCGAGATCGCGCCCAGGAAGCGCTCCAGGCCCGCCACGTCGCCCCGCCAGAAATCGATGCCCGCCAGCGCCCCGGCGGCCGCCGCGACCGCTGCCTCGCGCGCCGCGGCCTCGAACAGCGTCCGCCTCCCCGAGCCCGGAGCGCCCACCAGCGCCAGCGCCGAAGCGGGCGCAGTCCCTTCGGCGAGACGCTCGAACAGAGCGCGCAGCGACGCCCGCTCGCTCTTGCGGCCGACCAGGAGACCGGCCAGCGGATCGCCGTCGGGGTACGGGAGCTGCAGATCGAGCTCCGTCGGCGTCGCGGCCCCGGCGCCGAGACGCATCACCTCGCGCAGCGTGAGGCGCGCGCTCGCCGGGCGCTCGGCCGGATCGGCGGCCAGCAGACGCGCCAAGAGCGCGTCCCAGCCGGCGCCCAGCCCCGGACGCACCGACGAGAGCGGCGGCGGCGGCTCGGCCAGCACCCGCTCGGCCGCGCGCAGGCCGCGCCCGAACGGCGGCGCGCCGCTCCAGGCTTCGTAGAGCGTGGCGCCCAGCGCGAAGAGATCGGTGGCGGGCGTCCGGGCGCCCGTCAGCGACTCGGGCGCCGCGTAGCCGAGCGTCCCGCGCGCCACGCCGTCGGCGGCGCGCGCGGGGCCCGCCAGCCCGAAGTCGATCAGCACGGCGCGCGGTGCCGTGGGGTCCGCCGAGGAGAGCCGCACGTTGGCGGGCGAGACGTCACCGTGCATGATGCCGCGCGCGTGCAGGTGCGCGAGCGCGGACGCCAGATCGATCGCGGCGCGCGCGAACAGCGTCCGACGCGCCTCCTCGTCGGCGATCGTCGCCACCGACTCGAGGCCCGGGCCGACGATCTGGTCGGTCACGAGGTAGAGCCGCCCGTCGGCGAGGCGGCCGATGTCGCGCAGCCGGACGACGCTCGGGTGCGCGAGCGTCTCGAGGCCGCGGAACTCGGCCAGCGCGAACCGCTGCCCGCGCGCATCCGCGGCGAACAGCTTGACCACGCATGCGCTGTCGTCGGTCGTGTCGCGCGCGGCGAACGTCTCGCCCGACGCGCCCGCGCCCAGTCGCTCGCCCAGCCGGAAGCGCGCCGGAATCGACGCCGCCTCCGCCCTGTCAACTACATTGGCGACCGCCACATAGGCAATCTTATTGCAATCACAAAAGAAATGCTAATCGATAACGAAAGTTGGCAACCGCGGCCCCTGTCATCTGGAACCCAGCGCCGTTGCATCGTTTTCTCGCCGTTCGAGCCGCGCGCGGGCGGCCGCCGCCTCGGCCCGGATCTCGTCGTCGTCGTGTGTGGCCGCCACGAAGGAGAGGTAGTCGTCCGCTTCGCGGCCGCCCAGGATGGCGATCGCCTCGATGATCTTTCGCATCTCGCGGCGATCCCGCAGCGACCGGGTGCGGGTCAGCTCGGTGACGGCGCGCCGATCCCCGAGCGCGATCAACGCGCCGAGCGCTTCGTCGCGCGTCCGCTCGTCCGGATCGTTCAGCAGCTGGAGCAGCCGCGGCGCCTCGTCGCGCAGCTTCCGCTCGCCCGCCGCGCGGATCGCCTCGTCGCGCAGCTCGCCGCCGTCGGCCCCCAGCGCGGCGTGGACGGCCGCGGGCGGCCCCTCGGCGATCTGCCGCCGCGCCAGGTAGCCGTCGATCAGATCGCCTGCCACCCGCAGCACGAGATCCCTCGTGACCGCGTCGCGCGGTGCGGGCGTGGACGCTGCCGCGTTGCGCGCGGGCGCCGCCGCGTAACGCTCGCTCCCCCGGCCTTCGAGCGCGAACGACAGGCTGTCGGCCGCCTCGGCGCGCCCGTCGTCGAGGCGCAGCTCGACGCGCGCGCGCGCTTCGCCCTTGCCGCCCACCTCCACCGCCTCGGTGGCGATCCGCGCCGTCACGCGCGCCCGCGGTGCCGCGCCCCCGTCAGTGCCCGGCGCCAAAAACAGCCCCGAGGCGAGCAGGCGCGCGCGCAGCCGCTCTCGCAGCAGCGCCGCATCGAGGTGAGGCGGCGAGGCGTCGTCGGGCGCCACGCTCACCTGAACGTCGACGTCGCCCAACGCGGGGCGCGGCCGCGGCGGCGCGACGGGAGCCGCCCGGTGACAGCCGAGCGCCACCAGCCCCCAGCCGAGGACCAAGATCCTCAACGACGCCACCGCGCCCCACCGGCTCGCGCGCCCGCGGGGTCTGTCAGCCCGAGCGTACGCCCCGCCGGGCGGGCTGGCTGGGGAGAACCGAGCGGCTTCGCTGGGTGGTCGCGCGCGCGCGCGCCGTGAAGGGGATCGTGTCGGCATGGGGACGCCTCAGGAGGGCGAGGTCGACGATGCGCCTGACCACCTCATCATATCCGAGGCCGGCGGCGCGCGCGGCTCGGGCGAACCCCGCCCCCTCCGACAGGTCGCAGTTCGGATTCACGTCGATCACGTACGGGGTGCCGTCGGCCGCCAGGCGCACGTCGAGCCGCGCGTAGTCGCGCAGCTCCATCGCCGCGAAGGCACGTTCGGCCACCTCGGCGATCCGGGAGAGCGTCGCCGCCGACAGCCCTTCGCAGGGGACCGGCTTGGTGCCGCGAAACTCGGGCGAGCTCTCGACCCACTTGCCGTCGAAGGAGACGATGCGCGGACAGCCGGGCGGCATCTCGGAGAAGTCGATCTCGTAGAGGGGCAACATGTCGGCGCCCCCCTGCGTCCGCCCCAGCAGGGAGACGTAGATCTCGCGCCCTTCGACGTAGCGCTCCACCAGCGCCGGCTGACGATAACGGGCCAGCACGACGGTCACCTGCCGCTCGAGCGCGCCGCGATCGTGGACCACGGAATCGGCGGTGATGCCGACCGAGGCGTCCTCGCGGGCCGGTTTGACGATCAGGGGAAACGGAAGCGTGACCTGAGAGACGTCGGGTGTGGTCAGGAGCGTCGCCTCGGGCGTCGGCACCCCGGCGCCGCGCAGCACGTCCTTGGCCCGGTGTTTGTGCACCGCCAGTCCCAGGGTGAGCGGCGCCGATCCGGTGTAGGCCACGCCGGCGCGCTCGAGCAGCATCGGCAGCAGCGGCTCGAGGCTGCTCACCCCGTCGATCGACTCGCAGAGGTTGAAGACGACGTCGGGCGCGAACTCGGCGATCTCGCCGAGGGCCTCGTCGAGGTCGGCGCCTATCCCGACCGTCCCCGACGGCCAGCCGACGGCGTCGAGCGCCTTCGTCACGCTCCCCACCGTTCCGAGAACGTCCTCGCGAGAACGATTCTCTGGATCGGCCTCCGCGCCCTCGTAGTCGCGGTTGTGAACGACCAAGACGCGCGGCTGGCAGACAGACTTCACGCACCAACCATTCTAGTGATCCCATCCAGCATTGCAATTGCGTTGGCGTGAAACGTGACGTTCAACTCCAAGCCGAGCTCGCGCGCCACGCGCGCGGCGAGGATCTCGAGCGGCGGCGGCGTGACGCCCAACCGCCCGAGCGAGGTGGTGCGCACGCCGGGGAGCCCGCACGGCACGATCAGATCGAAGGCGTCGAGGTCGGCCGTCACGTTGAGCGCGAACCCGTGGACGGCGACGCGGGAGCGGACGTGGACCCCGAAGGCACACAGCTTTTCGTCATTTGTCCACAGGCCAGGCGCGTCGCGGCGGAACGTCGTGGCGACGCCCAGCTCGGCGAGGACGCGACCCACGGCCCGCGCCATGGCCGTCATGTGGCCGACCACGCCGCTCCGGAGACGCACGACCGGGTAGCCGACCAGCTGACCGGGCCCGTGATAGGTCACGTCGCCGCCGCGCGACGCGGCCGCGACCGTCACGCCGCGGCGCGAGAGCTCCGCCGCCGGCGCCAGCACGTTCTCCGGGCGCGCCGAGCGGCCGAGCGTCACCACCGGATCGTGCTCGCAGAAGAGCAGCGTCTCGGGGCCGACCCCGGCCAGCAGATCCGCGCGCAGGCGCTCCTGGAGCGCGGCCGTCTCGGCGAACGGCGCACGCCCCAGCCACCGCCAGACGGCCTCCAAGGCCCCCCGCCTACCCTTCGGCGATCTCGGCGAAGAAGTCGGCGTCCACGAAGTCGACGCTGACGGTCGCGTTGATGACGCCCACCCCGTGCCGGATGCAGGTCTCGGCCAGCGCCGGTCCGTCGGCGATCTCGATCGGCGGTCCAGGATCTTTCCAAGCGGCGATCCCGTCCTCGGCCATACGACCGGCCAGCATGAGCAGCCCCTCGTCCTGGCCTCGCTTCATGATCCCCACGCGCAGCTCGAGGATCGCGTTCCGCCCGCCCGGCGAAGCACCGGGGCGAAGCGCGATGAGGCAGCGCGACGAGCGCCCCCCGCGGCCGCGCAGCGCCTCGATGTAGACGGTGTTGTCGATCCGCTTGACGAAGGTGGCCGGACCGAACGCCTCCCGCTGCAGGAGCACGCGGCAGAGCGCCTCGAACGCCGAGCCCGGCAGCTCGCCGAGCCGCCGCTCCAGCGACGCCACCGTCCGCTCGCGCAGGGCGCGGCGCGCCTCGCCGAACACCTGCTCGGCGCGCTCCAGCTCCCCTTCCGGCGGCCGGCGGGAGAGCGCGAAGAGTCCCGCGCCGGCGGCCCGCACGCGGGGGCGCATCCCGGCGCGCAGACGCTCCCGGGACTCGGCGGCCAGCGCCGTCCGCATGACCCGCCAGGCCTCGTTGGGCTCGCCGTGGACGAGTCGCCGGCGGGTCGCCATGTCGGCGATCTGTCGGACGGCGGTCCCCCGCCCGGGCGCCTGACCGCGCAAGATCTCCAGCGCCGCGTCGACGGGCGTCATGATCCGCCGCGGTCCCTGCCCGTTGTCGCCCCCGTTGGGCGGGCCACCCGCCTCGCCGTTGGCCGCCGCGCCACCTCCGGACTCGGTCGGCGCGAAGCCGGCGCCTTCACCGCCCGGCGCCGCCAGCGATCCTTCGCTTGCACTCGTACTTGGACTTGCGCTCGAGCTTGCGCTGCCGCTCGGGCGCGGGGCGTCTGCGAACCCTCCCCCCTCCAGCTCACCGCGGCCCCCACGCCGGCGGCGGCGCCGGCGGCGGCGGCCGGGCCCGAACTCACCCTCGGCCCGGTGCCCTTCGACGCCGGGAGCGCCGCCCGGACGGTCGCCGCCGGACGGGCCCGCCCCCTCGTCTCCTCCCTCTTCCCGATCGCCCTCCTCCCCCTCGTCGCCCTCGTCGGCAGCGCCCGCCTCGGCCGCGCCCGCGCCTTCGGGCGGTGCCGTCCCGGCGGTCTCGTCATCGTCCGTCGAATCCATCGCGCTTGGGACCTCCTCGTCGCCAGCTGCGTCGTCGTCGCCTTCCAGAACGCCGGTCTCGGCCAGGGCCGCCGCGCGCGCCTCGGCCGACAGGCCGCCGCCGTGGGTGGGCTCTTCCGCCTCGCCGTCGTCGCCCGCCGGTGCCGCTGCGGCCGCAGGCCTCCGCTCTTCTTGATCGCGCTCGCGGCCGCGCCCCCCGCGCCGGCGGCGTCGTCGCCCCTCGCCCGCCGCTCCGGCGGCGTCCTCCTCGGCCGCCCGGGCACGCTTGGCGGGCGCCTCGGGCTTGGCCGTGGCGGCGGCGCGCTCCTCCGCCGAGACTTCGGGGTAGCGCAGGAGCCCGAACACGCCGGGTTTGACCCGCACGAACGGATTTCCTGGCGCCTTCTTCACCGCCGCCGTCAGCTGCGTCTGCATGGTGACCTCGGGCGTGCGGCCCACGAAAGTGAGCAGCTTCCGTCCGACCACCCGCTCCGTCAGCTCCTTGTAGTGCAGCGGCTTCCCTTCGAGTCGCAGGACTTCGAAGGCCGCTTCTAGAAAAGTCATGGCGCCCGTCTTTACCACAGATGAAGTTTTTTTGACGACTGCACGCGGCGAGGTTACCGGTGGAGCATGATCGGACAGCGCAAGATCGGCGTTCTCATGGGCGGGCTGTCGGCGGAGCGGGACATCTCGATTCGCACCGGTGAGGCGGTGCTGGCCGCCCTGACCGACCGGGGGTACGACGCCTGGCCGCTGTTCGTCGACCGCGACGTCGACATGGTGCTGCGGCAATCACGCATCGACGTCGCCTTCGTCGCCCTGCACGGCCGTTACGGCGAGGACGGCTGTATCCAGGGACTGCTGGAGCTTCTGGGAATCCCCTACACCGGCTCGGGCGTGCTGGCCTCCGCGCTCTCCATGAACAAGGTGCGGGCCAAGGAGGTCTTCCGCCTCAACAACCTGCCCACCGCGCCCGGCTACGTGGTCCAGTTCGACGGCGGCGAGGAGCTCCTCGAGCTGCACGGGTCGTTCGGATTTCCGGTCATCGTCAAGCCGGCCGGTGAAGGGTCGTCGCTGGGGATCAAGATCGCCCGCGACGAGCTGGAGCTGGAGGCGGCGGTCGAGCAGGCGCTGCGCTTCGACGACGACGTCCTGGTCGAGCGCTACATCGACGGCAAGGAGATCTCGGTCGCCATCCTCGACGGCAAGCCGCTCGGCGCGGTGGAGATCGTCCCCAAGCGCGGCTTCTACGACTTCCGCAACAAGTACACCAGCGGCCGCACCGAGTACCATTTGCCGGCGCGCCTGTCGCCCGAGCGTTACCGCTCGGCGCTGCGGCTGGCGACGCTGGCCCACGAGGCGCTCGGCTGCGACGGCGCCACGCGCGTCGACCTCATCGTGAGCGACAAGGGAAACGAGGTGGTGCTGGAGGTGAACACTCTCCCCGGCATGACGCCCACCAGCCTGCTCCCCAAGATCGCCCACGGCGCGGGCCTGTCGTTCGAGGATCTCGTGGAGGAGACCCTCAAGGGCGCGCGGCTCCGGGCGCACGGCCACCGCCGCGACCGGCGCGCGGTCCAGGTGACCTTCCCCGGCCACGAGCGGCGCAGCGGCTTCCTCTCCGACGCGCATTAGGGTAGCCCCCCTCACGGCCCCCGAGGGGAACGTGATTCCCCTGAGGTAAGATGGTCGTGCTGTGGCCCGTCGCACGCGCAAGAACCTGGCTCCCAAGCCCCCGGTCGCCAACGATCCGGCGAACGCCAAGCTGTTCATCAACCGCGAGCTCTCCTGGCTGGGGTTCAACGAACGGGTCCTCGAGGAGGCGCGCGATGCGACCGTGCCGCTGGTCGAACGACTCAAGTTCCTGGCCATCGTCGCCTCGAACCTGGACGAGTTCTTCATGGTGCGCGTCGCCGGCCTCAAACAGCAGCTGTCGGGCAACGTCTCGGAGACGCCCCCCGACGGCCTGACCCCGGCCGAGCAGCTGGCGGCCATCAGCGCCCGCGCCCACGCGATGGTGAGTGAGCAGTACCGCGTCTGGCGGACCGAGGTCGCGCCCGGGCTGGCGGAGGCGGGCATCCGGCTGCTCCGCGCGCAGGAGCTGCCGCCCGAGCAGAAGGCGCACCTCCAGGTCTACTTCGCCAAGGAGGTCTGGCCGGTGCTGACGCCGCTGGCGGTCGACCCCAACCACCCCTTCCCCATGCTGCGCAACCGCAGCCTCAACCTGGCGATCCTGATGCACCGCGAGCGTGAGAAGGTCGCGCGGCGCGAGACGATGGTCGCCGTCGTGCAGGTCCCCTCGGTGCTCCCCCGCATCACCGAGGTGGCCGGGCCCGGAAAGTTCTCCTTCACGCTGCTCGAGGACCTCATCGCCATGCACGCGGGCGAGCTCTTCCCCGGGTTCCGGGTGCTCGGCTGCAGTCCCTTCCGGGTGACGCGCAACTTCGATCTCTCGATCGACGAGGACGAGGCCGACGACCTGCTGAAGACCATCCAAAAGGAGCTGCGGCGGCGCGAGCGCGGCAGCGCCGTGCGGCTCGAAATCGCGCACGACACCCCACCCGAGGTGGTCGGCTTCCTCAGCGCCGCGCTGCGACTCGAGCCCGACGACGTCTACCTCTTCGAGGGTCCCCTGCACCTGGCCGACCTGGCGCCCGTCTGCGCGCGCGAGGACCTGCGCGAGTACAAGGACGAGCCGTTCTCGCCCCAGATCGTGCCGCCGCTGCAGGAGTACGACGACATCTTCCGCGTCATCGCCCAGCGCGACGTGCTCCTCCAGCACCCCTACGAGTCGTTCGAGGACGTGGTGGAGTTCATCTCCGAGGCGGCCGACGACCCCAACGTGCTGGCCATCAAGCAGACGCTCTACCGCACCAGCGCCGACTCGGCGATCATCCGGGCCCTCATCCGCGCCGCCGAGAACGGCAAGCAGGTGACCGCCGTCGTCGAGCTCAAGGCGCGCTTCGACGAAGCCCCCAACATTCAATGGGCGCGGACATTGGAAGATGCGGGCGTGCACGTCGTCTACGGCCTCATCGGCCTCAAGACCCACTGCAAGGTGGCGCTGGTGGTCCGGCGCGAGGGGAACCGGATCAAGCGCTACGTGCACCTGTCGACCGGCAACTACAACCCGTCGACGGCGCGGATCTACGGCGATCTCTCCTACTTCACCGCGCGCGACGCCTACGCCGACGACGCGGGCGCGCTGTTCAACCTCCTCACCGGTTACTCCTCGCCGCCGTCGTGGAAGAAGTTCTCGGTCGCCCCGCTGGGGTTGCAGGAGCGGATCATCGCGCTCATCGACCGCGAGGCGGCGCTGGGGCCAAAGGGGCACATCGTGGCCAAGATGAACGCGCTCGTCGACGGGCCGGTGGTGAAGGCGCTCTACCGCGCCTCGCAGGCAGGGGTGTCGATCGAGCTCATCGTGCGCGGCATCTGCTGCCTCCGCCCCGGCGTCCCCGGCATATCCGACAACATCCGGGTCACCAGCATCGTCGATCGGTTCCTCGAGCACGCCCGCATCTTCAGCTTCGACAACGGCGGCAAGCGCGAAGTCTACCTCTCGTCGGCCGACTGGATGCCGCGCAACTTCCAGCGCCGGGTCGAGGTGATGTTCCCCATCGAGGACGAGGGGCTGCGCGACCGGGTACAGCACGAGATCCTGGGCATCGCGCTGGAGGACAACGTCAAGGCCCGGCGGCTCAACGCCGACGGCAGCTACACGCGGGTCCGCCCCGAGGGCGTGACCAACGGCACGAACGGCCCCGGTCCGAGCGGCGTGACGGCCAAGGTCGTCCGCAGCCAGTACCGCTTCATGGAGCTGGCCCGCGAGAAGGCTCAATCGGGACCGGCGCTACCGGGCGCCGGTGGCGCCTATCACGTCCGGACCACCCCCCCGAGCCGCAGTGGTACCGCGCCCGCGTCGCCACCCGCCACCAGCGCCGCGCCGCCGGTCGCCCCGGGCGGCGCGCCTCCCGCTTGACCGTTCAACAAACGGCTGTTTCCGCCTTATCAGTTTCCACCTTATTATGGCCTCCGTCATGCGCCCCTCGCGTCGACTGTTTGCGATGGTCGCGCTCCTGCTTGCTCTGGCCTTCGTCAAGCCCGCCGCGGCCACGCTGGTCCTGGCGCTCGATCTGCCGACGCTCGTCGCGCGCGCCGATCAGATCTCGGTCGTGGACGTCGTCTCCGTCAAGACCTCCTGGAACGCCGACCACAACCGGATCCTCACCACCATCGATCTCGCGGTCGTCGACTGCTGGAAAGGCGCGGCGGCGCCGGCCTCTCACGTCCAGGTCGTGCAGCCGGGCGGGTCGCTCGACGGCCTGACCATGCGGGTCGAAGGGATGCCTCCGTTCTCGCCGGGCGAGCGGACGCTGCTCTTTCTCCGCTTTCCGCCCCAGACGCCGGGCCGAGCCATCGTGGTGGGGATGGCCCAGGGCAAGCGCCCGCTGCGGCGCGAAGAGGCGACCGGCCGCTGGATGGTGAGCGCCCCCGGGCGCGCCGGCGCCGCCTTCGTCCGCACCACGCCGGCCTCGGCGGAGGTGTTCAAGGCGCAGCCGCGGCCGCTCGTCGATCTGCGGACCGAGGTGCGCGCGCTCGTGACGGGCGCCGCTGGCGGCGGACGATGAGGCGGGCGCAGGCAGGCGCGCTCCTCGCGGCGGCGCTGGCGCTCGCGACACCCCGCCCCGCGGCGGCTTTCGTCCGCTACGTGACCGAGGACAACGCGCCGTTCTTCTGGGCCGAGACGACCGTGGCCATCACCGGCTACCCGCACGACTTCAACCAGTCGAGCATGACGCCCGACCAGGTCGCCGGCGCGGTGGCCGGCGCGGCCGCGGCCTGGAGCCGCGGCCAGACCCCCTGCACCTATCTCCAGCTCGACACGGCGATGTCGGATGCCCCGACCCCGCTGGCCGTCAACGACGCCCGCAACTCGCTCATCTTCCACGGCAAGGACTGGTGCCACGTCGACGCCAAGGGCGACTGCGACATGGTGTACGACCAGACGGCGCTGGCGGTCACGACCGACACCGCGAACAAGGCGACCGGCCAGATCCTCGACGCCGACGTCGAGGTCGACCTCGTCTGGTTCCACTGGGCCGACGTGGTCGAAGACCCCAACCTGAACGCCGACATGGATCTGCAGAACGCGCTCACCCACGAGTTCGGCCACCTCATCGGACTCGACCACACCTGCTACGACGCGCTCACGTCGACCTCGAACGGGCGTCCGGACGACAACACCGGCGCGCCGGTCGTCGACTGCTCGAGCGCCGATGCCGAGGTGGAGGCCACGACCATGTATCCCTCGGCGGAGGCGGGCGACATCCAGAAGCGGACCCTGGCCCCCGACGATCAGAACGCCGTCTGCACGATCTACTCGGCCAACAGCCCACCCCCGGCGCTCGACGCGGGGTGCCTCCAGTGCGCGACGGCCGGCGGCCCGAGCAAGGACGTCGAATCGCTCGGCGCGCTCGCGGCGCTGGCGGCGATCGGACTCGGGTTCCGCCGCCGCCGCACCGCTGCGCCGCGATCCTGAGATGTGGGTGCGCCTTCGACCCTTCGCTTGCGCCGCCGCCCTCGTCGCCCTCTCGCTCGCGCCCCGGGACGCCGCTGCGTTCGTCCGCGAGATCAACACACCGCCACCGCCCGCGACGTCACAGCAACTCTACTGGTCGTCGAGCTGCGAGACGGTGAACATCTACCTGAACGGCTTCACCCAGATGACGCCCGACGAGGTGGCCAAGTCGATCGGCGCGGCGGCCGCCGCCTGGGGCCCCGACCAGGTCACCTGCCCCACCGGCACGGGCGACGCCGGCAGCGGCCACCCGTCTTTCCAGATCATCCCGCAGTTCGCGACGGGGTCCGCGCCCACGCCCTGGCACGACGGTAACAACACGATCGTCTTCCAGACGGACCCCAACTCGACGGAGTTTCCGCCCGGCGCCCTGGCCTACACCCAGGTCTGGTGGCAGCCCAACGGCAACATCATCGACGCGGACATCCAGATCAACGCCATCCCGGGTCCCGCCGGCATGCCGTACCTGCTGGCCAACCTCGATCCCGGCTCGCCGCCCGAACAACACGATCAGCCTCGCATCGATCTGCAGACGCTGCTGACCCACGAGTTCGGTCACTTCCTCGGACTCGCGCACACCTGCGAGAGCACCGCCGACGACAACGGCGATCAGCCTCCGGACGGCAGCAAAGACGACCAGGGGCAGCTCATTCCGACCTGCCTGCCGTACCCGGACAGCAGCGAGACCGTCCAGGCGGCGGCGGTGATGTGGTACCTCGTCCAGGCCGAAAGCCCCGGCACCGCCAAGCGTGTCATCACCACCGACGACGCGCGGGGCGTCTGCGCCATATATCCGCCCGCGCGCGTCGCGCCGGCCTGTGCGCAGAACGCCCCCGACGACGGCTGCGCCTGCGCGGCCTCCGGCGAAGGCTCGGGGTCGGCCCTGGCCGCCGCGCTCGCCGGGCTCGCGCTGGTGGCGGCGCGCCGCCGGCGGAACGCCAAGATCTAGGTCGGATCGAGCTCGACGCGGAGGTCGCGCACCGACGGCTCGCCGAGACTTTCGCTGGGGGGGACGTCCAGCTCCTGGTTGGCGGCGTGGAATCCCGGCGCCGAGACGGTGAGCCGCCAGTGGCCGGGCGCGAGGCGCGGCAGGCGAAACGAGCCGGCGCGCTGGATCTCCGCGCTGGCCGTGGCGCCGTCGGGGCCCGAGGCCTCGACCCGGCCCCGCGTCACCACCGCCCCGGAGGCACGCGCGCGCGCCTCGCCGGTGATGCCGCCCGGAAACGGCACCGTCAGCGAGGCGAACTGACCGGGCGTCGCCGGCAGGGTGACGCGCGGGTAGTCGGGGTGCTGGATCTCGACCCGCAGCTCCCCGGCCGGCAGGTCGTTCAGCCGAAAGTGGCCGCCCACGTCGGCCGATCCGCTGCCGAGCGGCGCCTCCCCCGCTCCGCCCGGCGTGGCGTCGCGCGGCCAGACGAGCAGGCGGGCCCGCGCGAGCGGCCGCCCGCCCGTGTCGCGCACCAGTCCCTCCAGGACCGCCTCCGCCCGGCGCAGCCGCAGCTCCAGCGGTGGCGGCGCCGGCCCCGGCTGGGTCACCACCTCCGCGCGCGCCGGGCCGTGCCCCGGCGCGGTGGCCGTCAGCCGATAGTTGCCGGCCGGCAGCGCCAGCGAGAACGACCCCGATCCGTCCGTCAGCGCGTAGAGCTCCGCCGTCGACGGATCGCCGCCCGAGACGGTCACCCGCGCCCCCTCGACCGGGCCTCCGTCGTCGACGACCCGCCCGGCGACCGGGAAACCGTCGCGCAGCACGAGCGCCCCGAGGTCCCGCCGTTCGCCCGGCGCCAGCGCCAGCTCGCCGGTCTGCAACGGCTCGAGCCCCGCGTGAGCCACCTCGACCCGGTAGCGCCCGGGGATGAGGTCGTCGACCACGAACCGACCGTGGGCGTCGGCGATCGCGCTCCGGGTGCTGCCGAGCGCCCGCCCCGCCCCTGACGGCAGCGCCGCCGCTTCGGCGGCCAGCGGCAGCGGCCCGGTCTGCACCGTCAGATCGTCCATCGCGCTCGCCACGCAGCGGACGTGCGCGCCTCCGGCCGGCGCACCGCGCGCGTCGGTCACGCGCCCGAGGACGTGCGCGCCCCGCACGAGCTCGAGCCTGACCGGCGGCTTCTCCCCCCGCGTGTCGTCGACGGCCACCGCGCCGTCCTTGGTCGCCAAGGTCACGCGCGGCGCGCGGCGCAGGACGAACCCCGCGCGCGCGGCCGTGATCCGGTAGCCGTCCGGGGGCAGCGGGCCGAGCACGAACCCGCCCCTCGGATCGGTGCGGGTCACGGCCGGCAACGGGTCGTCACCCGGCGCCAGGGCGGCGGAGTCGGCGCGGACCTCGGTCGCTCCCAGCCCCTCGCCGGAGTCCTGCACCAGGCGCCCCGCGATCGTCCCGGCCGGCCCGAGCAGCAACGGCGCGGCGAGCGTCGCGCCGTCCCGACTGGCGGCCACGCCGCGGACCGTCGGCGAGGCGAGCTCACCGGTCACCGCACGCAGCGCGTAGGTTCCCTCGCCGAGCCCGCTGAAGGCGAAGCGGCCTTCCGCCCGGGTCACCGTCTCGCGGACCGGCCCGCCGGCCTCGGCGCCGAGCAGCACGCGCGCGCCGGCCTCCGGCTTTCCCCCCCGCTCGACCCGGCCGGCGATCGATCGCCCCTCGCCGGCCACGCGCAAGGTGACGTCCGCCGCCGGTACGCTGACCGGCGAGGCCTCGGCCGCGGAAAACCCCGCCGCCTCGACCAGAACCCGGTAGGCCCCGGCGGTCAGGTGGTCGATCGCGAAGCGCCCCTCGAGGTCGGCCGTGGCATGGCCGGGCTCGCCCCGGCCGGTGCCTCCGTCGGCGATCGGGAAGGCCAGCACGCGGGCGTCGGGGACCGGGTGGGCGCGGCCGTCGAGCACGCGACCTTCCAGCCGGGCGGTGGCCGGCAGCGCGGCGGGGACCTTCGGCTGGGGCCCGGCGCCGCCGTGGTGCCGCCGGCAACCGCCGCTGCCCACCGGCAGGAGCGCCGCCAGCGTGAACAAGGTGAGGAGTGTGGACAGCCTGAGCTGTCGCGCGGCACGGCGCGCGCTTGCGAATTCCATCGGCCAGTGCTAAAGGTACGCGCCTTCCGGAGGGATTTGAAATGGCAGCGCAATGCGAAGTCTGCAGCAAGCAGCGTCGGGTGGCCAACAACGTGAGCCACTCGAACATCAAGACCAAGAGCATCCAGCGCCCCAACCTGCGCCGCGTGCACACCCGGCTCGCGAACGGGACCCACACCCACGTCCGCGTCTGCGCCCGCTGCCTCCGCTCGGGCTTCGTCACCAAGGCCTGACGCCCGGGCCCGCCGGGCTCGACCCGCCTCGCTACGGCGTGGTGACGCTCGGATCCTGACAGACGAGCTGGAGCTGGATCGACAGGCAGCTCTGGAAGTTGCTGATCGTCAGCTCGCCCGCCGCGAGCGCGTCCGCGCTGATCGTCTGCTGATACGAGCAGGCGATCTGCCCCAGCGTGCCGCAGTTGTTCGGGTTGACGCAGTCCTCGTCGCCCACCCAGATCCGCCAGGCCGGCTTGCTGGCCATGAGCGCCTGGGCGCTGACCGTCACCCCCTGCGGCGTGATCGTCTGGTCCCAGGTGGCGGTGAAGACGTCGGTGACCGTGGAGGTCACGCCGGCCGTCGTGGGGCTGACGTCGTTGGCCGGGTTCTCGTACTCGCAAAAGAGATCGGGCGCCGTGCCCCCCTCGTCTCCTTTGACCGGATCCCACGTGCCGCCGCCGGGCGCCGTCATGTTGACCGTGGCCGACTGGGCGACGATCGTCCACTGCGAGCTCGGATTGATCGCGCAGGCTCCGTTGCCGCACATCTGACAGCCGCCACAGGCGACGCAGGCGGCGCCGTTGTTCCCGCACTGCCGGGCGCTGGTGCTGTGGATGCACTGTCCGGTGGAGCTGCAGCAGCCGCTGCAGTTCCCGGGGCCGCACGGCGGCGGGCTGATTCCGCCCGTCCCCGTGACGCCGCCGGTGCCCCGGATACCGCCCGTACCGATCACGCCGCCCGTGCCCAGAATGCCGCCCGTCCCGATCGCGCCGCCCGTGGCGGTGGTCCCGCCGGCGCCCGTCACGCCGCCGGTCCCGGTCGTTCCACCGGTGGCCATGATCGTCCCGCCGGTCCCGATCGTCCCGCCGGTGTCGGTCATTCCGCCGGTCCCCATCGCGCCGCCGGTCGCCGGCGCTCCGCCCGTCCCGGTCGCCCCGCCGCTCGCCGTGGCCCCCCCGGTCCCCGTCGTCCCGCCGCCGCCGGCCCCGCCCGTACCGGTCGTTCCCGTCGTGCCCCCGGAGGCGATCGTGCCGCCGCTCCCAGGCGTTCCCCCGGAGGCCGCGCCGCCGCCGCTGCCGGTCGTGCCCCCGCTCCCGGTGTTCGCCATGTTCCCGCCGCTGCCGACCCCGAGCCCGCCGTCCGGGCGCTGGAGCTTCACGTTCGTCTCGGCCAGACCGGTGTTGTCCACGCTGCAGCCGAGCGCAAACGCCAGCGCCAAGGCCAGCCCCCCGACCGAGCGCGCGCCCCAGGCGGCGGCCACGCGCGAAGCAAAGACACTTCGCATGTGACCATCGTATCTCCGTCGTCAGTCAGAGGAAAGCGCAAACGGCCAGGCCGGCCAGGCGCGCCATCCAGGCCGCGCTCAGGCGGCCGGTGATGGCGCGCGCCGCGGTCGCCGCCACCGCGAGCGCCAGCGCGAGGCGGGTGAGCGGCGCCGTCGTGACGGCGAGCGCCACCACGGCCAGCGCGCCCGTGAGGAGCGCCGCCATCGCGCGCCCTCGCCAGCGGGCGGCCGTCGGTGACGCCAGGTCCTCTTCCAGCGCGCGCTCGACGAGCCCGCGGAAGATGGCCTCTTCGAACAGCAAGAAGACGGCCGCCGTCAACCAGGCCGGCAGATCCGCCCGGAGCGGCGCGCTCGCCGCGCCACCCCCACCGAGGCCGGCGACCGCCCCCAGCAGCACGCCGATGGCCGCCGAGACCGGCAGCGCCCGCCGCCCCGGGACGACGGGCGCACGACGCGTCAGCGCCAGCGCCACCAGCCCCATCAGGACCACCCAGACGAGCGCGGCGCCCCTCGACCGTTCGCCCGTCAGGCCGGGCGCCTGGGCGAGCCCGCGCGCGCCGAGGGCGTAGATCAGCAGGACCGTCGCCGCCTCGGCCGACCGCAGGCGCGGCCTGCCGACCGCCTCGGCGTCGAGGCAGATCTCCGCGCGTGCCACCCCCGCGCCCCAGTGCGCCGCGATGGCGTAAAGATAGAGCGCCAGGCCCGCCACCCGCGTCCGCGGATCGCCGACCAGGACCAGGTTGTAGAGGCCGCCCACCAGGAGGAACGAATAGATCGTCGCCGGGCCGACGGCGGTGCTCTGCTCGTCCGAGAGGTCGGCGCCGCCGGCGGCCATGGCGATCGCCAGGAAGCTGATCGCCACCGCGCCGCCCACCACCAGGAGGCCGGCCACGACCACGCTCGCGAGCGGCGCCGTCGGCATCACCAGCGCCAGCGGGACGAAGGCGAACGCCGCCGCGCCGCCGACGATGACCGCCCAGGCGCGCGCCTTGCCGGCGAACAGCGTACCGAGCGACACCGGAACGGTGCGGAGGATCCAGAACGCGCGCCGCTCGGCTTGCATGTGCGTGAGCGGGCCGATGGTCGCCATGTAGAGGGCCAGCGAATAGGCGAGACACGAGACGCGGCCCAGGCTGGCGGTCGACCAGGTCCAGCCGGCGGACCCGAAGATCTGGATGCCGACGAAGATGGCCGGCATCGCGATGAGGACCAGGACCTGCCCGCGATCGCGGGTGATGAGGCGCAGGTCCTTCGTCGCGGCGGTGACGGGACGCGCGCGATGTGTGGGAGCAGGCGCCGCCTCGGCCCAGGGCGCCCCCGCCTCTTCCCAGCCTGCCATCCCGGCGCGGCGCGCGACGGCCGCCGCGACGAACAGGGCCGCGGCGGCGATCAGCCAGAGCAGCCCGAGCCCCGCGAGCGCCGCGACCCCGTCGCCACGAAGGAGCGCGGCCAGCGGCAAGACGATGAGGGCGCCTGGCGTCCGGTTGGCCCATTCGGCCACCGCGGTCAATGTCCCCGCCAGCGAGGCCGGCGCCCGCAACACCCAGGTCCCGATCATCCAGACGGCCGCCAGCGCCAGGGCGGCCAGGAGGCGCAACGCCATCCAGATGCCGCGCCGGCGGGCCGGGGCCACGGCCCGCACGACGCAGAGCTGCGTCGCGTAGGCGAGCATCGAGATCGTGACCTGCACCGCCGAGGAGATCGCCGCGGCCAGCAGCAGCGCCGCGGGCGGCAGGCGCCAGACCAGCGACGCGGAGACGAGCACCGGCAGGAGAAAGAGCGCCCCCATCGGATCGGTCACCGCGTCGGCCAGCCCGCGCGCGGCGACCAGCGCGGGCAACGACACGGGGCGGGCGAGCAGGAACTCGTTCTCCGAGGTGCCGGCGCGGACGGCTTCGCTGCTGGCGGCCTTGGCGGTCAGGCTGCCGAAGGAGAGCGCGCCCGTCACCAGAGCCAGCGCGGCCGCCTGCGCGGGCAGCGCCGAGGCGGCGACGATCGCGGCAAAGGCCTGCGAGAAAAGCAGGACGTACGCCAGCGCGATGATCAGGCCCGCGATGGTGATCAGCAACGGCGCGCGCCGGCCGCGGGCGCGCAGGCCGTTGCGGAACGATCGCAGCCGGGCTCGGATCATCAGCCCGGCCAACGTCCCGGTGTCGATCGCCGCGCCGCCGGTCATCGATCGTGGTCGCGGTCTTCGACCCGGCCCGCCGGCGGAGGCGCCGCCCCCGCCGGAGCGTCGCCGGCGGTGACGCGCAGGAAGAGATCCTCGAGCGTCGTCCCCGGGGCGGCGCCGAAGTGGGCGCGCAGCTCGTCGGGCGCCCCGATCGCCTGCAGCCGGCCCTTCTGGATGATGGCCACCCGGTGGCAAAGCCGCTCGGCGGCGTCGAGCAGATGCGTGGAGAGGAAGATCGTCCGCCCGCCGGCGGCGTATTCGGCGATGGCGGCGCGCATCTGGCGGGCGCCCGCCGGATCGAGCCCGTTGGTCGGCTCGTCGAGGATGAGGACCTTCGGCTCGTGGATGAGCGCCAGCGCCAGCGCCAGCCGCTTCTTCATCCCCAGCGAGTAGGTCACCGTGTAGGCGCCCGCTGCCGGGCCGAGGCCCAGGCGCTCCGCGATGGCGCCGGCGCGTCGGCGCCCCTCGGCGGCGGCGATCCCGTGCAGACCGCCCACGAGCTCGAGCGTCTCGAGCCCGGTCAGATAGGGATAGAGAAACGGCTCGTCGGGCAGATACCCGACCTCGCGCTTGAGCGCGACCGCGTCAGCGTGGCAGTCACGCCCGAGGATCGAGGCCCGGCCGCCGCTCGGGCGCAAGAGCCCCATGAGCAGCCGGATGGTGGTGGTCTTCCCCGAGCCGTTGGGGCCGAGAAAGCCGACCACCTCGCCCCCCTCGATGCGCAGCGACAGCTCGTCGACGGCCAGCGTGTCGCCGAATCGCTTGGAGAGGCCGGTCGTCTCGATCACGGCACGGCGGCCGCGGCGTCCTGACGCGCTTGCCCGCCGCCCGCACGGCGCCGGAGGTCGGCGACGCGCAGCGGATCGACGCCGTCGTCGCCCCACAGCGCCAGCCGCGCCAGGTCGGCCGCCGCCGCCACCTCGGCGCCGAACAGCGCGGTCACCACCTCTGCGGGGCGCGCGCTCCCCTCGTTGGTCACCGAGACGCCGAACGCCACCATCGCCCCCTCCTCCCAACCGAGCCGCCGGCGTACCGACGCGTCCTCGAACAGCGCCAGGCGGCGCAATGAGCGGCGCACGTCGACGGTGCGGGCGATCCCCTTGTCCGACTCGCGCCGCACCGTCAGGGGCGCCTCGCCGGCGAAACGTGCCAGCCCCGCGGCCACCTCGGCCCCCGCGGGCAGCCGGGCGATCATCTCCGAGGCCGTCAGCACCCGGCCGAGCGCGCGATCGCTCTCGCCGAGCCGCGCGACGTCGAGGATCTCGATCCCTTCCAGCGACACACGCGCGAGCCGCCGCGCCAACTCCTCGGCCGGGAGGTCGTCGACCAGCTTCACGTCGAGGATCTCGCCCAGCGACGGGATGCCGAGCCCCAGCGCCGGTCCGAACGACAGCTCCGGTTTCGGGTGAAAGCCGAGGGAGTAGAAGATCTCCAACCCGGCGCGCCGGAAGATGCGCGGCAGGTGGCGCACCAGATCGAGGTGGCCGAGGTAAGCGACGCGCCCCAGCTTGGTGTAGCGGACGCGATAGCCGTGCGGCGTCCCCTGCAGGGCGCGCGGCGGCGGTCGCGTCGGATCCTGCACCGGCCGCGGCGCGCGCGCTCTGCCGGGCTCGGGAGCCTTCACCGCCGCCGCCTCCCCGCCCCAGGCGTTCATCCGGCGCAAGAAGAACAGGCGCTCGCCCTTCATCGCCTCGAGGTCGCAGGCGATGCCGCAGTCGTAGCAGATGAGCTTGTCCTTGGCGCCCGCCTCGGCGGCGGCGACGCTGCTCGGGTGGAGCAGCTTCTTGTACGGCTTGCCGCAGGGGGGTGAGAGGCGATCCTTGAGCGCCTTGCGGTACTCCTTGGCCAGGAAGTCCGGCTCGAGGCCGATGTCGATGTGGCTCCAGGGGAGGCGCGCCGTCACCGGCAGCGTCCCCAGCGGCCGCGCCACGTCGAACCCGGTCACCGGCGAGGTCTCGGCGATCGCCTGCTCCCACAGATCGACCCGGAGCGCGTCGTCCCAGCTGTCGAACCGGCAGCCGCGCCGGTAGGCGGCCTCCAGCAGATCGCCGGCGCGCCGATCGCCGCGCGCGAAGATCCCCTCCAGGTGCGACTGCTGGTTCTCGTGCATCTTGAGCTGCACGCGCAGCGCGCGCGCCCGCTCGGCCAGGATGCCCTGCTTGCGCGCGGTGGTCGCCTCGTCGTCCATCGCCGCCCACTGGAACGGCGTGTGCGGCTTGGGCACATGGGTCGACACCGAAGCGGTCACCTGCGCCCCTTTCTGGTGCTGGCGCCCGATCGCCTGCACGCGCGCGGCGGTCTCGACGATGCCGGCCACGTCCTCGTCGGTCTCGGTCGGCAGACCGATCATGAAGTAGAGCTTCATGCGCGAGAAGCCCCGCCCGAACACCCGCTGCGCCGACTCGAGGATGTCGGCCTCGGTGACGTTCTTGGCGATCACGTCCCGCATCCGCTGCGTGCCCGCCTCGGGCGCGAAGGTGAGCCCGCCGGCGCGCACGCCCGCGATCTCGCCCAGCAGGTCCTCGTTGAGCCCGTAAGCCCGGAGCGACGACACCGAGAGCGACACCTTCTCCGGCGCGAGCTTGGCCATCGCCGCCTTCACCAGCGGCGTCACGCAGGAGTAGTCGGCCATCGACAGCGAGGTCAGCGCCGTCTCGTCATAGCCGCCCTTCTTGACGCCGCCGGTGAGCGCGTCGAGCACCGCGACCGGGTCGCGCTCGCGCACCGGCCGGTAGATCATCCCCGCCTGGCAGAAGCGGCACCCCTCGGTGCAGCCGCGCGCCACCTCGACCGCCATGCGATCGAAGATGGCCTCCGCGTACGGCAGCGGCGAATCGTCGGGGAAGGGAATCTGGTTGATGTCGGCGACCAGCGCGCGCTTGGGCCGGGCCGGCACGCGCGGATCGAGCGGCGCGCCGACGACCAGCAGGCCGGTCTCGGCGTCGAGCTCCGTCGCGTAGAGCTCGGGGACGTAGAGCGGGTACTTCGCCGCCAGCCGCACCAGCCGCTCGCGGCGCAAAAGGCCCGTCCGGCGCATCGCCGCCGCCTCCCGCACCAGCGCCGGCAAGAGCTCCTCCGCCTCGCCGATGAAGAAGGCGTCGATGAACGGCGCCAGCGGCTCCGGGTGCGTGGCGGTCGGCCCGCCGGCGATGACCAGCGGCGCCTCGTCGCCGCGGTCGGCGGCGCGCAGCGGGATCCCGCCCAGCTCGAGGATGGCGAGCACGTTGGTGTACGTCAGCTCGTACTGCAGCGAGAACCCGACGACGTCGAAGGCGCCGACCGGCGTCGCCGTCTCGAGCGTGACGAGCGGCAACCCGCGCGCGCGAAGCTCGGCCTCGCAGTCCAGCCAGGGGGAGAACACCCGCTCGCAGGCGAGGTCGTCCGCCTTGTTGAGGACGCTGTAGAGGATCTTCGTCCCCAGGTGGGACATCCCGATCTCGTACACGTCCGGAAACGCCAGGCAGACGCGCGCCGCCACCGTCGCCGGATCCTTGCGCGCCTGCTGGTACTCGCCGCCCACGTAGCGGGACGGCTTCTCGACCTTGTTCAGGAACGCGGCGTAGGGGTGCCGGAGCACGGTGTCTTTTCTCTACCTTCTTCTCGACGGCGCCCGCGCCTACTCATTGCCCTGGAAGACGTACACGAACTCGGTGCCGTACTCGTCGCCCGCCTGCGGGAAGGCCCAGTGGCCGACCACCTCCTTGATGCAGGGATCGAGGGCGCGGAATTGCGGCGGCCCGTCGATCGCGGTGTGCTTCACCCGACCCGAGATCCCGATGCTGACCTGCACGCTGATCTTGCCGTGCGTGAGGCTGCTGTCGCGCAGCAGCGCGCGCTGGTAGCAGTTCTTGATCCCGCCCATGTTGTTGTGGATGACGCGCGTGATCTCCGACTGCGACGGCGGCGGCCGGGAGACGCCGCTGCTGCCGGTGATGTTCAGCTTGTGGCCGTCGTTGTAGCGAGCGTTCGGATCGTTCGCCGCCACCGGCGCGGCCGGCGTCCCCGCGGGGGAGAGCGGCGGCGGTGCGGTGGGCGCCCCGCCGGCCGGCTTGCCGTGTGCACCCGCATGTGCGTGCCCGCGGCCGTGCGCGGCGGGCGGCTCGGGCGCCGGCGTGGGCGCGGCCGGCGGCGGCGGGGGCGTGGGCGTGGGCGTGGGCGTCGTCGCCGGCGGCGGATTGTCGACGATCCCCGCCAGCGGATCGGTGGTCGCCTTGGCCGGCTGCGAGACGACCGGCTTGGGCTGCTTCTTCCCCAGCGTCACGAACAGGACGACGCAGAGGCCGACCACCCCCAACAAGACGAAGATCAGGCGCCCCGCGCGCTGGCGATCCGCCGCCTGACCGGCCGCGGCGGTCGCGTACCCGACGACCGCCTCCGATTTCAGAAGCCGCGGTGCCGGGCCGGCCCCCGAGGCCGACGCCAGGTTCAACGTGTTGAGGATGTCCGACTTCTCCGCCCCGTGCGACGCCCCGTTGGAGACCGACGGCTCGGCGTGACCGACGCCGTTGGCGCCGAGATCGTGCAGCATGTGCGGCTGCGGCGCGGGCGTCTCGAGCATCGACGAGGGATCGATGTCCAGCCCGTGCTCGACCGCGTGCGCGGGCGAGGCCGCCGCGGCCGCCAGCGCCGCGGGACGCGCGACCGGGCCGGTGGGCCGCCGGCCTCCGGGCGGCGCCACCGGTGGTGGAAGCTTCAGGCCCGCGCCCGCGCCAATCGGCGAACCGACGACCGGCTGCGACCCCGTCTGACGGGCCGGCGCGGCGGCGACAGCCGGCATCGACGAGCCCGTCGGACGCCGGGGGGCGCCCGGGAATGGCGGCGGAGGCGGAGGCGCCGCCGCGATCGGCGGCACGGGCGTCGGCGGACGTCGGCGCGCCGCCAGCTCGTGCGCCAGCGCGGGCACCTCGGCGGGCGGCTTCCAGCTCCCCAGCTTCTCGCTCCAGACGTGCAGGTCGGCGTCCTTGGAGAGCGGCGCGACCTTGTCGAGGAGCTGCTTGCGCGAGAACGGTCCGGTCCGGTTCCCGTCCAGCGCCATGTACCAGGCGACGCCGTCGTCCGGCGGCTCGGGCCGCGCGGCCACCCGGCGCTCGACCGGCGGCGGCGCCGGGGCCAGCGGCGCGCGCGCCGCGGCCGGCGTGGGGGGCCGGGGCGCAGGGGCCCCGACTGTCGCGGCGGGAGCCGAGACGCGGCGCGCAGCGGCCGCCCCCGATCCCGCGCCTGGCCCTGCCCCCTCGTCCCGAACCGTGATGATGTTCGTGCAGGACTTGCAGCGGACCTTGAGGATCTTCCCGCGGACCTTTTCGTCCGCGATTGAATACTTGGTCTGGCAGCGATCGCAGACGAATTTCATGCAGTTAGAGCTTCCCGCTTGCGCGGCCCTGGGGGCTCGGACGGTCGGGCGAAACTATCATCGAAGGGTGAGGATTGCCATCGCCGCGACGCCCAAAAGGATGAAGGCGACGAGGATGATCCAGCTTCCACGAGATCGGCCTGCGGGCGACTCTTCCGTGTCGTGGCGGGGGTCGTGGCGGGCGGCCACCTCGGCGGTGGGCGATACCCGGGTCGTCACCGGCGTGGCCGTGCGCGGCGCCGTCCCGAGGCCGCCCGGCGGGGAGGCGCGCCTCTCCGTCTCCGCGACGGCCGGCTGGATCCGCATGCTGAGCGGCGCCCGGCGATCGAAGTCGAGCGCCTCGGGCTCGTCGCCCTCCGTTCCTCGTCCACCTGGCCCGCCCGCGCCGGCGTCGGAGGCGAAGAGATCGCTCATGTAGATCGCCACCCGCCGGTTTCCGCTGCGCAGCCCGCTCTCGCTCAGGAACCCCTCCAAGTCGTCGTGCATCTCCTGCGCCGACTGGTAGCGGTCCTCGGGGCGCCTCTCGAGCGCCCGCATCACGATGAGCTCCAGCGCCGCCGGGTAGTCGCGGCGGACCGCGGTGGGCGGCGGCACGCGCTCGCCGACGATCCGCTTCATCACCGCGTCCGCCGGCCCGCGGTAGAGCCGCTGGCAGAGCGTCAGCTCGTACAAGAGGATCCCGAGCGCGAAGATGTCCGAGCGGTGATCGACCGCCTCGCCCCGCACCTGCTCCGGCGACATGTACGACGCCTTACCCGGCAGGATGCCGGTCTCCTCGCGCAGCTCGTCCTGGGCCCGCGCGATACCGAAGTCGACGATCTCGGTCTGCCCCTCGTAGGTGACGAGGATGTTCGTCGGAGACACGTCCCGGTGGACGATGCGCACGACGCGCCCGTCGGGCTCCCTGCGCTCGTGGGCGTAGGCGAGCCCCGCCGCGGTCTGCCTGACGATGTGGATGGCGTGCTCCATCGGCAGGTAGCGATCGACGGCCAGGCCGCGCTTGACGATGTCGGCGATCGTCTCGCCGTGGATGTACTCCATGGCGATGTACTTGAGGCCCGCGTCGTCGGCGACGTCGTAGACATGTACGATCGCCGGGTGATTCAGCTTGGCCGCCAGGCGCGCTTCGTCGAGGAACATCTGCACGACGCGCGCGTTCTTGGCGTACCGCGGCTGCAGGATCTTGAGCACCACCTGCTTTTCGAACCCGCCCACCGACTGCTGGCGGGCGATGTAGAGCTCGGCCATCCCGCCCGAGGCCAGGTGGCTGATGACCGAATAACGCCCGACCTGCCGGCCAATCAAATTGCCGGGGGGCAAATCGCCCGGGGGGGCCTCACGAGGTTGGGCCATGCGCCCGAGAATCCTACCCAATAAAACCGGGCCCCAGGCGTTTGATTTTGCCTCCGGGCACAGTTAGGAATGACCCGGCCGTGCACCTCGTGCTGCCTCGCGACGCCTCGCTCGACGGCCACCTGGTGGACGGCGCGATCGGCTATCTGACGCTGACGACGGGGGTCGTCTTCGCCCTCGCGCTCGCCTTCTTGCTGGCCGCGCTGCTGTTTCACCGGGCGCGCGCCGGGCGGACCTGGGGGCAGCACACCCACGGCAACCGAACTCGCGATCGGGTCCTCATGTTCACGGTCGCGCTCGTCATGTTCGTGGCGATCGACGTGACGCTGGCGCTCCGCGCGACGCGTGATCTCGAGGGGCGGTTCTGGCGCTACCCCGACGCCGATCCGGCGGCGCTGCGCGTCGAGGTGACGGCGCGGCAGTGGGCCTGGACCTTCCGGACGGCCGGGCCCGACGGCCGCTTCGGGACGCCCGACGACGTCGTGACCCTGAACGAGCTCGACGTCCCGGTCGGCCGCCCGGTCTATCTGAAGCTGCGCTCGCGCGACGTCGTCCACTCGCTGTATCTGCCGAGCTTCCGCATCAAGATTGACGCCATTCCAGGAATGACCACCCGCGCCTGGTTCCAGGCGACCGAGACGGGCCGCAGCGAGATCGGCTGCGCGCAGCACTGCGGCGTCAACCACTACAAGATGCGCGGCCTGCTGGTCGCCCGCGACGGGGCCGACTACCGCGACTGGCTGGCGCGCGCCGAGACCGACAGCCGCCTGCGCTACGACCCGGCGGGGCCCACGGCCATCGGCGGCTGGGACTGGGAGACCGGCCAGTGAGCGAGCGCCAGGTCGCGTCCATCGACGAGGAGATTGAACCGGCGCCGACCGGGTTTCTGCGCCGCTACGTCTTCTCGCACGACCACAAGGTGATCGGGCGGCAGTTCCTGTTCCTGGGGCTCGGCTTCCTGGCGGTGGGCGGCCTCATGGCGATGCTGATCCGCTGGCAGCTGGCGCGCCCGGGCGCGCCGGTGCCGGTGGTGGGCAAGCTGCTGTTCGGGCCCTCGGGCGGCGTGATCTCGCCGGTCGCCTACACGGCGCTCTTCACCATGCACGGCACGATCATGATCTTCTTCGCCGTGACGCCTATCTTGATCGGGGGCTTCGGCAACTTCTGCCTGCCGCTGCTCATCGGCGCGCGCGACATGGCCTTCCCGCGCCTCAACATGGCGTCGTTCTGGACCATGTTCGCGGCGACGGCGGTGCTGACCGCGTCGTTCTTCGTGCCGCTCGGCCCGCCCGAGGCAGGCTGGACCGCCTACGCGACGCTGTCGACGGCGATCGGCGCACCCGGCCCCGGCCAGACGCTGTGGGTGGTGGCCATCTACCTCAACGGCGCCTCCTCGGTGATGGGGGCGGTCAACTACATCACCACCGTGCTGCGGCTGCGCGCGCCCGGGATGACCTACACGCGGATGCCGCTCACGGTGTGGGGCTTCTTCCTCACCTCGATCCTGAACGCGCTGTTCGTCCCGGTGCTGGCGGCGGCGATGGTGCTGCTCCTCTTCGATCGCCTGCTGGGGACGCAGTTCTTCATCGCCGGCAGCACGCCGGGCGCGGGCGGCGATCCGATCCTCTACCAGCACCTGTTCTGGCTGTTCGGCCACCCGGAGGTCTACATCCTCATCCTGCCGGCCTGGGGGATCGTGGGCGACCTGCTGTCGTTCTTCGCGCGCAAGCCGGCGTTCGGCTATCGGGTGACCGTCGGCGCGCTGTGTGGCGTGGTGCTCCTGTCGACGGTCGTCTACGGGCACCACATGTTCACCACCGGGATGAGCCCGCTGCTCGGCGAGAGCTTCATGCTGCTCACCATGATCATCTCGGTGCCGACCGCGCTCATCGTCCTCAGCTGGCTGGGGACGCTCTGGCGGGGCGCCATCCGCTTCCCGACGCCGATGCTGTTCTGTCTCGGCCTGGTCTTCACCTTCGGCGTGGGCGGGCTGACCGGCCTCTACCTGGCCGACATCACCGCCGACCTCTACCTGCACGACACCTACTTCGTGGTCGGCCACTTCCACCTCATCATGGCGGCGGCGCTGCTGATGTCGCTCTTCGCCGCGACGTACTTCTGGTTCCCCAAGATGTTCGGCCGGATGATGAGCGAGGGGCTCGGCAAGCTGCACTTCTGGCTCACCTTCGTCCCGCTGAACCTGGTCTTCTTCGGGATGCTGGCGATCGGTTACGAGGGGATGGAGCGGCGGCTCTACGACCCGTCGGTGTTCGACTTCCTGAAGCCGCTCTTGCCGCTCAACCGCGCCATCTCGCACGCCGCCTACCTGCTGGGCGCCGCGCAGCTGGTCTTCGTGCTGAACTTCTTCTGGAGCCTGGCCCGCGGCCCGCGCGCCGCCGCCAACCCCTGGCAGGTGGGGACGCTGGAGTGGTCGGTCGCCTCGCCGCCCCCGCACCACAACTTCGATCGGATCCCGATCGTCGTGCGCGGCCCGCACGAGCTCGGCCACCCGGCCGCGCGCCCGCTCGGACGCGACTGGCTGTCGCAGACCGAGCTCGTCGACGAGACGCCGCCCGCGGCCCCGCCCTCTCCGGAGACCGCATGACGGCCGTCCCCGCCGCGGCCCGCCGCCGCGAGGTGGACGCCCAGGTCGGACTGGTGATCTTCCTCGGCGCGACGGCGATGCTGTTCGCGGCGCTGCTGCTCGCCTACGCGATCGTCCGGGCCCAGGCGCCCGCTTGGCCGCCCGCCGGTGCGCCGCCGTTCCCGCGCGGCGCCGCCGCCGTGAACACGTTCGCGCTCGTCGCGGCCAGCATCGCCCTCCGGCGCGGGCGCCCGGGGCTCGCGCTCGGCCTGGGCGCCGCTTTTCTCGCCGCCCAGGGCCTCCTCTGGCAGCACCTGGTGGCGATCCACCTCGGCCCGACCGCCGGCGCGCTGGGCGAGGTCTTCTTCGCCCTGTCGGTCCTGCACGCGGCGCACGTGCTCGGGGGTCTGGTCGCGCTCGCCTGGGCCGGCGCACGTCGCCGGCGGTTGCTCACGCTCTACTGGGACTTCGTGCTGGCGATCTGGATCGTCGTCTACCTGGCGGTGTGTGTGCTGTGAGGACCGCCGGCCTGCTCCTGGCGCTTCTGCTGCTCGCGCCGCCGGCCTGCCGGCGCGCGGCCGTCCTCCCGGGCGCGCCGCCGCCGTTCACCGCGCCGCTGACGCTGGGCGGGCGGGTGGTCGCGCCGGCCGCGCTCGAGCACGGGCGCGAGGTCTTCACCCACTTCTGCCGCCCCTGCCACGGCGACGCCGGCGACGGGAAAGGGACGGCCGCCGCCGGCCTCTCGCCGCCGCCCCGCGACCTCCGCCTCGGCGTCTACAAGTTCGCCGCCGTCGCCGCCGGCCAGCTGCCGAACGACGCCGACTTCGCCCGCACCATCGGCCACGGCCTGCACGGCACGGCGATGCTCGCCTGGGAGGTCCCTGACGCGGAGCTCGACGACCTCATCCAATACGTGAAGTCCTTCGCCCCAAGATGGCGCAGCGAAATGCCCGGCGAGCCGCTCGCCGCCTCGCCCGATCCCTGGGTCGGGCGCGAGGCCGACGCCCTCGCCCGCGGCACCCGCGTCTACCACGGCCTCGCCCAGTGCGCGGTCGCCTGCCACCCCGCCTACGCCACCCGCGCCGAGATCTACGCCTTCACCAAGGAGCTGACCGGCCGCGAGGTGCGCGAGTTCCGCCCCGACCTCTACCAGCCCGTGCTCAAGGACAGCGATTACGGCACCAAGATCCTGCCGCCGGACTTCACCTTCAACGACCTGCGGGGCGGCGACACGCTGGCCGACATCTACCGGGCGATCGCCTGCGGCATCGGCGGCACGGCCATGCCCACCTGGAAGAACGTGCTGCCGGAGAGCGATCTGTGGGCCATGGCCCACTACGTCGCCTCGCTGGCCGCGCTGCGCGACACGCCCGCGGCGCGCGCGCTCGGCGAACGGCTGCGCGATCAGCCGTCCTGGACGCCGCCGCCCCTGGACGGCGGCGCGGCGGGCGACGCCGGCTCGGACGCCGCCCCCTGAGCGGCGAGCTTGCGGACGGCGATCGCCACCGCGAAGAAGATCGCCGGCGGAACCAGCAGGAAGAGGCCCACCAGGCGCAGCGCCGCCCCCAGCTTCGACGACTGCCCGAGGCAGTTGGGGCAGAGCGCCCAGGCCGGCGGCGCGACGAGGAGCGCGGTCGTCACCACGGCCAGCGACGACCAGCGCGCCCTCATCGGACCCGCACCTGAAACGCCGCCTCCAGCATCAGCACCGCGGCGAAGCTCCCGGCCATGATCAGCGCCACCAGCGCCAGCCGGGCCGCCGACCGCCGACGAAGCTCCGCCCGGAGACAGAAGACCAGCACGACACCTATCTTGAAAAGCAGGACCCCCGCCAGCAGCGTCGCGCGCATCGCGGCCGCCATCTCGCGCGCCACCGCCACGTTCAGCTCCAGCGCCGTCAGCGCGCCGAGCACGATGAAGGTCAGCGCCGTCCCGCGCGCGGGCACGCTGGCCGGCCTGTCGGCGTACTCGGGCCGTGACGGGGCGCGGGTCGTCATCGGGCAGGGAGAAGGTAGACGAAGGTGAAGATCGGCATCCAGGCGAGATCCACGAACTGCCAGTAGAGCCCGACGACCTCCAGCGTACGGGCCCGGGCGCCGCGCAAGGCGACGGCCAGCAGGGCCAGCACCCCGGCCGCGACGTGCAGGCCGTGGTAGCCGGTCAGCGCGTAGAAGGTCCCGGCGTAGAGATCGCCCCCCGGCAGGCGCACCGGATCGACCGCCGCCCAGAGGTGGCGGTACTCGGCGATCTCGCCGTAGAGAAAGGCCAGCCCGAGCCCGATGGTGGCCCCCAGCCAGCCGAGGCGGCCGCGCGTCTCCGCCGCGCGCGACGCCTGGGTCATGGTGAACGCCGAGGCGAGGAGCGCGAAGGTCATGGCCGTCGCCACGCCGAGCGAGAGGTGCAGGCGCGGATCGGGCCAGGAATCGGCGCGCACCCGCAGCACGCCGTAGGCGATGAAGAGCCCCCCGAACCCCATGGCGTCGGTGGCCAGGAAGGTCCACATCCCGGCCACGCCGACGCGCGACGGTCTCCGGACGGCCGGTGCATCGGCGACTCGGGCGCGGGCCTCGCTCATGGCGAGGAGATCGATAGCACGTTCTCCGGCGCGACCAGAGAGACCGAACCTAAAGCCCGCTCACGAGCGCCCTGACCACCGCGTCGACCAGATCGAAGTAGGTCTTGATCGCCGGCGTCGCGCCGACGTCCGAGGGGGCGCTCACCAGCCGGGCGTGCCCGTTGTCGGCCACGAACTTCGCCAGGCTGCTCGGGTAGAACGACTCGACGATCACCAGCTTCACGTTCGACTTGCGCATCAGCTCGATGAGCTGCGCGGTATGGTTCCCGGTCGGGGGGATCCCGGGCTTCGGCTCGATGTAGCCGATCTCGCGCATCTGCAGCCACTCGGCCACGTACGACCAGCTCTTGTGGTAGGTGACCACGTTGATGCCGCGCAACGGCGCCGCGGTCTTCTCCCACTCCTTCTCTTTGGCGTCGAGGCGGTGCTCGAAGGCCGCCAGGCCGGCCTGATAGGCGGTCGTGCCGGCCGTGTCGAGCTCCGCGAATCGTTGGGCCAAGACGCGCGCGATCCCGCGGGCGTTCTTGGGCGGGATCCAGTAGTGCGGATTGCCGAGCGGGTGGATGTCCCCCAGCGCGCGCAGCTGGTCGGCCGGGATGTTCGGCACGTCCTCGACCTTGATCCCCGTCGAGGCGTCGACGTTGCCCGGCGCCCCGCGCTGGATGCGCGGGTTGCGCGACTGCTGGACCAGCGGCGGCAGCCAACCGATCTCCAGGTCCAGGCCGACGTAAACCAGAGCGTCGGCGCGGTTGAGCGAGAGCACCAGCGAGGGCTTGGCCTCGACGAAGTGCGGATCCTGGTAGCCGTGCGAGAGCGAGGTGACCTCGATCCGATCGCCGCCCACCTCGCGGCAGAGATCGGCCAGCGTCTCGATGCTGGCCACCACCCGCAGCTTGGCCGAGGCGCTGCGCGCGCTGCCGAGACACGCGCCGGCGAGAAAGATGGCCGTGAGCTTGGATCCGAACCGCATGTCTGCTCCTCTCAGAAGGGGTGCGCGCCGTGCGCGCCCATGGAGTATTCCACCTGCAGGAACCCGACGGTGGTCGATTGGACGCCGGGGCCGCCCAGCTCCTGCCCGTAGAGGCGCACGCGCGAGAACTCGCTCGGCGCGAAGGTGAGCGAGCCGGCGCCGCCATAGCGCCGCGGCACGCTCGGTCCGCTCGGCAGGCCGGTCAGGTCGAACCGCCCGCCGAGGTAGAAGCGCCGCGCGATCTGGACGACCGCCTCGCTGTAGCCGGCCCCCTCGCTGGGCCCCCCGTCGGCGAGCGTCCGGACATAGAACTCCGTCGTCCACTGGAAGCTGGCGTAGCTCTGGGCCACGTTGGCCGGCTTCCACTTGTAGTAGACGTCACCGCCGTAGAGATAGCTGCGCGGCCCCTCCATGGCGGCGGGGGCCACGCACGGCACGCCGAGCGGGCAGTCGACCGAGCGGCCGGTGGCGAAGTTGAGGCCGACCAGCAGCGAGTGCGATTCGGCGAGCTCGAAGAACTGCTCCAGCACGGCGGTGTAGGTCAGGTTGTCGGGCGTGAGCCGCTCGCCGCCGCCGAAGGTGGAGACGCCGGCCAGATCGCCGGGCGGCGTGAGGCTGAACGCCTCGGCGTAGAGGGTGGCGAACCAGGGGAGCGGCAGCAGCACCGACGCCTGCGCGCCCGGCCCGCGCAGCCCGTCCTCGCCGAAGAGGAGCGAGGTCATGAGCGGGCGCCGGGTGAAGTACTGCATGTGCAGGTGCATGGTGTTGTTCCGTCCGAACTGCGAGCGGAAGGTCCCCCCCTTGAGCTGCAGGTTGAACGGCAGCGAGGTGGTGACCAGGTACGCCTCCTCGACCTCCAGCCCCGCGAGGTTGGGGATGGTGAGGAACACCGCCCCTTCGAAGTAGGGATCGATCGCCGACTGCGCCGCGATCTCGATCTCTTGCAGGGTGAAGCCTTCCCGGCTGACCGACGGATCGTCGCCCGCCGGCGGCAAGCCGAGCGCGGCGAACTGCCCGGTGTGCAGCCCGTAGTAGCCGAAGCTGCCGTCGAGGATGAACGAGAGCGCCGGGTTGAGCAGGCTGCCGCCGGGCGCGCGCGCGCCCTGCTGCGAGGCCCAGCTCGCGTTGGCCCTCGCCTCCCCCGCGAGCGGCGCCGGCGTCGCCGCCGGAAGGGACGCCGCTCCCGGGGCTGCCGCCGCGGCGGGCGTCGCCGCCGCCTTGGCCGCCGCGTCCTGGGCCATCGCCTTGTCGAGCGCGCTCTGGTCGATCTGTTGCGCCAGCAGGTAAACGATCGCGGCGCTAAGCATGAGTCCCTCCGGTCATCGCCGTCGTTTGAGATGCGCTCTGCCGCGCGCGCCGCAGATCGCGCCGGGCGGCGACGGAGCGCCAGACGAGCGCGGCGGTCAGGAGCGCCACCGCCATCCCGGTCTCGGTCGCGCCGACGGGAAGCTCGGCCCGGAACGAGACGGCGAAGCCGGCCACGCCCGAGAAGGCGCCGAACACCGTGGCCAGGGCGAAGCCGAGGCCGATGCGCGAGGTCAGCGCCAGCGCGGTCATCGCGGGGAGCACGCTGAACGCGAAGACGGGCAGCGCCCCCAGCGCCCGGGTGCAGAGCGCGACGGCCAGCCCGACCGACACGAACAGGAAGCCGTTGAGCGCGCGCACCGGCATCCCCTGCACCTCGGCCCCGAGCGGGTCGTAACCGACGAACAGGAGCGCCCGCCAGAGCGCCAGGTGGCCCCCCAGCAAGATGACGGCCGCCGCCCCGACCCAGTACAGGTCCGACGGCTGCACGACCACCGCGCTGCCGAAGAGGATCGCCGTCAGGTCGTGCGCGTCCTGGGTGATTCGGTCCCCGATGATCACCGCGCCGGCGCCGCTGGCCAGAAAAACGAAGCCCAGCATGCTCTCCCGCGTGAGGTGCAGGCGCACCGGGTTGGCGATGAACACCAGCGTGGCCAGCAAAGAGGCGGCGATCGCCCACAACACCGGCTGGAACAAGGGTGACGGGATGACGTGTCCGCCCGGACCCGCGGCGTGGCCGGCGGCGTGGCCGAGCGGATCGATGAGCGCCGGCAGCCAGAAGGAGAGCGCCACGCCGAGCGCCGCGGCCTGAGCGATCGCCGAGGAGGCGAACACCATCCGCCGCAAGACGACGTGCACGCCGAGGAACCCCAGCAGGGCGCCGGCGAGGCCCCCGGCCAGGATCGCGTCCCGGAAGATTCCCAGGTTGGCGAACAGCTCGTGCCAGGTCGCGCCGGTGTCGGTCACGGTCGTTCTCCCTCGCGCTGCCGGTCGGCGCGCCCGACGAACCGCGCGTAGATGTGCTCGAACTCGGGCGCGGACCGCATCGCCGTCGCGGTGGCCGCCAGCGCCACCCGGTGGTCGCGATCGAGGAGCAGCGCGTGGTCGGCCCGCTCGAGGCCGTCCTCGACCAGGTGGGTCACCATCACCACGGCCGCGCCGCGCCGCTGGCGCAGGCGTTCGATGAGGCCGAGCACCTCCTGCTCGGCGGCCGCGTCCAGCGCGGCGGTCGGCTCGTCGAGGAAGACCAGATCGGCGTCGGTCGCCAGCGCCCGGGCCATCAGCACGCGCTGCCGCTGCCCGCCCGACAGATCGCGCAGCTGCCGCCGCTCGAGCGCTTCGACGCCCACCTCGCGGAGCGCGGCGCGCGCCCGCCCGAGGTGCTCGCCGAGGTTCGCCAGCAGCACGTTGCCGGTCCCCTGCAGCCCCATGAGCACGAAGTCGAGGACGGAGATGGGGAAGATCGCGTCCAGGGCCGACTGCTGCGGCACGTACGCCAGGCGGAGGCCCGGCCGCCGTTCGATGATGCCCTCCACGGGACGGCCGAGGCCGAGCGCCGTGCGGACGAAGGTCGACTTGCCGGCGCCGTTGGGCCCGATGACCGCCCACAGCTCCCCGGCCCGCACGGTGAGCGTGAGCGCCGGCAGGATGGCGATGCCGTCGTAGCCGACGGTCAGCGCCCGGACGTCGAGGAGGCTCTCACCGGCCGGCAGGCGCCGATCGGCAGGCGGTGTGGCAAGAGATGAACTTGTTCGAGCGGCAGACGATAGAGGACGAGACACGAAAGCCTCCAGACTAAAGGGCAGCGTGAGCGCCGCGGACGCAGGCCGCGGACGGTGTGACTGCCGCGGCTCCCGGCGAAAAAGAAGAGCAAGGCGCGGCCGAGTGAGAGACCAGCCAAAAGGGCCGGCCGACGTCGAATGTCGCTAAGCCGAGGGAGGCGAGGTCTTGGGAGCGCTGGCCAGAACGCCGGCCCGGTCGCCGAGAGCCACCGCTCGCTCCGCCGGACGGACCGCCGGCTGCGGCGAAACGGTGCCCATCGCGCCACCTGCCGACGGGGCGCAAGAGCTGCCCTCGATCGTGAAGGCGACGCCGCAATGCTCGTGCGCGTCCGCCGTCTCGCTCCCCTGCGCGCGGAGCGAGTCGTTGGCGCCGGCTGCCGGTCCGGCGCCCTGGTTTCCCACGATGGCCACCACGTGCGTCAGCTCGCCGTGCTCGGCGCAGCGGAAGTGCCGCACCGTCATCTCGTGCGAGATCGACAAGAGCTGGGCGAGCGTCGCCGCCGCCATCACCGCGACGGTGAACGCCTTGGCGGAGGCCGAAGCCCCGTGATTGCCGACACGCAGCCGCATGAGCGCTTCTCCGAGAGGTAAACGAGATGCGGTCGCTCGTCAAGGCGGCGCGCCTTGACAGATCGCCGCGCGCAGCGGAAGACCAGCGGGTGGAAAGCCCCGCTCCACCCGAGATCCCCCCCGGTCCGCACCGGGATCTTCGTCCCCGGCGGCAGGCGGCGCCCGCGCGCCTGGCGGGGCACCCGTTCGTCTGGGCGGCGCTGCTCGCGCTCCTGTTCGGGGTGCCGATCTTCCGGTCGGTGACCCGGCGCCTCGGCGCCTCGCCGGCGATTCTAGGAACCCTCCCCCCCTTCACGCTCACCGATCAGCGCGGCCGGCCGTTCGGCACGCGCGATCTCGCCGGCAAGGTCTGGGTGGCCGACTTCATCTTCACCTCCTGCCAGGAGGCCTGTCCGCTGCTCAGTCAGAAGATGGCCGAGCTCGGCCGCCGCGCGCGCCACCTCGGTCCCGACTTCCACCTGGTGTCGATCTCGGTCGATCCCCAGCGCGACACGCCCGCGCGGCTGGCCACGTACGCCGCCCGCTACGGCGCGAGCCCCCTCGGCTGGTCGTTCCTCACCGGCCCGGCCGACGCCATCGAGGCGGCGGTGACGGGCGGCTTCAAGGTCGGCATGGGCAAGGAGAAGCTCCCCGGCGACGGCAACTTCTGGCAGATCTTCCACGGCGAGAACCTGGTCCTCGTCGACCGCCAGCTGCACATCCGCGGCTACTTTCCAGCCACGCCCGAGGGGCTCGACCTCCTGCTGGCGGCGGCCGGTCGGGTGGCGAACGGCGCCTGAGACGGAGCTACGAAGGGAATTCTTTGGTGTCCGTCTCGCGCCGCCCCATCGCGAACACCGAGTCGTGCGTGTGAGGCCGGTCCTCGTCCGGCAAGCTGGGCGCGAGCGGTAGGTCCTGCAGCAGCGGCTGCCCCGGCGCCGCCCCGCCCCGCGGCCCCAGCGCCTCGCGCCAGAGCACGCTCTTCGCCGTCCGCACGGCCTCGCGGGTCGGCGCCTTCTCGATGATGTCGGCCAGGCTCAACACGCCGGCCAGGGTCCCGTCCGCGTGGACCAGCACGACGTGGGCTCTCCCCTCTTCGTTCATCAGCTCCTCGGCGACGTGCAGATCGGCGTCGACGAAACAGGTGAGGACCGGCCTGGTCATCACCTCGCTGACGGCGGTCCGCTTCGGATCGAGCCGCGTCGCCATGGCGCGGTTGACGAGATCGCGATCTCCGACCACGCCCACGACCTTGCCCTCGGCGTCGCAGACCGGCAGAAATCCGACCTGCGCGTCAGCCATCACGGTCGCGGCCCGGTCGACCGTGTCGTGCTCCGACAGCATCTCGACGTTCTTGCTCACGATGTCGCTGCACCTCATGACCATCCCCTCTTCCTGCTGGCGCCGCCGGGGCCGAAGCCCTGCCGCGCAACATCAGCCTTTTTCGTAATTTGCTCATGGTTCGGCCCGAGGGAACGCCGGCTGACCCTGATGGTCCTCGACCGGCCGCATGGCTCAGCCAGGCACGCCGTCGGACGCGTCCGGATGGGCTGGCCCCGTGATCCGAGGGAGCGACCGCCACGACGCTTGACGGGTCGGCGGGCGCCTGTTAGCACGACGCCCATGATCAAGCGGGCCCTGGGCATTCTTGCGCTTGCCGCGTCGGTCGCGACCGGCGCCTGTCAGAAAGAGAGCGCCCCGGCCCCGGCGCCCGCTCCCGCCGCACCGGGCGCCGCGCCTGCCGCCGCCGCGGCGCCCGCGACCGGCCACGCCGTCGTCGAAGGGACCGTGAAGTTGAACGGGACGCCGCCGGAGATGGCGCTGACCAAGCGCGACGCCGACCCGTTCTGCGCCCGGACGCCGATGAAGGACGAAGAGGTCGTCGTCGGACCTGGGGGCGGGCTGGGCAACGTCGTCGTGCGCGTCACCGAGGGCGTGTCGGGCCACTACGAACCGCCGGCCGCGCCCGCCTCGCTGGATCAGAGCGCCTGCATGTACCGCCCGCGCGTCCAGGCGATCGTGGCCGGCCAGATGATCTCGATCAAGAACGGCGACCAGACGCTGCACAACGTGCACGGCTACCGCGGGCCGTCCACGCTCTTCAACCAGGCGGAGATCCCCGGCCTACCGCCGATCGCCCGCAAGATCGGGGCGGCGGGCGACATCCTCAAGTTCAAGTGCGACGTCCACCCCTGGATGACCGGCTACGTGGTGGTGAACGGCAACCCGTTCTTCGCCGTCACGGGGCCGGACGGACGTTTCCGGATCGCCGGCCTGTCGCCCGGGAAGTACACGCTGACCGCCTGGCAGGAACGTTACGGCGCCAAGACGGCCGAGGTGACCGTCGCCGAGGGCAAACCGACCGAGGTGAGCTTCGCCTACGATGCCAAATGACGTGAGCGCTGCGCAGCTCCAACGCGCAGAGCACGCGGACCCGGACCCCGTCCCGGCGCCGCAGGCGGGCCCGCGCCGGGTTCACCGGTTCGCGATCGCCACCGCCGTCGCGACGTATCTCCTCATCCTGATCGGCGGTCTCGTTCACGGCACGGGCTCGAGCCTGGCCTGCCCCGACTGGCCCACCTGCTACGGCTCGTTCATGCCCAAGATGGAGGGAGGCGTGCTGGTCGAGCACAGTCACCGCCTGGCGGCCGGCACGGTCGTGATCCTGACGCTGGTGCTGGCGGGCCTGCTGACCGCCGCGCGCGATCCGGCGCTGCGGCGGTTGCGCGGATTCGGGTGGCTGGCGGTGGGGCTGGTGTTCGCGCAGGCGCTGCTGGGCGGGATCACCGTCCTCCTGCGCCTGCCGACGCCGATCTCGACGGCGCACACCGCGACGTCGCTGCTCTTCTTCATGACGGTGCTCTACCTGGCCGTGCGCTCCAGGCCCGCGCCGCTGGCGGCGGTCGCGCCCTCGGCCCCGATCGTCTCGCGCCTGGCGCTGGTCACCGCGGTCGCCGTCTACATGCAGATGGTGCTGGGGGGCCTGGTGCGCCACTCGGGCGCCGCTCTCGCCTGTCTGGACGTCCCGCTCTGCCGCGGGTCGCTCTGGCCCCACGCTCACCCGACGGTGCTGATCCAGGCGCTGCACCGGCTGAACGCCGTCGCGGTCAGCGGCCTGGTGCTCGCCTCGTCGATCGTCACTTGGCGCCGCGCCACCCGCCGCCCGCTGCTGCGGGCGCTGGCGCTGACGGCGCCCATCCTGGTCGGCGTGCAGATCTGGCTGGGGATTCACTCCGTGCAGTCGTTCCTCGATCTGGCCACCGTCGAGAGTCACCTGGCCGTGGCGACCGCGCTGCTGGCCGTCATGGCGCTCACCGTGCTGGTGGCGCGCCCGCAGGGCCAGCCGAGCTTCCCGCGCCTCGCCTGGTTCCCGGCCGTCGTGCAGCTGACCAAGCCCCGCATCACCGGTCTGGTGATCGTCACCTTCATCGGCGGGCTGTGGCTGGCGCCCGGGCAGATCGCCACCTGGCGCGCGATCATGACCCTCGTCGGCACCGCGCTGCTGGTGGCCGCCTCGAACACTTTCAACATGTACCTCGAGCGCGACGTCGATCCGCTGATGGAGCGGACGCGCGATCGCCCCCTGCCGCGCGCCGCGCTGTCGCCCGAGACGGCGCTGGCCTTCGGCACCGTGCTCGCCTGCGCCGCGGTGCCGCTGGTTTTCCTGGGCGGCAACCTCCTGACCGGAATCCTGGGCCTCGCCGCGCTCGGCAGCTACGTGGCCGTCTACACGCCGCTCAAGCGGCACTCGGCGATTGCCCTCTTCATCGGCGCCGTGCCGGGCGCGCTGCCGCCGCTCATGGGCTGGACCGCGGCGACGGGGCGCCTCGACGCGCCCGGGCTGGCGCTGTTCGCCATCCTGTTCCTCTGGCAGATCCCCCACTTCCTGGCCATCGCCATCTACCGCGGCGCCGACTACGCGCGCGCCGGCTTCAAGGTGCTGCCGAACGCCATCACCCCACGCGCCACGCGTCTCACCATCGTCCTCTTCTCGGTCGGCCTGGTGGCCGCGACGATCCTGCTGCAGCCGCTGCACGTGGCCGGCCCCTGGTACCTCGGCTGCGCGGCGCTCCTCGGCGCCGTCTTCATCGGCTGGGCGGCCGCCGGCCTCCGGCGGGCCGCGGAGAACGCCTGGGCGCGCTCGCTGTTCTTCTACTCGATCGTCTACCTGACGCTGCTGTTCGTGGCCATCGTCGTCGACCGGACGATCGCCTGACGGCTCCGGTCTCCCCCCGGGGAGACATTTCGATCTTTCGTCCGTCACGTTTTCTTGTCGTGCCCCTCCTTGCATCCGCGCACAAGCGTGTGCATAAGGAGACCCCAATGCGACAGCCATCAGTCAACGGATTCGGACGGACGTTTCTCGGCTTGCTCTCGGCGGCAGCCTTCTCGGTTCTGGGGGGGTGCGCCTCCAATCCACCTCCACCGACGGCGTCGGGCGCGGGCGTGACGCCGCCGGCCTCGTTTGCCGACCAGGTCGCGCAGGGCCAGAAGCTCTACGCCGACAACTGCGCCAACTGCCACGGCGACTCCGGCCAGGGAACCGCCAAGGCCCCGAAGGTGGTGGGCCTCAAGGACGGCGCGCTCCCGATGGACCCACCGGCAGACCGCAAGTACCGCAAGAACAAGTTCGTCACCGTGGCGGACGTCGCCGAGTTCACGGTGGCCAACATGCCGCCCGGCAAGGCGGGCAGCCTGACCAACGACCAGTACTGGGCGGTCCTGGCCTTCGACCTGCACGCCAACGGCATCGACCTGCCGTCGCCGCTCACGCCCGAGGTCGCCAAGACGCTGACCATCCCGCGCTAATCGGGGCCACCGCGCGCGCAACGACTGCCCCACGTCGATCGCGTGAGCGGAGGCGAGCTTTGCTCGCCGGAGCTCGTCGCGGGAGGGGTTGGGAACCCTCCCAGGGTTCCCACGTCGATCGCGTGAGCGGAGGCGAGCTTTGCTCGCCGGAGCTCGTCGCGGGAGGGGCTGGGAACCCTCCCAGGGTTTCCAACCAGATCATCAGCTATCGTTGCGCGCATGACGTCGCTGTCGGTCCTCGATCTGGCGCCGATCGTCGAGGGGAGTGACGCCGCCCAGGCGCTTCGCAACTCCGTCGATCTGGCGCGGCACGCCGAGCGCTGGGGGTACCGCCGCTTCTGGCTGGCGGAGCACCACAACATGCCCGGCATCGCCAGCGCGGCGACGTCGATCGCCATCGCCCACGTCGCCGCCGCGACGTCCAACATCCGGGTCGGCGCGGGCGGGATCATGCTCCCCAACCACGCGCCGCTGGTGATCGCCGAGCAGTTCGGCACCCTCGACGCGCTCTACCCGGGCCGGATCGATCTGGGCCTCGGGCGCGCGCCGGGGACCGATCCCGAGACGGCCTACGCGCTCCGTCGAACGCTGGCCAGCCACCCCGACAGCTTCCCCGAGGACGTCGGGGAGCTGCTCTCGTTCCTGGCTCCGGCCGCGCCAGGGCAGCGGGTGCAGGCGGTGCCGGGCGCCGGGGCCGACGTCGAGATCTGGATCCTCGGCTCGAGCCTGTTCGGCGCCGAGCTGGCCGGGAACCTCGGGCTGCCGTTCGCCTTCGCCTCCCACTTCGCGCCCGCGCTCCTCGACCAGGCGGTCGAGATCTACCGGCGGTCCTTCCAGCCGTCGGACCGCCTGGCGCGGCCGCGCCTGATGCTGGGGGTGAACGTCGTGGCGGCCGACAGCGACGCCGAGGCGGCGCTGCTGCTCACCTCGCTCCAGCAGGCGTTCGTCAACCTGCGGAGCGGCCGACCGACGCGGCTGCCGCCACCCGCGCCCGGTTACGCCCAGCGCCTGGCGCCGCAAGCGGCCGCGCTGCTCGACGGCATCCTCGCCTGCGCGGCGGTCGGCTCCCCCGACACCGTGCGCGGTCGGCTCGAAGCCCTGCGGGCCCGCACGGGTGCCGACGAGCTGATCCTCACCTCGCAGATTTACGATCACGCCGCGCGCCTGCGCTCGTTCGAGCTCGCGGCCGCCCTCTGGGATTGAGCGCGCACCCGCCGGGAGTCAGGGCGCGCGCCGGAGCGCATAGACCCGGGCCGAGGACGAAGCGTAAAGGAGAGAGAACCGCTCGGGATGATCGTCCGCCCAGCGGCGTTCGACCGGGAAACCATCGGCGTCGGCCGCGATGTTCCGTTGCACGAGCGGGTACATCTTCTGGACGAAGAGGATCTCGGTGCCGGCGGAGCGAAGGTTGCGCCACCAGACATCGAAGGTGCCGCCCTGGCGATAGAGCGCCGGCTCCGGGTTGGATCCGACGCCGGCCCCGAGGCGCCGAGCAAAGTCGTGCAGGCCATCGTCGAGTTGCCCCGCCACGTTGACGTACCTGACGCGGTTCCCGATCCGCTCGCCCGTGAGGGGAAATGCGACGTTCGAGCCCGTGTAGGCCACGCGGGCGTCGTGCACGTGGGCCCGAAACCACGACCAGGCCGGAACGCCGTAGGGAGGATCGCGCGCATCGTACCCGGCAAAACCGGCACCCACCGCCAGGGCGATCCCGAGGACGGCGCCCGCGACCAACGCCAGCCGACGGGCACGAGAAGCGCGCTCGATCGCCGGGAAGCCGAACCAACCGACCGCGGCGGCCAACGAAAGCCCCAGCCAGGCGACTCTCGGCTGCTGAATCACGCCGCCGATGACCGCGCCGGCGACGGGCGCCCACCCGAGAAGGGCCGGAGGGACGGACGCTGCCTGGGCGATCGCGAGGGCCGCCACGCCGAACACCGCAAACAGGAAGCGATCCTGCTGGTACGGTATCGCCACCCAGAACAGCGCCAGCAGCGCGGCAGCGATCATCACCTCCGCGGTTCGGCGACGGCGTGCGAACGCCACGCCCATCGCCGCCGCGAACCCCACGCCCGAGTTGGCCAGCATCTGCGCGAGCTTGCGCACCCGGCCGACCGGCACGTGGAAATGCCACCTCCGCATCGCGGCGGCGTCATAGACGGCCGGCAGATGGAGGCCCGGGACAGCTGCCGGGTAGAGGGGATTTCCGGTGACCACCAGGTTGCGCAGATACCAAAACCCGCCGGTGCCGAGCACGATGCAGCCCGCCGCCAAGAGATCCCGCCACCCGACGGAGCCGGGTCGGCGGCGGACCATGAGCACCGCGTACACGGCGAAGGGCACGCCGAGGACGAGCCCCACGAACTTCGATCCCAACGCCAGCCCCAAAGCCGCGGCGCACGCGGCCACCTCCCCCCGCCTGGCGAAAGGGAGCGAGGCGAGCAGGAAGGCGGCGAGACCGAGGTCGACCATCGCCGTCGACGCCTGGTCCCAGACGTCCGGGATCAAGAGGAAGGCCAGCCCGGCCGCCAGGGCCGCGCTTCGGCGACCGCCCGCCTCGCGCACGGCCGACACGATGGCGGCCACGGCCAGGGCCGCCAGCGGGAGCTGGCCACACCCGGCCAGGTAGTCCGAGTGCAGCGGCGCCATCAGGAACAGCAGCCACAGCTCGACGTTGCTGGGCGCGTACGCGGGCGCCGTATCCCCGAACACCGCCGGGACGATCCACAGCCTGCGCTCGTGCATCCAGGAGGCGGTCGCCTGCAGGTGATACGAGAGGCTGTCGTAAGGAAACTCGATTCGATGCAGCCCCGCCCACAGCAGCAGCACGAACGCTCCCGCGATCGCCGAAGCGAGCGCCCCGTCGAGCCGCGTCCAGGGCGTTCGCGCCGCGACGGTCGGCAGAGGCGGGGAGCGCGACCACAGCGCGACCGATACGCCGAAGAGCCCGAGCGCGACGTTGCGCGCGGTCAAACGGCCGAGGAGACCGAGAGAGGCCTCGATGACGACCAGCGCGGAGAACGCGCCCAGCGCCCCCCGGACCGCGCCCGTCGCCCGAGAAGCGTCGGGCGATCCGCTGCTGCCGCGAAACCTCCAGCCGATCGCCGCGAGCAGCGAGAGACTCACCGCCAGCGTGATCATCGGGCGGAGAGCCTCACGAGGTTTCCGGCCTGGGCTCCCGGGCCAGCAGATCCGTCAACGCCTTCCGGGCCGGCTTGCCGTCGAAGAGCACCGCCGCCACCTCCCGGGTGATCGGCATGTCGACACCCAGCCGCCCGGCGAGCGCGCGCGCCGTGCGCGCCGTTCCCACCCCCTCGGCCACGTGCCCCAGATCGGCGACGATCTGCGCGGTCGATTCGCCGCGGGCCAGCGCCAGCCCCACCTGCCGGTTGCGTGACAGATCGCCGGTGCAGGTGAGCACCAGATCGCCGAGACCGGCGAGACCGGCCAGCGTCGACGCCTGGCCCCCGAGGCGCGCCGCCAGCCGTCCCATCTCGGCCAGACCGCGCGTGATGAGCGCCGCGCGCGCGCTGGTGCCGAGGCCGAAGCCGTCGCAGCAGCCGGCGGCGATGGCCACCACGTTCTTGAGCGCACCGCCCACGCAGACCCCGACCGGATCGTCGCTGGTATAGATGCGAAGCCGCTCGTTGCCCAGCGCCGATTGGACGGCGGCGGCCGCCTCCTGATCCGCCGAGGCCGCCACCAGCGCGGCGGGCAGACCGGCGGCGACCTCCTGCGCGAAGCTGGGCCCGGAGAGCACGACGCCGCGCGCGCCCGGCAGCGCGGCCGCGGTCACCTCGGTCATCGTGGCCCCGCCTTCCGGCTCGAGCCCCTTCGAGGCGCAGGCCACGATCGCCCCCGGCTCGAGCACGTCGGCCAGCGCGCGCAGCGAAGCACGCACCAGCTCCGACGGGAGGGCCACCAAGACGAGCGACCGGCTGGCCGCCGCTGCGCCCGCGTCGACGTAGACCTCCACCGCCTCGGGCAGGCGAAAGCCGGGGACCGAGCGGGCGCTGGCGCGCGCCTGCTGGAGCGCGTGGGCCGCGTCCAGGTCCGGCTCCCAGAGCGTGACGTGGTGGCCGCGCCCCGCCGCCAGCGCCGCCAGCACGCCGCCCCACGCGCCGCCGCCGAGGACGGCGATGCGCATGGCGGCTACTCCGACTGGCCGGCGACGCGGACGCGGTTGCGGCCGCCGTTCTTGGCCGAGAACAGGGCGCGATCGGCGGCGGCCAACACCAGCGCCGGCTCGGCGCCGTCGTCAGGGAAGGACGCCACGCCGACCGAGATGGTCAGCTTCCCCATCGGTTGCGTGCTGCCGAACTCGAAGGGGAACTCGGCGATCTGCGCGCAGATCCGCTCGGCGACCTCCTTGGCCGCCGCCTTGCCGACGTCGAGCAGGATGATGGCGAACTCCTCGCCGCCGTAACGGGCGACCAGATCGTTGGCGCGCCGCCCGTGCTGCAGGATCTTGGAGACGCCGCGCAGGGCGTTGTCGCCCGCCATGTGGCCGTGGCGGTCGTTGTAGCCCTTGAAGTGATCGACGTCGATCATCAGGATCGACAGCGGCAACCCGGTGCGGTTGCTGCGCTCCATCTCCAGCGACATCCGCTCGCGGAAGTGGCGGTGGTTGTAGAGGCTGGTCAGACCGTCGGTGATCGCCAGCTCGGCGAGGCGGGTGTTCAGGTCCTCGAGCTCCTTGGTCCGCTCGACGACCTTCTCCTCGAGAGAGGTGTTGAGCGAGGCCAGCTCGGCGTTCTTCGTCCGCAGCTCGGCGAGCAGCTCGGCCCGCTCGCGCTCGAGGCGGAAACGCGACAGCAGGCTCTGGATGGTGAGGCGCAGATCGGGCTCGTCCCACGGCTTGGGAATGTACTGATCGAGCCCCGCCTTGTTGATGGCGTAGACGACGGCGTCGAGCCCGGCCTGGCCGGTGAGCAAGATCTTCACCGTCTGCGGGCTCCGCTTGTGGACCTCCTCGAGCAGCTCGACGCCTTTCATGCCGGGCATGATCTGGTCGGCGATCACCACCGCCACCTGCTCGCCGTCGTGCTGGAGATCCTCGATGAGGTCGAGCGCCTCGCGCGCGTTCTTGGCGACCGCGATGTCGCACTCGCCGCCGAAGCGCGCCGAGAGCTGCTGGCGCAGCGCCGCGAGGATCCCCTCCTCGTCGTCGACGCAGACGATGTGCTCGCGCAGGGCGGTCGGCGGGTTCACGCGCTTCCCCTGCTCGAACCTGGGCCTGGGGCTGGACCTGGGACGTCGAACATCGGCCAGGCGCCCACCGCGGCCTCCTTGACCGGCTCGGGCGACGGCGGCGGCCCTTCGACCGGCAGGCGCACCTCGAACCGCGTGCGTCCCGGCTTGCTGTCGACGCGGATCGTTCCGCCGTGCTTCTCGACGATGCGCGCGCAGATGCTGAGACCGAGGCCGGTCCCCTCCCCCTTCGCCTTGGTGGTGAAGAAGGGCTCGAAGATGCGCTCGGCGGCGTCGGGCGGGATGCCCGGACCGTTGTCCTCGATCGCGACGATCACGTCCCGGTTCTCCGACCTGGTTTCAATCACAATCTCGCCCCGCCCATCCATGGCCTGTATCGCGTTGTGGATCAAGTTCGTCCACACCTGGTTCAACTCACCGACGTAAGCTGTTATCGCTGGCAACGACCCGAATGATCTCTTCACATTAACGCCGTTTTCTCCGTACTTCAACTGATGTGACAGGATCACCAGGGTGTCTTCGATGCCGGCGTGGACGTCCACGCGCTCGAGGGGGGCTTCGTCCAGTCGCGAATATCTCTTGAGCGCCCCGACGATCCGACGGATGGCGCCGATGGCGGTGCGGATCGTCCCCGCCGTGCGCGCGAGAAAGGCCACCTCCCGCAAGTAGCCTGCCAGGGGCGCCAGGCTCCGGTCACCGACCAGCGCTTTGAGCTCGGGCGCGACCCGCTCGCCGAGGGTTCCCACCTCGGCCAGCATGGCGGCGGCCTCGCCGGCGCCGTCGGCCCCCGAGAAGGCGGTCTTGAGCCGGCGCACCTGGTGCCGGGCATCCAGTGAGGTCAGCAGGGGCGCGGACATCATCTCGGGGAGCAAGCCGTCGATGAGCTCGAAGAAGCGCGCCACCGAGGCCGGCGGCAAGCCGAGCGCGCTCAGCGCCTGGGCGCTGTGGCCGAGCCGCCGGACGGTCTCGGACAGCGCGTCGACCAGCCCCTGCACCGCGGCGGCCGGCGAGTTCACTTCGTGCGCGATGCCGGCCACCAGCATGCCGAGCCCGGCCATCTTCTCCGAATGGATGAGCTGTCCCTGCGCCTCGCCGAGCTCGCGCAGCGTCCGCTCGATCTCGCTGTTCGCCTTTTCCAGCTCGGCCGTGCGGGCGCGGACGCGCGCCTCCAGGACTTCCGAGAACGCGCGCACCTCGGTATAGAGGCGGGCGTTCTCGATCGCGGTGGCCGTCTGATCGGCGAAGGTGACCAGCAGGCGCAGATCGGCCTCGCCGAACGGCGCCTCCCCCAGCCGCCCGATCACGATGACGCCCACCAGGCGCTCCTTGAGCGTCAGCGGCGCGGCGATGACCGGGCCGGTGAGCCCCGCCGACAGCGCGGCGTCCATCAGCTGGGGGTCGGCCTCCACCGCGGGCGTGCGGCGCGCGCGCCCGAGCGCCGCCACCGCCGCCGCCAGCCGGGCGAGCTGGCCGCCGACCGCCTCGCCCGCCACCGCCCGCACCACGAACTCGGGCGGATCGGCGCCGATCGCCAGCGCGATGGCCGCCGTCTTGCCGCCCAGCACGTTGAGCACCTCGGTGGCCACCGAGCGGAGCACCTGCCCGAGATCGACCACCGTGCTGACCGCGCGGCCGACCTGGTGGACGGTGACCAGCTCGCGCACGCGCGCCGCCAGCCCCTCCTGGTTCTCCTTGAGGCTGCGGGTCATGATCCGGAAGGCCTCGGCCAGATCGCCGATCTCGTCCATCGTGTTGACCGAGATGCTGGTGTCGAGATCGCCGCGCGCGATGGCCAGCGCGCCGGCGTGCAGGTCCTGCAGCGGGCGGGTCATCCGCCCGGTCAGCAGGTTCGACAGCAGGATGGCCAAGAGCAGGGTCGCCAGCGCGCCGGAGACGAGCGTGGTGATGGCCCGCCGGCGCGCCACGGCCAGCGGCTCGCGATCCACGGCCACGCCGAGCAGTCCGACGTAGGCGGCGTTCACGTCCTGCAGCTGACCGAAGGCGATCGAGTACTCGTGGCCGTCGACCTCCAGCGGGATCACCGAGGTGGCCGCGCCGGGCCCCGCCACCTGGAACCCGCTCGGCAGCGTCGGTCCGACCAGCCGCGCGCCGGTGGCGGCCATGAAGGTCGAGGCGTTCGGGGCGCGGCCGACGTAGACCACCACCTCGCGCCCCGCGCCGAGCGCCGCCTTGAGCCGATCGACCACCGTCCAGTCGATGGGCACCGTCACCACCACCGCCCCCAGGAGCCGCAGCGCCGAGTCGGTCAGCGGGAGCGCCGCCCGCACCACCAGCCGATCGCGCGCGCTCTCGATCGACACCGTCCGCTCGTAGTCGAGCGCGCGCAGGATGACCGGCGAGCGGCCGACCGGATCGAGCCCCGCCCGCCCCTCGCCGGTCAGCGCCTCGTCGCAGCTCCCGTGCGAGCAGCGGGCCAGGATCTTCCCGGTGGCATCGGTGATCTCGAACAGCGCGCCCGGCGTGGCCGTCGACAGCGCCCCCAGGCGCGCCCGCACCTTGCCGGTGTCCGAGACCGCGCGCGCCGCCAGGAGCTCCTTGTCGTCACCCAGCGCCGCGGCGCCGGCCGCCACCTCCTGCACTTGCCCGAGGAAGAGGCCGCGCGCCACCTGCAACCCGCGCTCGGCCTCGAACTTGATCCCCTGCTCGACGCTGGAAAAGATGAGCGCCACCGCGACGACCGAAACGGCGATGACCGGGCCCAGCGTGGCGAGCACCAGCGCGATCGACAGCCGCCGGCGCAAGCCCCGCCGGTGCATCGGCTGCGCCGCCGTCTGCAGCGTCCAGTTCGAGCTCGCCTTCCCCAGCCACTCCGGGGGGCGGTAGATCATCGAGGCGCGGACCCCGCTCGACGACTTGAAGCGGCCGTCCTCTCCCGGTATCGGGGTGCTCATCCGGGCGCCGAACGGCGTCCGCCCCTTCACTGGACGTGCTCCGCGAATCGGTAGAGCCCCATCGCGGACGGCTGCACGACGAGCCCGCGCACGTTGGTCCGCTCGGCGAACACCACCTTGGAGTGCGCCAGCGGCACCCAGGGGACGTCGATGGCCAGGATGGCCTGCGCCTGGGAGTAGAGCCGCTCGCGCTCGGTCCGATCGGTGGTCCGCTGCGCGTTCCCGATGACGTCGTGGAACCAGCCGTTGCTGTAAAAGGCGATGTTCGACGGCCGCGAGCCGGTCGTGTTGTCCGAGTCGAGCAGCGTGTAGAGGAAGCTGTCCGGATCGCCGTTGTCGTTGAACCAGCCGTGCAGCGCGAGATCGTGCTCCCCGGCCCACAGCGCCCGCTGGTGATCCGCCGGATCGCTGAGGATGACGTCGACCTTGATCCCCACCTCGGCCAGGCAATGCTTGATGATGTCCGCCACCCGCGCGGGCGCCGGCATGTACTGGCTGGGCTGCGAGGGGGCGAACAGCTTGAGCGGCGCCTCGCGGTCGCGTTGCCAGCCCGCCTCCTCGAGCAGCGCGCGCGACTTGGCTGGATCGTAGGGATAGGTGACCACGTCCGAGCGCGCCCCCCAGACGTTGGGCGGCAGCGGGCCGATGGCCGGGATGCCGAGGCCCTGGTAGACGAGCTTGACCAGCGCCTCGGTCCGGATGGCGTGCGCGATCGCCCTGCGTATGCGCGGATCGTTGAGGGGCCTGCGCTGGGTGTTCATCGCCAGGTAGGAGACGAGCGCCGCCGGCGCCATCGCCAGGCGGAGATCCGGATGCAGGCGCACGAGCGGCAGGTCGTCGGGCGCCAGCTGCTGGATCACGTCGGCGGCGCCCGACTCGAGCGCCTGCATCCGCTGCTTCGAGTCGGGCATGTCCAGCAGGACCAGGTAGCGCGTGCGGGCCGGCTGGTCCCAGTAGGTGGGGTTGCGCTCGAGCGTGATGCGGTCGCCGGGGATCCACTCGACGAAGCGGTAAGGTCCCGAGCCGACGGGGTGGCGTCCGAAGTCGTGCCCCCACCGCTTGACCGCCGTCGGCGAGACGATGGCCGCCGGCCCCATCGCCAGGTTGGCGAGAAAAGGCGCGTACGGGCGATCGATCTCGAACTGCACGCGCAAGGGACCGTCGGCGCGCACGCGGCGGATGTTGTGATAGGCGCGCGTCCAGACGAAGTCCGGCTCGTGGTACGGGTGCTCGGGGATGATCTGCCGCTCGAACGAGAAGACGACCGCCGCGGCGTCGACCGGCGTCCCGTCCTGGAAGACCATGTTGGGGCGCAGCTCGAACGTCCAGACGGTGCCGTCGGTGCTGACCGTCCAGCTGGTGGCCAGATCGGGCTCCGGCTCGAGGCGCCCGGGCGAGAAGCGGACCAGGCGCCCGTACACCTGCTCGGCGACCTCCAGCGATTCGAGATCGTTGGCCCGCGCCGGATCGAGGCTGACGGCGTCGGTCGAGCGCGCCACCACCAGGCGATCGGCCGGACCGCCCGGGACGGGCGTCGCGGCCCTGCAGGCGCCGAGACCGGCCAGACCGGCCAGCGCGACGAGCCGCACGCGCGCCCTCAATGCGCCCCCGCGCCGTGTCCGGCGGCGCCCATCCGGATCCGGATCTCCGCCTGCTCGGCGCCGTCGACCCGCCGCAGGTCGGCCGCCACGCCGGCGTAATCGCCGGGCAAGACGCGCATGATCGGCAGCGTCGACTCGCGGCGCAGCACGATGACGTTCGGCCGCCCCGGCTCGACGTCGCGCGCCTCGACGAAGCGGTAGCCCCCCGCGCGGGCGACGACCAGATCGCCGCCCGCCGCCGGGCCGTCGAGCCGCGCGGCGACCGGCAGCTCGACGGTGGCGGTCATGCGCGTCGGCACGTCGAACCCCAGCATGAGCGCCGTCGAGCGCTGCGGCTCGGCGGCAAAGCGGCGTCCCGGCTGCGAGCGGAAGAAGGTCGGCTCGATCCGCAGCTCGCGCGCCCCGGCGCCGGTGCGGTCGACCGGCACCGCCAGGTGCGCGCTCACGAAGGAGTAACGGACGCGCGCCGTGCCGACCCGTCCCGAGGCGTCGCGCGGCAGGTCGACCTCCAGATCGCGCAGCCGCGCGCCGGGAAACTGCACTCCCAGCCAGCGCTGCTCGAAGTCCTCACGCAGCCGCACGCGATCGGCGCCGAAGCGGTCGACCAGCTCGGCCCACTCGAGCGCCGGCCACCCGGCCAGCTCCTCCGTCGCCACCGCGGAGCCCCCGCCCCGCTCGTCGAGACGGATGGTCATGTCGATCGTCCGCCGGTCGGCGTCGGCGCTGCTGCGGGCGACGCCGAACGTCGCGTCCTCGAGGCCGAGCGTGCGCGCGCCGTCGAGCCCGGGCGGCACGTACCCGAACGCCGCGTGCCGCAGCCTCAGATCGACGTAGACGGTCTTGGCGGGCAATCGGAAACCGATCAGCGTGTCGCCGAAGTCGTCCAGCTCCTGCGGCGGCGTCGGCGCCGCGACGTCGGCCACCAGGCGCGAGCGCGCCAGCACCGCCTCGGCGGGCAGCCCCAGCTCGGAGGCCAGCGCGAGCGTGAGGGTCACCCGGCTGCCCCGGCCGCGCGCCAGCGTGAACGCGGCCGGCTCGGCCAGCTCGTCGGTCGCCTCGATGTTCTCCGTCACCCAGTCGACGATCGCCGCGGCGGTCCGCGCGCGATCGCCGCCGGCCGGCGCGGCGATCTTGTGGGCCAGCGCCGCCACCTCGGGCGAGACGCGCAGGGCGTCGTGCAGCTCCTCGGTCAGGTAGCGCGTCCAGGCGGTCCACCCCACCCCGCTCGAGGCGCGCACCGAGGGGACGTACTCGATCGCCGGCACCGCCGAGCGCTCGGCGTAGAGCTGCGCGACGTTGGTCGCCACGAAGGTCATCACCTGCTGCCCGTCGGCGGCGACCCGCGTCTCGGGCTTGGGTGCGCCCGACCGGGCGTCGAGGGCCACCGGCCGCCCCGGGGGCGTCACCAGGACCAGCTCGCTGCGCGCGATCGGTGCGTCGAACGACTGGAAGAAGAACCGCTCGGCGAGAAAACCGGGGGCGAACGCCTCCGACGGCGCGTGCGTCTCCAGGATCTCCCACTCGACGTAGTCGCCGAGCGCCAGATCCGGCGCCGAGATGGTGTCCTTCCCGGCGATCTCCTCGGGCTCGCGCGTGGTTCCGTCCGGCTTGTGCGTGCGCAGGGTGAGGATCTCCGCGCCATCCGGGACCTGGATCTCGCCCCAGCGATCGACGGCGTCCTTGCTGTCGACGCGGACGATCTCGTGGGTGAGGGTCATGGTGGCGCCGCTGCCGAACACCCGCGTGACCGCCCGATCGAGCACCATCACCGCCGGCGCCGCGTAGCGCGCGCCGGCCTTCTCGAACGCCGCGATGGCCGCGCGCCCGTCGACGCGGTAGCCGTCGAGCGGCAGCGCCACCCCGAGCGCCCGGGCCGAGCGGCGCACCTCGGGCACGTCCGGGCGCGCGTCGAGGGCGTCGGCGATCGTCCGGCGCGCCGACGCGAGCTGGCCGGCCGCCGCCTGGGCGTCGCAGAGCCGCACCCGCCGCATCGGATCCTGCGGATCGCGGGCCACCAGCACGGCCAGGGCCGCCACCGCCTCCGGCGATCTCCCCTTCGCCGCCAGCGCCAGCGCCAGCTGGCCGGTCAGATCGTCGCGCTCGGGGTCGAGCGCCAGCGCCCGCTCGAGGAGGGCGATCGCCTCGTCCGTCTCACCGCGAGCCTGTGCCCGCTCGACCCGCGCGTCGACGTCGCCGCCGCAAGCGACGAGCGCCGCCGTCAGCTGGTCCTCGCGCGCGAGCTGCCGGCGCCCCTCGGCGTCACGGCGCAGCGCCTCGAGCACGGGACACGGCGTCGCTTCCGCCCCGGCCTTGCGGGCCGCCGCCTCGAGCGCCCGCGAGGCGTCGAAGTCGAGCCCCCGCGCACCGAGCACGCGCGCCAGCAGAAGGTCGGGGGCCCACCACCCGGGGGCGGCGCTGCCGGCCCGGCGCGCGGCGACCAGGGCGTCGCGGGGGCGATCGTCCTCCATCTCCACGGCCGCCAGCGTTTGCCAAGCACGCGCGAGGTTGGGATCGACGGCCACCGCCTGACGCAAGAACCGGCGGGCGGCGTCGCGGGCGAGCGGCGCCGGACGGGTGGGATCGTGGCGCGCGATCTCGCCCGCCAGCGCCAGCCCCACCGCGAACCGCGGCCGCGCGCGGAGGCGGTCGAGCGCCGCCGCCAGCTCGTCGATCGCCCCTCGCCGCTGGGCGGAGAAGGCGTCCCCGTAGGCGCGCAGCGCCTCGCCCCCCACGGAAAGGGAGGGCCCCGAGGGCGACGGCCCCCTGACAGGGGTCCCCGGCGCCGGCGCGGCCGTGGCGGCGGCGCGCGGATCGACGAAGCGAACCTCGACGTCCGCCTGCCGGGGGAGCACGAACAGCCCGACCTGCGCCTCCCCCGCGCTGTTCGCCAGCCGCAGCGCCAGATCGTGGCGCCCGGCCGCGAGCGAGATCCGGACCGCCGAGAGCCGCGGGCCGTACCGCCGCCCCGACCCGTGCACCAGCGCCGGCGCGCCGTCGAGATCGAGGCGCGCCTCGTCCGGGAACTCGAGCACCACCTCGTACTCGCCGGCCGGGACCTCGATCGCCGCGCGCAGCAGTCGGGCGTCCTTGTGCCCGTACGCCGAGAGCGGGACATCGAGGTGACAGCCGGAGGCGGTGAGGGGACGCCAGGCCGCGGGCGAGCGCTCGCCCGCGGGCGGCGGGCGAGCGAGATCGAGGTGCGGAAACGAACCGAGCGTCCCGACCTCGAAGGCATTGTCGGCGCAGCCGTCCGCGCGCGCCGCGCGGGCGAGCGCCCCGACGTTTTCCACCTCGCGGGCGATCTCGTCGCCGAGGTGGGCCAGCTCGACGCGCGCCAGCCAGGGGAGCGCCGGCGCGCGCGCCAGCTCGACGGGGCGGAGCCGCGACGCCACGCGCGCCCGATCCTCCGGCCCGAGCTCGCCCCACAGCGCCCGCACGCGGCCGGCCGCCAGCGGCGCCAGCGTCTCTGCGGCCGGCGAGACCTCGGCCGGCCCGGCGGCGAGCGCCAGGAGCGCCGCCACTTCGTCGTCGAGCGCCGCCGCGCTCTCGCCGCGCTCGTAGGCGATCGCGGCCCGGCCCGAGAGCGCGATCGGATCCGCCGGCGCCACCCGGAGGCGATCGGCGAAGACACGCGTGGCCTCGGCGCGGCGGCCGGCGGCGAGCGCCTCCCAGCCCGCCAGCGCCGGTTCGGGCGGCGGCGCCGGTCGCCGCGGGACCGTCGCGCACCCGGCGGCGGCCGCCGCCAACCAGATCCCGAGGCGAGGCGCGGCGCGCCTCACGAGCCGGCCTCCGCCGGTCCCACCACCAGGTGCGCCTGCAGGACGGCGTCGATCTCGCCCAGGAAGGCGCGGAAGCGCGGGTACTCGTCGGGCGCGACGCGGGCGCGCGAGACGTCCAGGAACGAGCGAACGCGGACGACGTCGCCGTCGGCGCTGACGTCGAGGTGGAAGCGGCCGAACGCGCTCTCCACCTCGCGCGCGGCGTCGGCGCCGAGGCCCCCCGGCTGCACGCGCCACCCCGACGGCAGCCGGTAGGTCAGCTCCTCGTCGTGTTGCCAGGCATAGGCCAGCACCAGGTCCTGCCTCCGCGCCGAGAGGCGCGCGTACGTCCGCACGAAGTCGGGATCGCGCCCACTCACCGGAAGCTCGAGTGACTTGCCCGCCCCCGGCTGCCCGAGCCGCGGGACCGTGACCTGGGCGCGCACCGTCACCGGCGCGTCGCGATCGCCGATGGCCGGCATCTCGACGGAGGCGAGCCGCGCGCCCGGGAAGCGGCCGTCCCAGACGCGCCCGTAGCGCTCCGCGCGCTCGCCCGGCGTCTGGTAGTGCTCGCGCCAGTTGGCCGCGGCGGCGCCGCGGATGGAGAGCGTCTCGTCGATGCGCGCCTCGCCCGCCGGATCGATCGCCACCTGCCAGCGCCGCTCGACGCGGCTGGCGCTCGAGGGGAGCACGGGCGTCTCGGTGAGCACGCCCCCCTGCGGCTCCACCCGCAGCACCATCACCCCCTGGTCCTCGGTCGGCAGCTCGGTCAGGCCGGCGAACTCCGCCGTGCCGTCCAGGTAACGGCCGAGCTCGGGCACGTAGACGATGGCGTGGTCGAAGATGGCCAGCGAGGCCGGCTGCGGATCGAGCCGCCCACCGCGCCGGGTGCGCACCAGGACCAGCTCGGCGGGGACGCCGACCTCGCGCAGGAGCGCCACCATCAGCGACGCCTTGTCCTTGCAGTCGCCGAACCGCCGCGCCAGCACCTGCGTCACCTTGTAGGGCTTGTAGCCGTGGATGCCGAACTCGAGCCCCACGTAGCGGGTGTTCTCGACGACGAAGTTGTAGACCGCGCGCACGCGCGCCTCGTCGGACATCCCCGGCGTGACCAGCCCCCGCGCGGTCCGCCGGACGTCGTCGTCGGCGGCCAGCTGATCCTCCACCAGGTGCCAGTACCAGGCGCCGACCTCGCGCCAGGTGGCGTAGGTGCTGACGTGCAGGTAGGGGGCCATCTCCGCCACGCCGGGCATCGCCGGCTCGGTGTCGATCTTGGCCACCTCGGTGGCGGCGAAGCGGTAGACGCGATCGTCGCCTTCCACAGAGCTCTTCTGCTCGAGGTGCGCGACGCGCGGCACGTTGGTGTGGATGGGCCGGCTCTGCGGCGCGATGAGCGTGTAGTCCCAGCGCCGCTTGGGGATCGTCTCGGCGATGAACTGCAGGTCGCCGAAGTAGTCGGCCATCTGGTTCTCGCTGCTGACGTCGTCGACGACATATTGGATCTCGATCACGTCGCCGGGCCGCAGGCCCTCGAAGCGGACCACCTCGGCGCGGTTGTCGTAGTAGAGGCCGTACCACGGCTCCGACAGATCCTCGTCGCTGCGGTCGGTCGCCTCCAGCACCTCGAGCCCCCCATGCGCGTCGCGGCGGTAGATGCGGGCCTGGCGGATGTCGACCTCTTCGCTGCCGGGCGTGTAGTGGACCTCGAACTCCTTGTTGTCCTCGGCGCCGCGCTCGGAGAGCACCTCCACCACCCGCTGGGCGAACGTGCGCGAGAGGCCGTTCTTGTGCACGCGGACGACGCGCCGATCGAGCAGCACGACGGCGGTGTCGCCGGCCGCGGCCAGCGTGGGCGGGCGCGCCGGCACCAGCGTGCGCGCGTCCTCGGCGAACCGCCGGGCCAGCTCGTCGGCGTCGGCCGGATCGGCGTTCCCGCCCGCCGCCAGCCGATCGACGTAGCGTTTCAGCTCCGGATCCTGCGGCCGGAGCGCCAGCGCCAGGCGCAGCCGGCCGAGCGCCTCGTCGGTTCGCCCCAGACGGTGCAGCAGCTTGCCGAGCGCGATCAACGTCGCCGGATCGTCCGGGAGCCGCGCGGCGACCGCGGTCAACTCCGCCCGGGCCTGCTCCGGATCACCCGTCCCCTCGTCGAGACGCGCCAGCTCGACCCACAGCGACGGCAGATCCGGCCGCAGCTTCGCCGCCGCCGCCAGCCGCGCCCGGGCCTCTCGCCGGTCGCCGCGGGCGCGCGCGCGCGCCGCGAGCTGGTGCAGGAGATCGACCTCCAGCCGGCGGCCCTCGGCCAGCGCGCCGAGCTCGCGATCGCTGTCGCTGCGCCGACCGGCCGCCTCGTAGAGGCGCGCGGCGGCCCGCCGGACCCGCGGCAGGGCGCGGACCGCCCCGGGGAGCGCTTCGAGCCGGGCCAGCGCCGCCAGCGGCAGCATCGCCTCGGCCTCGTCGTCGGCCACCGCCAGCGTCGCCGGCCAGCAGTCGGGATCGAGCGCCAGCGCCGCGCGGAACGCCTCCGCGGCGCGCGCCTCGCGGCGCTCCGTCCGGGCGAGCTCACCGAGCCGCGCCAGCAAGAGCGCGTGCCAGGCCGGCGAGATCGGCAGCTCGGCCGCGCGCTCGAGGGCGCGGCGCCGTTCGTCGTCGCTGTCGGCCACCTCGGCCGCCACCAGGTAGGCGCCCAGCGACGGGCGCAGCGCCAGCGACCGCCGGGCGGCGTCGGCCGCCGCGTGCGACTCCCGATCGGGCGCGGCGATCCAGGCCAGATCGCGCGCCAGCTCGAGCCAGGCGTCCGCCGCCGCCGGCCCGCGGGCCCCCTTGGCGCGCCGCTCGAGCAACGCCTCGAGCGACGTCACCGCCACCTTCGGCGGACGCGCCGGCGTGGCGGCCCAGGCCGCGTGCGGCGGCGGCGCCCCGGGATCGTCCAGCCGCAGCGGCGCGCCCGAGGGCTCGGTGAGGCGCGCGTAGAGCCGCCAGGCGCCGTCGACGACCACGGTCTTGATCAGGATCCGGTTCCACCCGCGCTCGAGACGGATCCCCACGGCGTCCTGATCGAGCGCCGCCGGCCGGACGACGTCGTGCGCGAACACCGGCGCGCCGTTGACCCAGACTTTGACCGGCCCCGGCGAGCCCAAGCGCAGCGCGGCCGAGCGCGCGCGGTCGCTGTGCACGAAGGCGGCCACGTAGGCGACCGCCTGATCGTCGGGACGCAGGAGGCCGTCGAGGTAGAGGGCGCCCTCACGAACCGCCGCCTCGCCCGGGCGCCAGGCGACGTCGTGGGCCTTCCCCGGGTAGGTGTGCCCGATGACGGGCGCCGTGCGCTCCGCTTCGGGCGGGAAGGCGGTCCCGAAGCTGGCCCGCCCTTCGCCGAAGGGGCCGATCACCAGCGGGTGGGCCAGAAAGCCGAGGCTCCCGCGCAGCGCCGCCGCCTCGTCGCTGGCGCCCCGCTCGGCGAGGAGATGCGCCAAGAGAAAGCTGGCCTGGGCCGCGACCAGCGGCTGCGCGCCCGCCGACATTCCCCGGCGCAGCGCCGCCTCCAACGCGGCCGGCGGGACGTCGCCGTCGAGGGCTGCCAACTCCGCCAGCGCGGCGATCGCCTCCGGCTTGCCGGCCTGGGCGGCGAGCCGCGCCCCGGCCCGCGCCAGCGTCTCGTCGTAGGCGCTGGGCCCGGTCGCCGCGCGCGCCGCGCCGGTTCCCCAGACGGCGATGGCGGCGACGACACCGCAAAGGAGCGCCGTCACTGCCCGCTTGGTCACCATGAGCCGGCCGGATTATAGCCGGGAACCAGCGGTTTTTGCGGCCGTCAGTGCTGATCGAAGTAGTGGGAGATGGCGTTCCGAAGTGCGAGGCGCGCCCGATGGAGGCGGGTCTTGACGGTGGGAACCGAGATCTGGAGCACCTCGGCCGTCTCCTCGGTCGACAGCCCCTCGACGTCGCGGACGATGAAGACCGTGCGATAAATGTCGGGGAGCTCGTCGACCGCCTGCTGGATCCGGCGCCGCAGCTCCTCCGACTGCAGCTCGTCGTCGGGGCGCTTGGCCCAGTTCTCGCCCCACTGCGGCAGCTGGCCGTAGTTGTCCAGGTAGTCGACCGGGAGCTCCTCGGTCGACACCTCGGGGTGGCGGCGCTGCGCGCGGAGGCGCATCAGCGCCGCGTTGGTGGCCACCCGGTAGAGCCAGCTGCCGAACTGGGCGTCGCCCTTGAAGGTGTCGAGCTTGCGCCAGACCGACAGGAAGGTGTCCTGCAGGATCTCCTTGGCCTCGGTCTCGTTGCGCACGAAGCGGTAGGCCAGGCGGAAGATCTTGTCCTCGTAGCGGTCCACCAGCTCTTCGAAGGCGTGGAAGTCGCCACCGCGCGCGCGCGCGACCAGCGCCTCGTCGGTCACGACGGGGGCGGCGGCGTTCGGCTGAGGCGGCGGCGGGGTCGACATCGGAGGCGGACCTGAATTCTCCCAGATAATCCGGTCCGCCGATAGCGTGGTAAGACATTCCGCATGCACGCACGCGCCGCGGCCGCTTTGGCCCTTTTGGCCGGCACGGCGGCGCCGCCGTCACCGACGGTGGATCTGCCGCAAATCGCGTTCGAGAAGTACACGCTTCCGAACGGCCTCGAGGTCATTCTGCACGAAGACCACCGCATGCCGGAGGTGGCCGTCGACGTCTGGTACAAAGTCGGCTCGCGCGACGAAGCGCCCGGTCACACCGGCTTCGCGCACCTGTTCGAGCACATCATGTTCCAGGGGACCAAGCACATCCCCGAGGACAAGTACTTCGAGTTTCTCCAGAAGGCGGGCGCTTCCAACGTCAACGGCTCGACCGCCGCCGACCGGACGAATTACTTCGAGGTGGTCCCCGCAAACCAGCTCGAGCTGGCCCTCTGGCTGGAGAGCGATCGGATGGGGTTCCTGCTCGATCGGCCGTCGTTCGAGAAGACCCTCGACAACCAGCGGGACGTGGTCAAGAACGAGAAGCGCCAGCGCTACGAGAACCGGCCGGCCGGCCTGGTCCTGCAGGTCCTCTCCGAGTCGCTCTACCCGCCGGACCACCCCTATCACCACGAGGTGATAGGTTCGATGGAGGACCTCTCGGCCGCCTCGGTCGAGGACGTCAAATCCTTCTTCCGCACCTACTACGCCCCCAACAACGCCAGCCTGGTGATCGCGGGCGACTTCGACCGGGCCAAGACCAAGGAGCTGGTCGACAAGTACTTCGCGGCCATCCCGGCCGGCGCGCCGGTCGTGCGGCGGCCGGGCGGCGAAGTCCGGCTGGCGGCGCCGCAGCGGATCGCCATGGAGGCGAAGATCCAGCAGCCGCAGCTCTACGTCGACTACCCGTCGCCGGCCAACTTCGCGCCCGGGGACCGCGAGCTCGACGTGCTCGCCAACGTCCTCGGGAACGGCAAGTCGTCGCGCCTCTACAAGCGCCTCGTCTACGACATGAAGATCGCCCAGTCGGTCAGCGCCTCGCAGCAGAGCCAGCTCCTGGCCAGCACCTTCGAGATCACCGCCTCGCCGATGCCCGGGCACTCGCTCGACGAGATCCTGGCCGTCATCGACCAGGAGATCGCGGCGCTCAAGGCCAAGCCGATCGACGAGGCCGAGCTCGAGCGGGCCAAGAACCAGATCGAGTCCGAGGCCGTGCGCAGCCTGGAGCCGCTCCTGGCCCAGGCGGAGCGGCTGCAGTCGTACAACTATCTCCTCAAGGACCCCGGCTTCCTGCCCGAGGACCTGCGGCGCTATCGCGCGGTCGACGCCGCCGCCGTCCAGCACATCGCCCAGGAGGTCCTCAACCCGAACGGGCGCGTGGTCGTGGCCGTCGAGCCCAACCCCGAAGCGCCGATCATGGGACGGGTGAAGAAATGAAGCGGCTCCTGCGCTTGCTGCCCCTGCTGCTGGCAGGCTGCGCCACCGGCGCGCAGCAGAAGCTCCCCACCGCGACCAGCCCGGCCGCGACAACGTCCGGCCCTGCCCTCGCGGAGACGACCCCCACCCCGGTGAAGGCCGAACCGGTCCCCTCCGTACCGGCGCGCGAGACGCCGGATGCCCCGTATCGCCAGCAGGCGCCCGGCCCGGGGCCGGAGGTGGCGTTCCATCCGCCGCACTGGAAGCGGTTCAAGCTCAAGAACGGGCTCGACGTTTTTCTCGTCGAGTTTCACGACCTTCCGCTGGTGGACTTCAACCTGGTCATCAAGAGCGGCGGCGCCGCCAACCCGCCCGACAAGGCGGGCCTGGCCGATCTGACCGCCCACATGCTGGACGAGGGGACCAAGACGCGCAGCGCGCTGGAGATCGCCGACCAGGTGGCCGCGCTCGGCGCCACGCTGTCGAACGGCGCGAGCTGGGACGCCTCGAACGTCAGCCTGTCGACGCTCTCCAAGAACCTGGATCCGGCGCTGGCGATCTTCGCCGACGTCGTCCAGCACCCGGCGTTCGACGACAAGGAGTTCAAGCGGGTTGCCGACAACACCCTGACCGCCATCACCCGCCGCAAGGACAGCCCGCCCACGGTGGCGTCGCTGGCGCTCAGCCACCTCCTCTACGGCCAGAAGCATCCCTACGGCGCCCCGATGGCCGGCACCGACGCTTCGATCAAGAAGCTGACCCCGGCCGACCTGCGCGCCTTCTACGACGCCAACTATCGCCCCAACAACGCCGCCCTGATCGTGGCGGGTGACACCAGCGAGGCGGCGCTCCGCAGCAAGCTGGACACCGCTTTCAAAGGCTGGCGCGGCAAGCACGTCGCCGCCCGCAAGCTCCCCGCGCCCGCGGGCGCCGCCGCTGAGACCAAGATCTTCCTCATCGACAAGGCCGGCGCACCGCAGTCGTCGATCCGGGTCGGCCTGGTCGGCATCGAGCGCCAGAGCCCCGACTACTTCCCCGTCACGGTGATGAACCTGATCCTGGGCGGCGGCTTCTATCGCCTCGACCTCAACCTGCGCGAGGGGAAGGGGTGGACCTACGGCGCCCGTTCCAGCTTCGACAGCCGGAAGACCCCGGGCCCGTTCACGGCCGGCGGCGAGTTCGTCGCCCCGCACAGCGCCGATTCCGTGGCCGAGATCCTCAAGGAGCTGAACAACATCCGCGACGGCGACGTCACCGACGCCGAGCTGGCCCGGGCCAAGGACCAGATCACCAAGTCCTTTCCTGCCCGCTTCGCCACCCGGGCCAGCATCGCCGCACAGCTGGCCGAGTTGGCGGTGTTCGGCTTCCCCGACAGCTACCTGACCGACTACACGCGCAAGATCGCGGCGGTCGGCAAGGACGACGTCCGCCGCGTGGCGCGCAAGTACCTCGACCCCGCGCACCTGACGATCGTCGTCGTCGGCGACCGCAAGTCGATCGAGGGGCCGCTCGCCAAGCTGGCGCCGGTGGAGGTCCGCGATCTCGACGGCGACCCGGTCGGCGACGGCACGGCTGACAACGCGGCGGCGAACGGCCAAGCTCACCCCGGCCATGACGAACGACGGCCCTGACACCGATGCCTGCTGTGCCGCGGGGGCGGCCGAGGAGGCGATCCGCGCGGCGGAGGAGCGGCGGAACAAGGTTCGCCGGGTCTTCTGGATCACGCTGGGGCTCAACTCGCTGGTCGCCGTCAGCAAGGCCGCCTACAGCTACGTCTCGGGCTCGCTGACGCTGGGCGCGGATTCGCTGCACGCCGTCCTCGACGCCTCCTCGAACGTGCTGGCGCTCCTGAGCCTCGGCTGGGCCGCCGCCCCCGCCGACGCGCGCCACCCGTACGGGCGCCAGAAGATCGAGATCCTGGCCGCCCTGGGGATCGGCGTCCTCATCCTGGTCGGCCTGCTGGAGTTTGCCGAGGCGGCCATCCGGGGACTCCTGCATCACGAGCACGCGGTCCCGCACGTCGGCTGGCTCGGGTTCGCCATCGTCCTCGCGACGATGGGCATCAACCTGTTCGTCAGCCGGTTCGAGCACCACCAGGGGCACGAGCTCGGCAGCGAGCTCCTGCACGCCGACGCCCACCACGCCACCTCGGACTTCTACGCCTCGGGGGCGGTGGTCGCCGCGTTCATCGGCATCCGGATGGGGATCGGCTGGGCGGACAGCGCCGCCACCCTGCTGCTCGTCTTCCTGATCGGCCAGGCGGCCTGGAAGGTCTTCCGCGACAACGTCCCGGTGCTGATCGACGCCGCCCGGCTCGACCCGGCCGGCGTCGCGGAGCTCGCCCGCTCGGTGAGCGGCGTCAGCGACGTCCACCGAGTGCGCTCGCGCGGGATGCGGCGGGCGGTGGAGCTGGATCTGCACCTCGAGGTGGCACCGGAGATGAGCGTCGTGGACGCGCACAAGCTGGCGCAAAAAATCGAGCGCGAAGTAAAGGTAAAGTTTCCTGAGGTTTCAGACGTAATCATCCACGTCGAGCCTAGGTCGAGCGCGTAAATCAGCACGTCGGGAGAGCGTCGTAAGACCGGGTCCGATAGCTTGACACCCTAGGACATACCGATAAGATAGCGGCCGCGTTCGCATTGGTTTCACGCAGTAAAGCTCGCCCAAAGGGGCGGCCCCCTCACCCAAGCCGGTTCCCTAACCCCACACCAGAGAGTCGATTGCCGCGCATCAACGCGCGCGCGCGAGGAGACACGAGATGCAAGGACTCGCCCAGTTCTTAGAGCAAGGTGGCACCCTGATGTACGTCAACCTGATGGTTTCGATCATCACGTTGGCCTTCATCGTCGATCGCGCCATCTTCTTCCTAGGCAAGGGGTCGGTGAACGCCAAGGCGTTCCTCGAGCAGATCCGGAAGTTGGTGCTCGCGAACAACATCGACCGCGCCGTCAAGCTCTGCTCGGCGACCGAGGCCCCGGTGGCCCAGGTGGCCCGGGCCGGCCTGCAGCGGGTGCACCGGGGCGAGATCGCCATCGCCCAGGCCATCGAAGAGACGCTGGTCGACGTGACCCCGCTGCTCAAGAAGCGCGTCCAGATCCTCTGGTCGATCGCCAACATCGCCACCCTGGTCGGCCTCCTCGGGACCGTCATCGGCCTCATCCGGGCGTTCGGCGCCGTCGCGGCCGCCAAGCCGGAAGAGCGGTCGGCGCTGCTGGCCAAAGGTATCTCCGAGGCGCTCAACAACACCGCCATGGGTCTCAGCATCGCGGTCACCTGCATCATCGCGCACGCCATCCTCTCGTCGGCCTCGAAGAAGCAGGTCGGCGATCTGGAAGGCTTCGCGCTCAAGCTCGAGAACCTCTTGGCCGAGTCGGCCCAGGGCGGGGCCAAGGCCTAGCTCTCCGTTCATCGAGGGGGATGGACCAACCACCTGACCCACGGATGAAAGGGCCAAGCGTCCCATGACGAGAAGCCAGGTCCGAGCGGCGATGCGCCGCATGCGCGACCACGTCGAGGAGCAGGAAGAAGAGGCGGGCGAGCTCAACCTCGTCCCCTACATGGACATCGTCACCAACATCATCATCTTCCTGCTCGCCTCGGTCGTGAATCAGGTCGCGCTCGGGAACATCAACGTCTCGGTCCCGACCATCTCCCAGGGGGGCGCCTCCGCCGAGGAGCAGCCGCCGCCGCCGGATAAACCGCCGCTCAACCTGACGGTCACCGTCGGCTCGGGCGGGTTCGTCGTCGCCGCTTCGGGCGGCGTCCTCCCGGTCATCCCCAAGCTGCCGAACGGCCAGTACGACTACGCCGCGCTGACCGCCAAGCTGAAGGAGATCAAGTCGAATCCGGACAACGCCGAGGAGACCAAGGCCAACTTCAACGCCGACGCCAGCACGCCATATGACGTCGTCATCGCCACCCTCGACGCCATGAGACAGGACGAAGCCTCCGGCAAGATCCTGTTCCCGGACGTCGCCTTCGCCGCGGGGATCCTCTGATGCCGCTGGGGAACGATCTCACCCGGCTGCAGGGCAAGAAGGCGATCCGCTCGTACGCGCGCAAGCTCTCCGAGCCGGAGGTGGTCAAAGACCTCAACATCACCCCGATGATGGACATGATGACCATCATCCTGGTGTTCTTGTTGAAGTCGTTCTCCTCGTCGACCTCGACGATCACCTTCGACCAGAACCTCCAGGTCCCGAAGTCGGTCACCCAGCTCAAGCCGAAGCTGGCGGTGACGGTCACGGTGACCAAGAAGGTGTTGCTGGTCGAGGGCGACGGCATCGCCCCGATCAACCAGGGCCGCATCGACCCGGCGATGAAGCGCGACGGCGAGAACGGCTACTACATCACGCCGCTCGTCGACATCCTCGAGAAGCACGCCAGGCGCGAGAAGAAGGTCGCCGAGCTGACCGGCCAGAAGTTCGAGGCGCAGCTGATGATCGTCGCCGACCAGACGACGCCCTACCGCCTCTTGACCGAGATCATCTATTCCTGTGGCCAGGCTGGGTACCAGAACTACCGGCTGCTCGTCTTGAAGGCCAAGGGCGATTGAGGGGCGGGAGGGGCTCTGCCCCTCCCACCTACCCACCCCGGAACGCGACGAGAGCCGGGCCCGGATCTCGGTCGGCAAATAAGTCTCCGGCGGGCGGAGCCCGCCTTCGATCAACCCGGTCGGATGTGGGCCATATCGGGACGGGGAGACGTCCGAGCCGCTTCCGGAAAACCAGGCGCTGGCGCTCTGGACTTCGCGGGGGGATTGGTTTAAACAGCCCGCGCGATGATGAGATCCCGTCTGTCTGTCCTGGTTGGCGTCCTGGCGTCGCTGGTTCTCTCCCTGGCAGCGCTCCCCGCGTTCGCACAGGGGCGCGAAGGCGGCGGCGAGGCGACGCTCGTGCTCCCCGATCTCGGGAGCGTGAACTTCCTCGGCAACACGCCAGGGAGCACGCTGCTCTCGGGCGGGCTCGTGATCTGCGTGCTCGGCCTGGTGTTCGGGCTGGTGATCTACCGGCAGCTCAAGAACATGGCGGTCCACAGGTCGATGCGGGAGATCTCGGAGCTGATCTACGAGACCTGCAAGACCTACCTCATCACGCAAGGGAAGTTCATCCTGCTGCTGGAGGTCTTCATCGGCCTCATCATGATCTTCTATTTCGGCGTGCTCCGGCACTTCGAGCCGGTGAAGGTCGTCGTCATCCTGCTCTTCTCGCTGCTCGGGATCGCCGGCAGCTACGGCGTGGCCTGGTTCGGGATCCGGGTCAACACCTTCGCGAACTCGCGCACCGCCTACGCCAGCCTCGGCGGCAAGCCCTACCCCATCTATGCCATCCCGCTCAAGGCGGGGATGAGCATCGGCATGATGCTCATCTGCATCGAGCTGGTGATGATGTTGTGCATTCTCCTCTTCTTGCCGCGCGACTACGCCGGCGCCTGCTTCATCGGCTTCGCCATCGGCGAGTCGCTGGGCGCCGCGGCGCTGCGCATCGCGGGAGGGATCTTCACCAAGATCGCCGACATCGGGTCGGACCTCATGAAGATCGTCTTCAACATCAAGGAAGACGACGCCCGCAACCCGGGCGTCATCGCCGACTGCACCGGCGACAACGCCGGTGACTCGGTCGGCCCCAGCGCCGACGGCTTCGAGACCTACGGCGTCACGGGCGTCGCGCTCATCACCTTCATCCTGCTGGCGATCAACGACGCCGAGGTCCAGGTCCAGCTCTTGGTCTGGATCTTCGCCATGCGGATCATGATGATCGTCTCCAGCGGCCTCTCCTACCTATTCAACGAAGCGATCGTCAAAGGCCGCTACGCCAACGCCGACAAGCTCAACTTCGAGAAGCCGCTCACCCAGCTGGTCTGGATCACCTCGCTCGTCTCGGTGGGGATGACCTACATCGTCTCGTACCTGCTGGTGCCCCGGCTCGGCCCGGTGGGGAACGACACCCTCTGGTGGAAGCTCTCCACCATCATCAGCTGCGGCACCCTGGCCGGCGCCATCATCCCCGAGGTGATCAAGGCCTTCACCTCGACGGAGTCGAAGCACGTCAAGGAGGTGGTCACCGCCTCCAAGGAGGGCGGCCCTTCGCTCAACATCCTGGCCGGGCTCACCGCCGGCAACTTCAGTGCCTACTGGATGGGTCTCGTCATCGTGGCGCTGATGGCGATCGGATACGGCGTCAGCGAGCAGGGCCTGGGCGAGATCATGAAGGCGCCGGCCGTGTTCGCCTTCGGCCTGGTGGCCTTCGGCTTCCTCGGCATGGGGCCGGTCACCATCGCGGTCGACTCCTACGGCCCGGTGACCGACAACGCGCAGTCGGTCTACGAGCTGTCGGTGATCGAGTCGATCCCCGGCGTCAAAGAGGAGATCAAGAAGTCCGACGGCTGGGACGTCGACTTCGAGCGCGCCAAGCACATGCTCGAGGAGAACGACGGCGCCGGCAACACCTTCAAGGCGACCGCCAAGCCGGTGCTGATCGGGACCGCCGTCGTCGGCGCCACCACCATGATCTTCTCGATCATCATGGGACTGACCCAGGGGCTGTCGACCGACCTCGACAAGCTGTCGCTGCTCCATCCGCCGTTTCTCCTGGGCCTCATCACCGGCGGCGCGGTGATCTACTGGTTCACCGGCGCCTCGACGCAGGCGGTGTCGACCGGCGCCTACCGCGCGGTGGAGTTCATCAAACGGAACATCAAGCTCGACTCCAGCGTCGAGAAGGCCTCCATCACCGACAGCAAGAAGGTGGTCGAGATCTGCACCCAGTACGCGCAGAAGGGGATGTTCAACATCTTCCTCACCATCTTCTTCAGCACGCTGGCCTTCGCCTGCCTGGAGCCTTTCTTCTTCATCGGCTACCTGGTCTCCATCGCCCTCTTCGGCCTCTACCAGGCGATCTTCATGGCCAACGCCGGCGGCGCCTGGGACAACGCCAAGAAGATCGTCGAGGTCGAGCTGAAGGAGAAGGGAACCGACCTGCACGCGGCGACCGTCGTCGGCGACACGGTGGGTGACCCTTTCAAGGACACCTCCTCGGTGGCGATGAACCCGGTCATCAAGTTCACCACCCTGTTCGGCCTCCTGGCCGTCGAGCTGGCCGTCGGCATGGCCCGGGGCACCAGCCTGGTGCTGGCGGGTCTGTTCCTGATCGTCGCCGTCGTCTTCGTCTGGCGCTCGTTCTACGGGATGCGCATCGCGACGACCGGGGGTGAAGATCCCGCGGCCAAGCCCAAGCCGGCCAAGGCCCAAGAAGCCTAGACGGAGAACGCGCGCGCCCGCGGGCTCACGCGCTGCGCGCGCGGAGAAAGCGGATCGCCGGCAGCGTGAAGGGAACCACGGCCGCGATCAAGAAAGCGATCGCCAGCTCGGGCCCCGCGAAGCCGGCGAACGACCGCATCCCAAACACGCCGCCGCCCACCGCGGCGGCGCCTGCCGCCCCGGCGACCGCCAGCCAGCCCCAGGTCCGGGCGCGCACGAGGCCGCCGAGGCCGAGGCCCAGCAACGCCAGGGAGACCAGCAGCAGCATCCCCTGCCCCGGATCCTTCGGCCCCAGGGCCCAGAGGATCAGGCTCGGCAAGGAGGCGGCCGAACGGGTGATGGTCTTGCGCAGCCGCGCCACGCCGAGGTCGTCCATCCGGTAGCGCTTGCGCCAGTCCTCCTGCAGGTCGTAGCGGGCGGCCATCGACTTGCCGGCCAGCGGCACGACGATGAGCGCGTGGATCCCGCCGTAAACGAGCAGCGCCGGAACCCACCCGATCATGACCAGCGAAATGATCGCCACCATCAGACCCGACCAGCCGATCCCGGTGGCGAACCAGCGCCCCCAGAACCATTCGGCCACCACCGCGAAGAAGGCCACCGCGTAGCAGACGCCGAGCGCCGCGAACGCCGGTCCCCACCCTTCGGGCGCGTTCACCGCCAGGAACGAGTAGACGATGGCGAAGAAGCTCAGCGCCAGCGCCGACAGGGCGCGCCGGAACCGCTCGAACCCCAACGCCCCCAGCTTTTCGACCAGCGCGTGACCCTCGGACGACAAATTCATCGCCATACCCGTATTATAGCGACGAGATGGGCGAAGCGCATCAGCCAGGGCCCGGGAGCCCGAAGTCCCCATTCCCATTGCAGTCTGCCTGCGGGCGTGAGAAATAGACCGGCCGTGGACGCCCCCACTTTGGAGCAGCTCAAGGCCGAGATCACCGAAGTCACGCTGCAGGTCCACCTCGCCGAGGAGCGAAAAGAGGAACGCGACCTGGTCGCCACCGCGCACGCCGGCGTCGAACGCCTCTCCCAGCGCTACCGCGCCCTCCTCGCGGCGCTCTCGCCGGGCGAGCAGATGGCGGCCGAGCGAGCGGTCGGGCGGAGGGTCGTCGACCTCAAGCGGCTCGCCTCGCTGCTCCCCAAGGTCCCCGCCATGTCGACCGAGAGCACCCCGGACCGCGCCGCCGGCGGCGGCGCCCCCGAAGGCCGCCGCATCACCGGCGTCTCCTGGACGCACGAGCGGGCCGCGCCGAAGAAGGTCGGCGTGGGCGCCGACCTCGAGTCCTGGTGCGGCCATTGCGGCGAGCTCACCACCCACAGCATCGTGGCCATGGTCGGCGCCGAGCCCAAGCAGGTGCTCTGCCAGGTCTGCGGTTCGCGCCACGCCCACCGCACCACCCCCGCTCGCCGCACCGCCACCGGCAGCAACGCCGGCGGCGGAGTCGAGAGCGACGACCGCGGCGGCCGGCCGGTCGACCCCGAGGCCAAGCGTCGCGCGGCCGAGCTTCGCGCGCTCGGCGAGGAGGTCGCCGCCGCCGAGACCGTCCGGGTGTTCGATCCGAAAGAGCGCTACAAGGCCGGGGAGATCATCTCGCACCCCGAGTTCGGCCGCGGCAAGATCGAGAACGTCTTGCGCTCGAGCCTGCTGGTCCGCTTCCCCATCGGCGGCCTCAAGTCGCTGATGCTGAGGTAGGCCGGTCGCGGCTCAGCTGCCGCCCAGCGCGTCCAGCTCTTCCAGGAAGCGCTTGAGCAGGCCGTCGACCATGAGGTTGCGCGCCGTGCCGTCGTAGCGCCCGGCCCGGTAGCCGCCCTGGGTCTCCTCGAAGCGGGTGCGTGTGTCGGCGATGAGCTGCTTGCAGGCGCCCACCTGGTGAGTGATCTCCTTGCGGTTCTTGAGTAGGTAGCCGCCGAGCGACATGGCGGCGGCCCCGGTCAAGATGACCCCCAGCGGCCCGGACAGCGCGTAGCGGAGGCCGAGGCGCAGCGCGACCACGCCGGCCGCGCCGAGCGCCGCCTTCTTGAGCCCGCTGCCGTCGCGGATCGAGTCGGCCGCCATGGAGGTGGCCTGCCCCGAGGCGATCACCAGCGCGATGAAGGTGCCGCGGCGGCTCTTCCAGCCGCGGTCGTAGTAGTCCTTGATCGCCTGCTTGAGGAACGCGTCGTAGTCGTCGAAGACCTCGGGCCCGAGGTCTGCTTGCTTGGTCTTGCCTTCCGCCTCGGTCGCCATGGCGCCTCCGTCGGTGAATAGTCTACCTGGATCGTACCATGCCGCCGGTGGAGACTAGGGCGATGAAGGGGCCGGCCGCGTTGATCGCGCTCGGGTTGGCATTCGCGCCGGTCGCCGCAGGCGCGCGCCCCGCACCGATCTACAAGCTGGCGCGCGACAAGCTGGCGCGGGACCGGCCGGCGCGCCCCGAGCTGCCGCGCCCGGAGCCCGCCCTGCGCCAGGGTCGTTACGAGGACGCGCTCCGCCTCGGCGGCCTCCGCCTGCGCGAGGCGCCGAACGCGCCCTCGGAGACGATCCTCTGCGCGCGAGCCGAGGAGGCGCTGGGACGTTACCCGGACGCCCGCCGCCGTCTGGAGGCCGCGGCGGCGGCGCACCCCACCGACCTCCCTCTGCGCGACGCGCTCATGCGGCTCTACGAGCTCCTCGGCGATCGCGCGGCCTGGAAGCCGCTGGTCGACGCCAGCTACGCCGACTGGGACGGCGGGCACGTCGATCGCACCCGGCCGGCCGACCTCGTCGCGATCGCCACCGCCGTCCGGCTCGACGAGAACTGGAAGGACGCCAACGACGTCTTACGCGAGGCTGTCCGCGCCGATCGGCACGAGGTGGCCGCCAACCTCGACTGGGGCGCGCTGCTGCTCGAAAAGCACAACGCCGCCGACGCCGAGACCTCGTTCCGCGAGGTCCTCAAGCTCGATCCCGACAACCCCGAGGCGCACGTCGGGATGGCGCGGGCCGCGCTCGATGACCGCTACGACGCCGTGGCGGCGCGCGCCGAGTTGACCCGGGCGCTGGCGGTGAACCCCGCACACGCCGGCGCGCTCGCGCTGCGCGCCGAAGTGGCGCTGGACGCCGAGGACTTCGCCGCCGCCCGCGCCGACGTGGCGCGGATCCGCGCCACCAACCCCCGTGATCCGGGCGCCGCCCGCGTCGAGGGCGCGGTCGCCTTCATCCTCGACGATCGCGCGGCGTTCGAGAGGGCCCGCGAGGTCGACCTGGCGGTCCACCCGCACGACGGCCGGTTCTTTGCCTTCGTGGCCGAGGCGCTGTCGCGGCAGCGACGCTACGAGGACGCGCGCGTGGTCGCCGCCGACGGCGTCGCGGCCGACCCCGACGACGCCGGCTGCCTGGCGGTGCTGGCCACCACCGAGCTCTACCTCGGCGACGAAGCGGCGGGGCTCGACACCCTCCGGCGCGCCTGGAAGCGCGACCCCTACAACCTGCGGACCTACAACCTGCTCGACCTCTACGAGAAGGTGATCCCCGCGCGCTACGTGATGGTCTCGAGCGCGCACCTCCGCTTCCGCGTCGAGCCGGCCGCGCGCACGGCGATCACCGAGGTGGTGGCCCCCTTCCTCGAGGAGCGCTATCGCGACGACGTGGCCCGTTACGGGTTCGAGCCGAAGGGGCCGATCACCTTCGAGCTCTACGGCGATCCGCGCCACTTCGCGGTGCGCACCGTGGGCCTCCCGGCCATCGGCGTCTCGGGCGTCTGCTTCGGGCGGATCATCACCTCCCAGGCGCCCACCAACCACGCGTTCAACTGGGGGATGGTCCTCACCCACGAGCTGGCGCACGTCTTCGCCATCGAGCTGTCGCGGCAGCGCGTCCCACGCTGGTTCACCGAGGGGCTCTCGGAGCGGGAGACGGCGCGGGTTCGGCCCGAGTGGACGCGGCACGATGACGTCCCGCTCTACGGCGCGCTGGCGCGCGGCGAGCTGCCGGCGCTGGCCGATCTGTCGACGGCCTTCGTGAACGCGCGCAGCGGCGACGACGCCACGCGCGCCTACGCCCAGGCGGCGCTGGCCGTCGAGTTCCTCGAGCGCCGGTTCGGCTTCCCGGCCATCCGCGCGGCGCTCGTCGCCTACGGGCGCGGTGAGCGCGGCGCCGCGGTGCTGGAGAAGGTGAGCGGCATGCCGGCCCCGGCGCTCGACGCCGCCTTCCGCGCCGACCTCTCGGCCCACCTCGCCCGCTACGCCGGCCAGTACCTGCCGACCGAGTCGCTGGGCGCGGCGCCCGCGCCGGCCGCGCACGGCGCCCACGACGAAGCGGCGCGCGGGGTGGCGGCGCTCGCGGCCGGCGACCTGGCGGGCGCGCGGCGGGCGCTCGACCGGGCCCGCGCCCTCCCCCACCCTTCGCCCGACGGTCAGGCCGACACGCTGTTTCTGGCCGGCGAGATCGCGCTCGCCCGGCGCGACGCCGACGCGGCCGTCGCGGCCTTCGAGGGGTTGCTCTTGCTCCCGGGCGGACCGCGCGACGGGTACGACGTGGAGGTGCGCCTCGGGCTGGCCGAGATCCACCGCAAGAACCTGGCCGCCGCCGAGCGCCACCTGCGCCGGGCGGTCGACTTCGTCCCCACCCGGGTCGAGCCGCGCGCGCTGCTCGCCGAGCTCTACGGCGACCAGCAGCGCGCTGCCGACCGGCTGGAGGCGCTCGAGGGGGCGCTGCGGCTCGATCCGATGAACGACGCCGTGGCCAAGGAGGTGGTGCTCGCCGAGGCGCGCGACGGGCACCCCGCGCGCGTCGTCGAGCTCGCGCCCATCGCCATCTTCATCGACCCGGCCGACGCCGGGCTGCACGCGGCGTTAGGCCGCGCCCTGGCCGCGACCGGCAAGAGCGCCGCCGCCGCCGTCGCGCTCGAGCACGCCCTCGCCTTCCAGCCGGCCGATCCGACCGCTCTCCACCTGACCCTCGCCTCGCTGTACGACCGGCTCGGCGAGCGCAGCCGCGCCGCCGCCCACCGCGACGCCGCCCGTCGCTGACGGCAGGGGCCCGGGGAGCGGAAACACCAGCAGGAAGGTGGTCCCGCGCCCGGGTGCGCTCTCGACGTCGATCTGACCGCCGTGGTCGACGACGATCTGCTGGACCAGCGCCAGCCCCAGCCCCGTCCCCTGCGCCTTGGTCGAGAAGAACGGGTCGAAGATCCGCCCCAGATCGCCCGCCTCGATCCCGGGCCCCGAATCGGCGACCCGCAGGAGCAGCCGCCCCGCAGGACCGTCGGCCGAGAGCGAGATCGAGAGCCGTTTCTCCGCCGCCGAGGCCAGCGCCTCGCGCGCGTTGCGCACCAGGTTGATGAGCGCCTGCCGCAGCTGCGCCTCGTCGGCCGGGATCTCGGGCAGATCGGGCGCGATCTCGAGCGCCAGCGTGATCCCCTCCTTCTCGAGCTCGCCCCGGCCGAGCGCCAGGACCGAGATCACCAGCGCGCCCAGGTCCTCGCGTTCCAGCTTGGGGCGCGGCAGGCGGGTGAAGCGGAGGTAGGTCTCGGTGATCTCCGTCAGGCGATCGACCTCGCCGATGATCGAGGCGACCAGACGCCGCGCCTCCTCGGCCTCCCGCCCGAGCTCGTCCCCCAGGAGCTCGGCGTTGAGGCCGATCGCCGACAGTGGGTTACGCACCTCGTGGGCGATCTGCGCCGCCATGCGCCCCACGGTGGCCAGCCGCTCGGAGCGGATCAACTTCTTCTCGCGCTCCTGGATGGCGTCGGCCATGGCGTCGAACTCGCGCGCCAGATCGCCGATCTCGTCGTGCGAGGTGACGCCGGTGCGCTGCGCGTACTCGCCGCCGGCGACCTGCCGCGCGCGACGCCGCAGCACCCCCAGCGGCCGCAGCGTGCGCAGCGTGAAGAGGAAAACCGCCAGCGCCACCGCCAGCCCGGCCGCGCCCAGCAGGATCGCCATCGAGAGCGACGTCTCTTCGTCGTCCGACAACCGCTGGGCGATCTGCCCGTTGGCCCCCCGCAGCGGCTGCCGCATCCGGTTGAGCCCGTGGACCAGCGTGGCGAAGTGGCTCTGGAAATCGGCGCGCGCCCGGGGGTCGACGGTCGCCGCCGCCCCCGACAGCTCGCCGGTGAGCGCGTCCAGCTGCCGCCCGAGCGCCGCGATCTGCCGCCGCCGCAGATCGAAGTCGGCCCGCCGCGGCGAGCTCGGCTCCTTCTCCAGGTAGCGGTCGATGGCCCCCACCGCGTCGTCGATCTGCTTGCGCGCCGTGCGCAGCGCCAGCGGCAGGTTCGGGTCGAGCCGGTCGCCGCCGCGCCCGAGCGAGGGGGCGAAGTCGTTCAGCGACTTCCAGGCGGCGTCGACCGCCCCCTGCAGCTCGAGGTAGGCCTCGTTCGCCACCACCCCCTGCCGGGCGCGGTGGACCGACAGCAGCGTGAAGGTCGCGTACCCGGCGAACGCCAGCAAAAGGGCGCCGAAGGCGAGCCCGATCTTGCCGAAAACCCCGAGCCGCATGCGGATTCACGCTAGCATGTCGCCGCCCCGACCGAAATTCGCGTCACGGATCCGGCGGCCGCCCGCGCCAAAATGTGCTGCTCGACGATTGACAGGGCGTAAGCCTGCGGAAAAAATGGCGTCCGCATGAGTTTACGGGGCATCGGGACCCTCCTCCTCTTATTGGCCGCGTGGCCGGCCGCCCAAGCCGCTGCTGCTGAGGCGACACCGGTGGCCGTGCTGGGGCTCGAGCCGCTGGAAGGCGTGCCCGACAGCCTGGCGGCCGACATCACCGATGCGCTGCGCCAGCGGGTGGCCGCGACCAAGGACTATCAGCTCCTCCAGGGGAAGGACCTGGTCGAGGTGAAGCTGGTGTTCGCCTGCCCGGACGAGGCGCCGGCCTGCCTCTCCCAGGCCGGCAAGAGCCTCGGTGCCTCCAAACTGGTCTTCGGCAACGTCAAGAAGACCGGAAGCGACTACCTGGTGACGCTCAAGCTGCTCGACGTGAACCGGGCGGTGGTCGAGAGCTTCACCGCCGACACCGTTCCCGGCGGCCGGGCCAACGCCACCGCCCTCCGCCAGCTGGCCCCCGTCTGGCTCGCCAAGCTCTCGGGCAAGGGAAACGGCTCGATCTCCGTGCGCGCCAACTTCGCGGGCGCGGCCGTCAGCCTGGACGGCACGCGGGTGGGGATGACGGGAACGGCGCCGGTCGTCGTCTCCGACGTCTCGCCGGGCAAGCACGAGGTCGCGGTGGAGAAGAGCGGCTACACCACGACCAAGCAGGAGTTCACGCTGGCGGCCGGCCAGAGCCTCCCGCTGACGCTGGACCTGAGCCCGGTCTCGGTCGAGGTCGGCAAGCCGGCGAGCGGACCGGCCTCCGGCGAGGGCGCCTACACGCCCCCCTCCGCGGAGAGCAGCTCCCACACGGCGGCGCGCGCCGGGTTCGTCATCGCCGCGGTGGGGACGGTCGCCTCGGCGCTCCTGGCCGTGAAGTTCGGCGTCGACGTCCACGACGTCAACCAGCAGCTCGACGCCTACCGCCGGTTCAACTGCACGGCCCCCTCGGGCGTCTGCGACAGCCAGGGCAACCCCTCGTCGCCCCTGAACGCAGCCCAGAACAGCGCCAAGACCAACCTGGTCGACCAGGGGAACCGGGACGAGACGTTGCAGTGGGTCTTCGTCGGGGTGGGGGGTGCCTTCGCGGTGGCCGGCGGCTACTTCCTCTACAAGGGCTTCCTGGCGACCGAAGGGAATCAACAAAGTGCCTCGAACCACGGGCTCCGCCTCTTCCCCACCGCGACCGCCTCGGCCCGAGGCATCATGGCGGAGTTCGATTTTTAGCCGTCTTTCTTTTAGAATTGGTGGCTAGGTGCGTCTAGCCTTGTTGAGGGGAACCAGAGGACCGTGAGCGCGACGGCGAGCCTGATTAACCAGACCATCGGGAACTACCGGGTCAGCAAGCTGCTCGGTGAGGGTGGAATGGGCGTCGTGTATCTGGCGCAGCACCCGGTCATCGGTCGCAAGGTCGCCATCAAGCTGCTGCACGCCGTCCTGGCGCGCGATCAGGACATCGTCTCCCGGTTCTTCAACGAGGCGCGCGCGATCCACATGATCGCGCACGAGAACATCGTCGAGATCCTCGACTTCGGGCAGACCACCGACGGCCAGCCCTACTTCATCATGGAGTACCTGGAGGGCGAGTCGCTGAGCGAGGTCGTCGGCCGGGGCGCCATGTCTCCCGACCAGGTCACCGTCATCGGCGGGCAGATGTGCCGGGCGCTCGGCGCCGCGCACGCCAAGGGGATCGTCCACCGCGATCTGAAGCCGCACAACGTGCAGATGATCACCAAGCCGGACGGAACGCCGCTGGTGAAGATCCTCGACTTCGGGGTGGCCAAGATCCTGGCCTCACCCGATGGGGCGCAGTCGGTGAAGACGCGCACCGGTTCGCTGATGGGGACGCCGCTCTACATGTCCCCCGAGCAGTGCAAGGGGGCCGGGACGCTCGATCACCGCACCGACATCTACTCGCTCGGCGTCATGCTGTTCGAGATGCTGGCGGGCCGCCCGCCGTTCACGGCCGAGGGGGTCGGCGAGCTGTTCGCCAAGCACATGCTGGAGGAAGCGCCGCAGCTCAGCGAGTTCGCGCCCCAGGTCCCGGCGTACATGACGGCGGCGATCATGCGGTCGCTCCAGAAGGAGCCGCGCGACCGTTTCGAGAGCATGGAGGAGTTCCGCAAGGCGCTGGTCGGAGAGGTGAAGCTGGCCGGTGCGCCCGCCCGTGCCCCGGGCACGCGCCCCTCGTTGCTCTCGACCCAGTCCCTGTCGTCCAAGGCCTCGACGACGCTCTCCTCCGCCTCGTCGGAGATCGACGGCGACCTCGCCTCGCCGCAACGGAGCTGGAAGGTCCCCGCGACGGTCGGCGGTCTGGCCGCGGCCGCGATCGTGGCTTTTTTGGTGGTGCCCAAGGGGCACAAGGAGACCGCGGCGCCGGTCACGGCAGCGATGCGCGCCCCGGCACCGGCGCCACCGCCCCTGGCGCCGCCCGCCCCGAAGACGGTCACGCTCCGGTTCGAGGCCGATCCCGTGGGGGCGCACCTCTTCGCCAAACAGGACGGAAAAAAGGACGGCAAGGACCTGGGCGAGATCCCCGTCGAGCTCCAGCTCCCCAAGGGGAACGATTCGTCCGACTACCTGTTCAAGCTGGCCGGCTATCGGGACGTGTCGCTGACCGCCAAGCCCAACGCCAATCGCACACTCCACGTGTCACTGGAGAAGATCGCCGCGCCCACGCCGCCTCCGCAGGCGGCCGACGCGAGCAAGCACCACGCCGCGGCCCATCACGCCGGCGGCAAAAAGACGAAGAGCCCGGTCGACGAAGACGGCCTGGCGACCCCGTCCTTCTAGGGCCGCTACTCGTCGGTGTCGGGCGACTCGGGCGTGGGCGGCGGGAGAGCCGCCGGGCGGCGGTGGCGCAGGGTGAGCAGATCGAGGAAGCGCTCGGGAGCCAGCGACACGCGGCTGCGGCTCTCGAGGTAGCGGCGGCGCTCGAGGGCGAAGATGCCGCCCGCCGCCACACCGCCGCCGGCGAGGGCCACGATGTCGTAGACGGCGGAGCCCGGCGCCATCAGCGCCCCGCCCACGCCGAAGAGCAGGAAGGCCATCGCGGCGCGCATCCCCATCTGACCGAAGCGCTCGCGCCGCATGTCGGAGAGATCGATGTTGAAGGTGACCGCGGTCTGACCCTCCGCTTCGGCCGACAGGATGGTCTCGACCCGGGTCACCAGGGCGAAGGCGTAGCGCCTGGAGAAGTCGAGCGAGCGGACCAGCCCGGGCCAGAGCCCCTGGGCGCGCTCCCACTCGACGCGGTCGCCGTGGTGACGGCGCACGGTCATGAGCTGCTCGCGCAGGAAGCGGTCGACGGCGCGCCGCACGGTCTCGAGGGGCGCGCTCACCACCCGGCTGACGACGACGCGGCTGGCGCCCAGCGCCTTGGTGAGCGCCCCCTGCTCCTCGGGCTCGATGGGCGCCCCGCGCCGCATCTCCGCCAGCGCCTGCTCGACCGCCGGACGCGGCAGCCCTGCTTCCTCGCCCAGGCGGACGACCTCGCCCTCGCTCAGCGACTCGGAGCTCTGGCGCTCCCCGCACGCCGGCGAGACGTCGATCTCGGCTGCTCGGCGCAGCACGAAGTCGACCTCTGCGCGCGAGAGCTTGTCGGACACGAGATCGATTATAACCGCAAGGATGCGTCTTTGCGGCGCGGATCGCCGGGCGCGCCCGCGGTGTCGGAAATGCGGCGCGGCCGGGGGCGAAAAGCGAGCCGCATGATCCACTCGTAGAGGCGGTCGGGGACGAAGGGACGTAGCCGGACCGACCAGGAGGTCGGCCCGACCGGCCAGCGCAGCCGGGGGTTCGAGCCCGTGGCCGCCCGCTCGATGGCGTCGACCACCGGGCCGAGGTCGGCGGGTCGGGGAAGACCCGCAGACTGGCGTCGGTAGGCGGCCAGGAGCCCGGCGTAGGGACTCTCGGGGCCGCTGGCGGCCGCCAGCCGTTCGTTGGCGTAGAAGGCGGTGGCGAACGGCCCCGGTTCGATCAGCGTCACCCGGATGCCGAACGGGCCGAGCTCGAGGCGCCAGGCCTCGATCATCCCCTCCAGCGCCCACTTGGAGGCGTGGTAGGCCCCGGCGACGGGGAGCGCCACCCGCCCCGACAGCGATCCGAGCGTCACGATGGCCCCGCTGCCGCGCGCGCGCATGGCGGGGAGCACCGCCCGCGTGACGCGATGGACGCCGATCACGTTCGTCTCCAGCTGGGCCCGCAGCTCGTCGGGCGTGATCTCTTCGAGCGGGCCGGTTGCGTAGTACCCGGCGTTGTTGACCAGCACGTCGAGGCGCCCGTCCGTCTCGCCGAGGACGGCCGCCACGGCCTCGGCCACCGAGTCGTCGCGCGCGACGTCGAGCGCGGGCGTGGTGAGGCGCCAGCCCTTCTCCGCCGCCAGCGCGCGCAGGGACGCCCCCGCCTCGGGGCGCCGCATGGAAGCGAACACCGTGAAGCCGCGCGCCGCGAACCTCTCGGCGGTCGCGCGGCCGATCCCCGAGGAGCAGCCGGTGACGAGGACGGTCCCCGCCGCCGCCATCAGCCCCGCAACAGGAACGCCAGCAGCGCCGTGGCCAGCGCGCCCCAGGCCCCGCTCCCCAGCACCCACCAGATCGGCGCCCGACGCGCGAGCCGCGCCAGCATCCGCAGCCCGAGCGCCACGTCCGCCGTCGAGAAGACCAGCAGGGCCGCCATCCAGGTGATGCTCGCCTGGTCGTGGCGATCGGGCGCCCGCGCGTAGGCCAGGGCCCCGATCAGGAAGACCGACCCCAGCAGCACCTGAATGATCGCCCGCTGGCGCGCCCGGCCGCGCAGTCGCGCCGCCCGAACCTGCCGCAGGGTCAAGCGATTCTCGAGGGGCATCGCCCTAGTATGGCATCGTATAGCCCGTCTGGAGGACGTGGGCGTCGCCGAAGCTGGTGCTCTGGTAGTAGTAGCCGTAGGAGATCTCGAACGTCCCGCCGGCGAACCAGCGGAAGAACGGGACGTCGCGCAGCGCCTCGGCGTCCCAGATCAGCTTCACCTCCGGGTACTCGGTGTTCACCGGCCCCAGCTTCGGATCGGTGCTCTCGGGCGTTCCGGTGATGCTGAACTGGCCTTGCGGCGGGTAGCACGACGGGTTGCCGAGCGTGTCACACCAGAAGGCGGCCTGGCTCTGGTGGTAGATGCGCAGCGTGAAGCGCGCCTGCAGCGTCGGTGAGAGCTGCTGGTAGATGCGCCCTTCGATGGTGTGCGACTGCACCTGCCAGGGGTCGTAGCCTGGCTGCTGGAGGTAGCCGGCGCCGAGGTTCGGGCCCATCGTCGTGGGCGCCGTTCCCGGATAAACGTCGAAGTAGTAGCGGTAGTGGAGCTGCAGGCCCGTCTCGGTCGAGGGGAAGAAGTAGGCCAGGCGCGCGGCGATCGCGTTCCGCAGCCGCTTCTCGGGCGGATTCTCGAAACCCATCGGTGAGTTGGGGACCGTCCGGTAGAGGTTCCCCTGGAAGCCGTCCAGGTAGGCGCTCTCCAGATCGAGCTGGCCGATGAAGGTCGGCGTGATGACCTGGGTGTAGGAGACGCCGGCGAAGTAGATATCGAGCGGACAGTTGAGGCTGGGCGCGGTGGCGCAGAACGGCGTGCGCGGGATGTTGCGCGCCGTCGCCTGGTCGAAGGAGAGCCCCAGCGAGAGCGCCACCGTCGCCGTGTCACCCCAGAAACTCTGCGAGCCCGAGGCATGCAGGGTGTGCGACCAGTAGTCGGACTCGGCGCTGTAGATGTAGCCGAGCGTTGCGCGCGTCTTGTTCCAGGTCTTGCCCACGCCCAGCGAGACCTCGTTGCGGAGCTCGGTGAAGATCGAGTCCTTGGCGGTGCCCGCGTTGGCCGACGCCGAAGTGATCGCGTCGAGCAGGTACGTGGTGTGGACGTCGAAGCCCTGCGGCAGGTTCTGGTCGATCGCCACCACCGGCTGGATGACGCGCGTCGAAGCCTCGCGGTAGTAGGCGCCGCGGATGGTGACTTCGCCGTCGGCGCGCACGGAGACCGAGGGGAGGACCACCCCCAGCGCCGCCAGCAAGGTCGTGACCGCCCGCCGGTTCAATTGCAGCCGCAGCCGCCGCCGGGCTGCCCGAAGCCGAGGTCGGACCCTTCACGCGCGCCCCACCAGTGCTGCCGGAAGTGGTCTTCCAGCGGGTCGCCGTCGAAGCGCAACGCCCGCTTGGCCAGGTACTCGCGCTGCCAGGGCTGGACCGGCGGCGGCGGCGGATGGGCGCAGCCCGCGACGCCCGCGGCCGCCGTGGCGACCAGCAGCCATAGGCGAAGGCGAACGAGACAAGACATGCCGAGTTTCTAACATGCCCCGGGCCCTCCACGAATGTCTGCGCGCACGCCACGAGGACAAAAACGCGGCGGGTCGCGCGCTACAATGCCGCGCGTGGCGACCGACCTCACCTACCTGGTGCTGGACATCGAGACCATTCCGGACCGCGAGCTGTGGGACCCGCCCGAGCCGGCCGGCGTCCCGGGCGCGGCCGAGCGGCCGTTCCCGCCGCTCTACGCCTGCCGCCCGGTCGTCCTCGGGGTGATGTGGCTGGACGCCACGCTGGCGGTCAAGCGGATCGGCACCATCGGCGAGACGAAGGACGAGGCGGGCATGATGGGCGACTTCGCCGACTTCATGGCCAAGTGGCGGCCGCAGGTGATCACCTGGAACGGGCGGGGCTTCGACCTGCCGGTGCTGGCGCTGCGCGCGCTACGCTTCGGCCTGGACTTCCGCTGGTACTACCGCGGCGAGGGGTACCGCTACCGTTTCAGCGAGGAGGGACACCTCGACCTCTGCGACGTCATCTCCGACCACGGCGCGGCGAAGATGACCTCGCTCGACGGCGCGGCGCGGCTCATCGGACTGCCGGGGAAGGACGGCGTGGACGGCAGCCAGGTCGACGTGCTTTTTCACGCCGGGCAGATCGAGGCGCTGCGGCGCTACTGCCTGTCGGACGTGGCGCAGACGGCGTTCCTGTTCCTGCGCTACCGCCTGGTGGCCGGCGATCTCGATCGCGACGGCTACCGGCACGCGGCGTCCGGCCTGCTGGCGGCGCTCGAGTCCGACGGCCGGTTCGGCAAGCTGCTCGACGGTATCGATCGCAAGCGGTTGTTGCTCGGTGATTGATCCGCTCGGCTGGTCGTCGCTGGCCCCGCTGCCGCGCGCGTTCTACGAACGGCCGACGGTCGACGTCGCCCACGCGCTGCTCGGCAAGCTGCTCGTCCGGCGGCCGGCCCGGCGCGGGGGCTCGACGCGCGTCGCCCGGCTGGTGGAGGTCGAGGCCTACCTCGGCCTGCGCGACGCCGCCTCGCACGCGCGCCGGGGACCGACCCCGCGGGCGGCGATCATGTTCGGCCCGCCCGGATTCCTCTACGTCTATCTCATCTACGGCATGCACTGCTGCATGAACGTCGTGGCCGAGACCGACGGCGTGGCGGGCGCCGTCCTCCTGCGCGCGGCGGCGCCCGTCGCCGGCGTGCCCGACCTCAAGCGACCGCTGACCGGACCGGGGAAGCTCTGCGCCGGGCTCGACATCACCCGCCAGCAAAACGGCCTCGATCTGACCAGCGGCGGTGACTTCTATCTCGCCGACGACGGAACGCCTCCGCCGCGCCGGGCCGCCTCCCGGCGGATCGGCGTCGAGTACGCCGGCGCCTGGGCGGCGCGCAAGCTGCGTTTCTTCGCCTCGGGCGACCCTTACGTATCCAAAGGCGGTCGAGCCGGCTGAGCGGCCTGGCGCTTTCGCACTTCGCGCTCGATGGCCGAGAACATGCTGGGGATCGAGGCCGAGACCAGGCCGTCGGTCACCTTGCGCAGCACGAACCCGGGGACCGGCGCCTTGACGTCGAGCGAGACGCGGTAGTCCATCGCCGTCCCCTCCCCTTCGGCCACGAAGCGCCAGCCACCGACCGAGTTGGTCACGATCTCCCCCTCGACGAACGTCCACTCGACCGTGTGGGCGGCCGGATCGCAGACCAGGTCGAGGACGTACCGGACCGGCAGCACCACCTGCCCGCGGAACTCGGCCCGGATCACCGTCTTGCCGTCCGGTCGCGGCGCGACGCTGACCACGCGGGTCCCTTTGATCTCCGGGAACAGGCTGGGGTACGCGGCGAAGTCAGTCACCACGCCGTACACTTCGGCCGGCTTCGCCCGCGTGAGGAGGTAGTGCCGCTGCACCGGCTCGCGTCCGCTCATCTCGCGCGCGATTTCACCACGCGGGGCCCGCGGCGCCAAGCGCATCTGCGTCGGAGGACGCGGTTGACGAGAACGACCACGCCGCTCGCTGCACCAGCGTATCATTCCGGCGTGCGCCGAACGGACGGTGGTGTCGGTCCCCGGCAGGTCTGGGCGACGGCGGCCTTGGTGGCGCTCGCCGGGTGCGGGCGTGCAGCGCGCACGACACCGGTGAGCCATCCCGGCGCGGCCCCGACCGCCTCCGCCGCGGCGGCGGTGCCCGCGCAGCTGCGGGAACCGCCGCGGCTCACCTGGATGGCGCGATGGGACGGCGCCTCGCCGCATCTGCTCGCGAGCCGAGGCGGCCGCTTGGCGCTCGCGGTGTTCGGAGCGGCGACGCTCGGCGACACCAAGCTCGGCGCGGACGGTCCGCCCTCGCTGTGGGTGGTGCCGCTCGGCCCGGATCGCAGGCCGGGCCGGGCGACGCGCGTGGCGCCCGGCCTGACCTGGTCCGAGCCGCTGGCGCTCCTCGACGACGGCGGCCTGATCATCGACGGACAGAAGCCCGGCGAGGCGACGTCCGCCCTCATGCGGGTGCGGGCCGACGGCAGCGTCGCCTGGGCGCAGCCGCTGCCCGCCGATCGCTTCGTGGCGGCGGCCGCCGCGGATGCGGACGGTGATACGATCGGCGTCCTGCTCGCGATCGGTCGGGTGGCCATGACCGAGCACGGCCTCAACGTCGCCGGCAGCGCGGGCCCCTCCCGGACCGAGGAGCTCCGCGGCTACGACGGGGCCGGGCGGCTGCGGTTCACCTCGGCCCTGAGCAGCGAGCAGTCCCTCTCCTGCCGCTCCCTGGCCGTCGGCCCGCGGGGTGGTCTCTTCGCGGGCGGCTCCTTCCTGCAGGATCTGCGGATCGAGCGGGACGGGGGCGGCCCGCCGGCGATCGCACGGAACGCGCATGGCACGGCCTGGATCGCCGCCTGGGACGCCGGCGGCCGTGTGTCGTGGCTGCGTGCGCTCCCGGCCAGCGGCAACGACGGATGGGTCGAGCGCGTCGACCCGCTCTCCGACGGCGCCGTGCGCGGCGTCGGCCTCGCCCGCGGACGCTTGATCGACGTGGTCAACGCCCCGGTCGTCGACCTCGACGGCGCCGAGGCGGTCGCCGCCCCGCCCACCCGCGGCCACGGTCCGGCGCCCAAGCCCGCCTCCAATCGGCAGAGGGTGTTCGCCGTCCGGCTGGACGGCGCGAGCGGCACACCGCAGGCGATCAGCTACCTGCCGCGCGGAAACGCCACCGCCAGCTGGGGGGACGATCTGGTCCAGATCGATTCGTCACGCCCGCGCGACGGCGAACGCACGTGGGTCTCGGTGCTCCGCGCCTCGGGCGGCGCGGGCCGGGCCTGGTGGCACACCGACCTGGACGCGGACATCTCCGCCGTCCGGGCCGCGCCCGACGCCTTGCTGGTGTCAGGCGGCTACAACGTCGTGATGACGATGCCGGGCCGCGAGCCCCCCGCGATCGCCATCGGGGACGGTTTCGGCAGCGCCTTCATCGCCGTCCTCGGCTGGCCGTCGGGCCGGCCGCTCGCCGCGCCGGCCGTGCTGCCGCCGCCGGCCGAGCCGCGCTTCGTCGAGCTTCACGCCCGCGCCACGCGCGCGTTCCGCGGCAAGCACTTCAAGGAGGCGTGCGCGCTCTTCGCCGACGCCCAGCGGGCGCGGCCGGCCGACGCGGCGAACATGGCCGACCTGGCGCTCTGCCTCCAGCGGCTCGGGGACGACGACGGGGCGGCGCGCGCCAACCGCTACGCGATCCGCCTGGCGTCCGTGCCCGACACACCCGACGACGCCACGCGCCTGCGCGTCCGCAAGTCCGCCTACTACAACCTCGGTCGGCTGGCCCGGGGCGACACCTTCTTCGCCGCGCTGGTGCCCGAGTTCGGGTGCCAGCACAGCGTCTTCGACGCCCGGTACGACGGCACGACGGGGGGGATCCACTACCTTGCCGATTACGAGATCGCGCGCTTCGCGCTCGACCAGCACGAGGTCGTCCCGTTCCAGGAGGACGAATACCGCAGCGATTGGCCCCAGATCGGCTCGGACGAGACCGCGACCGCCGACGCCGCGGGCGAGACGTCGTACGACGTCACGCTCTCGGTGACCGAGAACTTTCGCGACGATCAAGGCGAGACGCAGGCGTCGGACACCGCCGGCTGCGCGCTGGTCTTCGCCGATGGGTGCTCGGGCCACCTCGGATTCGACTGCAGCTTCGAGGACCGGGACGGCAACCAGAGCAGCCGGGTGATCGAGCTGACGCTGGCGCGCGACCCGCCCGACGCGGGCGACTGAAGGCCGCGCGCGCGGCGAGCTGGTTGACGGCGGCCGACCGCGCCGCTTAACGTGGCGCGCGCATGCCGCCTCGCCCCTTTGCGCCGCCGGGGACACGCACCAACTTCGTCGGCGATCGCCCGTTCCGCCTCGAGCACGCCCGGTTGGAGTGGGAGATCGATCTCGCCGCCCGGCGCCTCTTGGGCACCGCGATCTTGACCGTGGTGGCGCGCCGCGCGGGTCTCGGCGCGGTCAGCTTCGACGCCGTCGACCTCGACGTGGAGAGCGTGACCGTCGAGGGGCGCCCGGCGGGGTTCGACAACGACGGGCAGAAGCTGCGGGTGGCGCTGGACGCGCCGCCGGCGGAGGGGACGCCGTTCGAGGTGGCCGTCCGCTACAGCTGCCGGCCGCGCCGGGGGCTCTATTTCGTGGGGCCCGACGCCGCGCACCCGGACCGGGCGGCGCAGTGCTGGACGCAAGGACAGGACGACGACGCGCGCTGCTTTCTGCCCTGCCTCGACCAGCCGATCGAGAAGTTCACCACCGAGGTGATCTGCACGGCGCCGGCCGGCCTGTTCGTGCTGTCGAACGGGGACCTGCGCGAGCGCACCGACCTGCCCGGCGGCCGCGCCACGCGCTGGCACTACGCGCTGGCGCTCCCGCAGCCGGCGTATCTGTTGACGCTGGTGGTGGGGCCGTTCGCCGAGCTCGCCGACCGCGCGCCCCAGACCGGCGCCGACGTCTACGCCTTCTGCGCCCCGGGGCGCGAGGCGGACGCCCGCCGCAGCGTCGCCCGCACGGGCGCGATGATCGACCACTTCTCCGAAAAGATCGGCGTCCCCTACCCGCACGCCCGCTACAGCCAGATCTTCGTCCCCGAGTTCATCTTCGGCGGGATGGAGAACACCAGCGCCACCACGCTGACCGACCTGACCCTCCTCGACGAGCGGGCGGCGCTGGACCACGACGTCGACGGGCTGGTCTCGCACGAGCTGGCGCACCAGTGGTGGGGCGATCTCCTCACCTGCCGCGAGTGGTCCGAGGCCTGGCTCAACGAGGGGTTCGCCACCTACTTCGAGTACGTCTGGCGCGAGCACGCCAAGGGGCGCGACGAGGCCGACCACGAGCTGCTCGCCGACACCGACGGCTACCTGGCGGAGGCCGGGCGCTACCAGCGGCCGGTGGTCTGCCGGCAGTACGACGAGCCGATTCACCTCTTCGACGCCCACCTCTACGAAAAAGGCGGGCGCGTGCTGCACATGCTGCGGCACGAGCTCGGCGAGGCGGCGTTCTGGCGCGCCATCGGCCACTACGCGAAGAAGCACGCCGGCGGATCGGTCGAGACGCGCGACCTGGCGCGGGCGATCGAGGAGGTGAGCGGCCGCGGCGTCGAGCGGCTGCTCGACCGCTGGATCGCGCGTCCGGGGCACCCGGAGCTCGAGGGGCGCTGGAGCTGGGACGACGACCGCAGGGTCGGGACGCTGGCCCTGGCCCAGAAGCAGGCGGTGACGCCCGAGGCGCCGCCGTTCGAGTTCTCGGCCACCGTCCGCTTCGAGATCGACGGGCGCACGCACGACGAGCGGGTCGCCGTCCGCGAGGCGGCCCACAGCTTCGAGCTGGCGCTGCCTGGCCGCCCGACGCAGGCGATCTTCGACCCGGGCGACGTGCTGCTGAAGACGATCAAGCTGGACAAGCCGGCCGCGCTCTGGCGGCGCCAGCTGGCGGCCGCCGCGCTGGGCGTCGATCGCATCCTGGCCGCCCGCGCGCTCGCCGATCTCCCCGACCCGGCCAACGTCGCGGCGCTGGTCGCCGCGCTCGGCGACGATCCGTTCTGGGGCGTGCGCGGCGCCGCGGCCCGCGCGCTCGGCAAGACCCGGCGCGACGAGGCGCGCGAGGCGCTCTGCGCCGCCAAGGAGGCGCCCGAACCGCGCGTCCGCCGCGCGGTGGCCGCCGGGCTCGGCGAATTCAGCGGCGACGAGAGGGCCGCCCGCGCGCTCGCCGACTGGCTGCGCGCCGGCGACCCCAGCGTCTTCGTCGAGGCCGAAGCGGCGCTGGCGCTCGGGCGCACCCGCTCGCCGCGGGCGCTGGAGCTCTTGCCCCCGCTCGTCGATCGCCCCTCGTTCCAGGCGGTGCTCGCCAGCCGCGCCATCGACGGTCTGGGCAAGACGGGCGACGAGCGAGCGTTCCCGCTCATCCGCGACGCTTGGCGGCCCGGCGCGCCCTTCCCCGCCCGCCGCGCGGTGGTCGCCGCGCTCGCCGAGCTCGCCCGCGGGACCGGCCTCGGGCGCGCGGCGCGCGAAGCGATCGAGCCGCGCCTGCGCGACGGCGACTTCCGCGTCCGTCTCGAGGCGGCCGTGGCGCTCGGCCGGCTCGGTCTGCCCGACGCGCTCCCGGCGATTCGCGGCGCGCTGGCGGGCGAGCTCGACGGCCGCACCAAGCGGCGGATGAACGAGGCGATCCGCGACATCGAGGACGGCGCCCGCCCGGCCGAGGAGGCGCGCCGCCTGCACGACGAGGTCGAACGCCTGCGGGGCGAGACCGCCAAGCTGCGCGAGCGCCTCGATCGCCTGGAGGCCCGCGACGCGCCGCCGCCAGCCACCAGTCCGCCGCCCGCCAAGTCCAAGCGCCCCCGCCCCGTCACGCGCCGCTCGCGCAGCGGCCGCCCGGTCCGTCGCTGACCGCGACTAGGTCTGTAGCTCGGCGACGACGTCGCGGGCGATCTGGCGGGCTTTGGCCAGGTCGCCCCGGGGGAGCGAGATGGCGCCCACCACCGGGTGGCCGCCGCCGCCGTAGCGCTCGCAGATCTTGTTGATCTCGTGGGTGCGCGGGGCCTTCGACCAGGGGTTCGAACCGACCGAGATCTTGGCCCGGGCGGCGGCCGTCAAGCCAACCGAATAACGCGCCTCAGGGAAGAGGTAATAGGTGATGAACTTGTTGAAAGGCCCGACGTCTCTGTCGGCGAGGTCGAAGAAGACGACGCCCTTCTCCAGCTTGGCGACGGCGCGGATCGCCTCGATGTTCTTCTGGTGCTGCTCGAGCACCGCGGCCAGCGGGGTGGTCACGTAGGGATCGGCGGCGATCTCGGCCAGCGGCCGGCTGATGAGGTCGCCGATGAAGCGGTCGGCCAGCGCCGGCTCGCGGTTGTTCTCGATGAAGGTCATGAGCCGCAGGGCCGGCTCTTTCAGCTCGACGGCCATCTTGGCGTCGGGGAAGAGCGCGCCGTCGATGATCTCGGCCCAGTGAATCAGGTCGCCGAGCGGCGCCGCGTCGAACCCGAACTTGGCCGCCACCGTGTCGGCCAGGAACTTGGTGCAGCTCTTGGCCTTGGGGTCGTAGAACTTCCGGCCGGTCGCGTCGGCGCGGAAGTGGTCCTCGTCGCCCGGCAGCTGGAACGCCGAGGCGTGGTGGTCGAACCACCAGGTGAGCCGCGGGTCCTGCGAGTAGCGGAAGTCGACGCAGGCGTTCTCGTCGCCGTCGAAGTAGTCGGAGGCGAACGGCTGCGCGTCGCCTTTGTGCTCGAGCGGCCGGTACACCACCTCCACCGGGCCCTTGGCGATGCGCTCCCGGTAGAAGCGGGTAAAGACGCCCGCGGAGCTGCACCCATCGAAGCAGTTGCCGTGGTAGAGGACACGCAAGCGCACGAACGGAAGCTAACACGAACTCGCGCGCGGAGAAGGGAGCGGCTACATTAGCCCGTCATGTCCGAGTTTCTCGTTGACCTGAAACGCACGCACGACTGCGGCGCCTTGCGCGCCGGCGACGCCGGCCAGCGCGCCATTCTCTTCGGGTGGGTGGCGGCCCGCCGCGATCACGGCGGCTGCGTCTTCATCGATCTGCGCGATCGGGGCGGCCTCACGCAGATCGTCTTCGAGCCGGAGACCGACGCCGCCGCGCACGCGCAGGCCTCCGAGCTGCGCCGCGAGTTCTGCATCGCCGTCGCCGGCAAGGTGCGCGAGCGCGGCGGGCACAAGAACCCCAAGCTCGCCACCGGCGACATCGAGGTGGCCGCCGACAAGCTGACGATCTTCTCCGTCGCCGAGACGCCGCCCTTCGACATCAGCGATCGCGAATCAGGCGAACATCTCCGGGGGAAATACCGTTACCTCGATCTGCGCAACCTCGCCCTTCAGGAGAACTTCCAGAAGCGATCAAGGCTGTACCAGACCACGCGGCGATATCTGGCCGACAACCGGTTCCTGGAGATCGAGACGCCGTTCATGGTGAAGTACACGCCGGGCGGCGCGCGCAACTTCCTGGTGCCGTCGCGGCTCAACCCGCACCAGTTCTACGCGCTCGCCGAGTCGCCGCAGATCTTCAAGCAGCTGTTCATGGTGGCCGGGATGGACCGCTACTTCCAGATCGTCCGCTGCTTCCGCGACGAGGACCTGCGCCTCGACCGCCAGCCCGAGTTCACCCAGATCGATCTGGAGATGAGCTTCGTCACCGAGGAAGACGTGCAGAACGTGGTCGAGGGCCTGATGGTCAGCCTCTGGAAGGACGTGCTGGGGATCGACATCGCGCGCCCCTTCCAGCGCCTCACCTACGCCGAGGCGACGGGGAAGTACGGCTCGGACAAGCCCGATCTGCGCTTCGAGCTGCCGCTCGTCGATCTGACCGAGGTGGTCAAGCGCCACCAGGGGGGCGGCGTCGGCCTCCTGCAGTCGGCGGTGAGCGCGCCGGGCGGCGTGGTCAAGGGGTGGCGGCTGCCGGCCGCGCAGGCCAAGACGCTCTCGCGCACCGACCTCGACAAGCTGGAAGAGTTCGCCAAGGGGTTCGGCGCACGCGGTCTGGCGCGCGCGCGCGTCGGCGAGGGGGGCGTCTGGGCGCAGAGCCCGATGAAGACGATGACCGACGATCTGCGCCAGGCGATCAACGAGGCGGCCGGCCTCGGCGACGGCGATCTCCTCTTCCTGCAGTTCGGCGCCAAGAAGCTGGTCAACGCCGTCCTCGGCGGCCTGCGCCTCCACCTGGCCGCCCGACTCGACCTCATCCCCAAGAACCTCTGGCGCTTCTGCTGGATCACCGACTTCCCGCTGTTCGAACAGAACGACGAGGGAAAGCTCGTGGCCGCCCACCACCCGTTCACCTCGCCCCACCCGGCCGACCTCGAGCGGCTGGAGAGCGATCCTGGCTCGGTGCGCGCCCGCGCCTACGATCTCGTGCTCAACGGCAACGAGATCGCCGGCGGGTCGATCCGGATCCACCGCTCCGACGTCCAGGCGCGCGTCTTCCGCGCGCTGGGGCTCTCGGACGAGGACGCGCAGGCCAAGTTCGGCTTTCTGCTGGAGGCGTTCAAGTTCGGCCCGCCGCCGCACGGCGGGATCGCCGCGGGCGTCGACCGGCTGGCGATGCTCCTCTGCGGCGCCGACTCGCTCCGGGACGTGATCGCCTTCCCCAAGACCCAGAAGGGGACCGACCTCATGACCGACGCGCCGGGGCCGGTCGCGCGAAGGCAGCTCGACGAGCTGCACATCGCGCTCAAGGAATGACCGCGGCTGGCGAGGAGGCGACAGCGACACGCGAGGCGACGCTCGATCGCCTGGCCTCAGAGACCTTCGACCTCCTGGTGGTCGGTGGCGGAGCCACCGGCGCGGCGATCGCGCGCGACGCGGCCCTTCGCGGCGTGGCCGTCGCGCTGGTCGACGCCGGTGACTTCGCCAGCCAGACCTCCAGCCACTCGTCGAAGCTGATCCACGGGGGCCTGCGGTACCTGCAGTACGGCGACCTGCCGCTGGTGTTCGAGGGGCTGCGCGAACGGCACCGCCTCATGTCCACGGCGCCGCACCTCTGCCGCCCCATCGAGTTCGTCTTCCCCGGCTACCGCGGCGAGCGGCCCGGCCTCCACACGCTGGGCGCCGGGATCGCGCTCTACAACGCGCTGGCGCTCTGGCGCCCGCCCGCGGCCAGCCGCCGCCTGGACGCGCACGCGCTCTACGGGCTCGCCCCCCACCTGCGCAGCGCCGGGCTCGAAGGCGCCGCCGTCTACGTCGACTGCCAGACCGACGACGCGCGCCTGGTGCTGGAGAACGTCCTCGACGCGGAGGCGTCCGGCGCCGCCTGCGCCAACCACCTGCGCGTGACGACAATCGTGCGCGACCGACGCGGCCGCGCGCGCGGCGCCGCGGTCGTCGACGCCGAGACCGGCGCGCGCTTCGAGATCCGCGCCCGCCTGCTGGTCAGCGCCACGGGACCCTTCACCGACGGGTTTCTGGCCGACGGGTTCCTGGACGGCGCGCGCCGCCTCCGGCCCACGCTGGGCGTCCACCTGGTGTTCGACGCCGCCCGCGTCCCCCACGACGGCCGCGCGCTCGTCCTCCGCACGCCGCAAGACAACCGCCTCTACTTCGTGCTGCCGGCCGGCGCGCGCACCATCGTCGGCACGACCGACACCGACTTCGCCCCGGTCGAGGATCCCGGCCGCGCCCCTCGCGTCGGCGACGAGATCCGCGCCCGCGGCGCCGACGTCGCTTACCTGCTCGAGGCCGCCCGCCACGCCTTCCCCGCGCTCGGCCTCGGTCCCGACGACGTGATCTCCACCTTCGCCGGGCTGCGACCGCTCCTGGCCGGGAACGCCCACACGCCCTCGGAGACCTCGCGCGAGCACGAGATCGCCCGCCTCCCCGACGGGATCATCGTCGTTGCGGGCGGCAAGCTGACGACGCTGCGACGCATGGCGGAGGAGACCACGGACGTGGTGGTCGAGGCGCTGCGTACGGCGGGCGTCGAGCGCACCTTCGCTCCCTGCGCCACCCGCGCCCGCCCGCTCCCCGGCGGTGGGCCGGCCCCCGAGGCGCTCGCCGCGCCCGAGCACCCGCCGGACGTGAGCGTCCGTCTCGGCGTCTACGGCGCGCGCGCCAACCGCCTGCTCGCGCTCATCGCCGAGAGCCCGGCGCTCGGCGAGCGGATCGATCCCTCCCTCCCCTACCTCTGGGCCGAGGTCGTCCAGGCCGTTCGTCACGACCGGGCGCGCGATCTCGGCGACGTCCTCGTCCGCCGCCTCCCCCTCTTTCGCGACGCCGCCGACCAGGGCCTGACCGCCGCCCGGCGAGCCGCCGCGCTGGCCGGTCGCGAGCTCGGCTGGGACGACGCCCGCGCGGCCCGCGAGATCGCCCGCTACGGCGAGACCGTCGCCCTCTCTCGCCGCTGGCGCGACGAGATCTGACGGCGGCTGTCGGCGTTCCGGGGGGAAACCTGACTCCGGGTCAGAGCACGGTCATCACGCCGTCGACCGCGCGCAGCGCCGCCCGCAACGCGTGCGCGTCGGGCGCGCTCGTGACCCGCACCTGCAGGCGGTGGCTCACGTACTTGCCGCCCGAGGACGCCTGGCGCTCGTGGGCGGCGATCGTGCCCGCCGCGGCGGCCGTGGCGACGATGGCTTCGACCACCGCCTCGTCATTGCGCGCGATCACCGAGAGCGGAAAGTCACCGGGGAACGCGTAGCAGGCCTCGATGAGCTCGATGTCCCGCTTGCGCTCCGCCTCGGGCGAGTCGTGCTCGGTCAATTGACCTGACTGGCGAGCTGGCGGGCGGTGCTACGTTCGAGGTCGGCGGCGGCGCGCGCATGCCCGTACGGCAGCGGCTTGTCCGTACGCAGGACCTGCACCGGCAGGATCACCCGCATCGACTCGGGCAGCGGCTCGAAGAACCAGGTGGAGACGACGTCGGACATGCACTGCTCGACCGGGCAGTCCGCGCCGTAGGTCGAGTGCGAGATCCAGTGGTCGCGCATCTCACCCTCGCGCGACAGCGACACGCCGACCCCCACGTAGCCGGAGTGCTGGCAGGAGATCGGGAGCACGTCGAAGCACTGGTGGAGCGAGCGCGCCTGCGTCTGCGCCTCCGCCCGCAACGCCTTCTCCACCTCCCAGGGCGTCGCGTGGGTGGGGATGGCCGATTTCATGTCCGCCTCGCTGATCTGCGCGCCGACCGGGACGGCGCACAGGATGCTGCCGAGGGCGGCCAGCTCGAGCGGCAGGAACGCACGCCGGGCAAACCGCCGCACGAACCCCGCCGACAGCGCGGGCGCCGGCCCCTCGTCGTCGAGCGCGCGAACGACGAAGGTCGCCGGCCCGTACATCACCTCGGCCCGCATCCCGGTCTCGAGCGGCAGGTCCGCCGATTTGCCGTCGCGGGCGAACGACTCGAGCGCGACCGGCGCGCGGTCGCCGGCCACCCGGCCGGTGAACCCCGGGACGACGGCCAACCGGTATCCGCCCTGGACGCGCCGGCAGAGCGGCAGCGCCAGCGCCGAGAAGGCGTCGTCGTCGATGGCGGCCCCGATGTTGTAGGAGCGCGCGCGACGGGCGGCGCGCACCGCGGCCAGCGTGGCCGCGCCGAGCCCGACCATGCCCCAGAGCCCGACGTACCAGGGGAGAAACAGCACGCGGTGCGCGCCCAGCATCGCCAGCGCGACGATCGCCGCCGTGGTGGCCGCCATTCCGGCGACGAGCCCGAACGCGGCGAGCGCCCCGCGCCGCTCGCTGCGTCTCGACAACCGCCGCACCGAAACCACCTCGCCGTTGATGAGATACGCGATCTCGATCGACTGGGATTGCTTCACGGCTAACCTCGCGCCGCTAGCATAGCAGCCTCGACCGCGCCCGAGCAGATCCGAGAATGCATGCAAAACATCTTTCGCACCCCGCTCCAGAGCTGCCCAACAGGTACCCGACCATCGCGTGACGCTCGCGTAACAGCTCCTCGACGGAAAAACAGCCGCGGAATCGGTCGAAGCTCCGCTTCCCCCCGCAGAGGCGGTGCGTAACCCGCTTCGCGCCAGCCACCTGCCCGGCGAATTGGCATCAATTATTTCATGTACTTACGGACCATTGGTCAATGGCATGACCCGTGCTAAACAATGGGCCGACCTTCTGGGAGGAGGGTTCTCAATGGCTCAGGCCGTAACGCAAACGACATCGCTGAAGACGGTAAACCCCGACGCCGCTGCGGTGGTGCCCGCGGCCCCGGCTCCGAACCGAGAGAAGGCGCTGCAGATTCTCTCCAAGTCGATCTACAAGGAGCTGCGGGAGAACGGGTACGAACCCAAGCAGATCGTCGCGCTCGCGACAGAGATCATCAGCCTGGTGACGACCGACCTCGATCTGGACTAATTTTCTAGCTTTTCCCGACCTGTTCGAGCATTCTTCGCGCGCCCTGACCCGGGCGCGCTTTTTTTTGTCCGCCGTGCTTCCGTGGTCGGAACGGAACCTTTCGAGATGGGTATCAAGACGATTTCCGAGCTGGACATCGGAGGCCGGCGCGTCTTCATCCGCGTCGACTTCAATGTCCCCCTGACCCCCGAGGGGAAGGTCTCGGACGATACCCGCATCCGCGAGAGCCTTCCGACCATCAAGTTGGCGATCGAAAAAGGGGCGCGCCTCGTCCTGGCCTCGCACCTCGGCCGCCCCAAAGGGAAAGTCGAAAAAAAGTACACGCTGGAGCCGGTCGCGGCGCGCCTGGCGGAGCTGATCGACGCCGACGTCGCGCTGACCGACGAGCCGGTGGGCGACGGGGCCCGCAAGGTGGTGAACGATCTCAAGGCCGGCGCGGTGGCGCTGCTCGAGAACCTCCGTTTCTCCCCCGGCGAGGAGGCAAACGACGAGGCCTTCTCGCGCGCGCTCGCCAGCTACGCCGACGTCTACGTCAACGACGCGTTCGGCACCGCGCACCGGGCGCACGCCTCGACGGCCGGCATCACCAAGTTCGTGGCCGCCAAGGGGATGGGCCTGCTCATGGAGCGCGAGGTGAAGTTCCTCGGCCAGCTCCTGGGCGAGGTCGAGCGCCCGTTCCTGGCGATCATCGGGGGCGCCAAGGTCTCGGACAAGATCGGCGTGCTCGACAACCTGCTCGGCCGCGTCGACCAGATCCTGATCGGCGGCGCCATGGCCAACACCTTCCTCAAGGCCAAGGGGGGCCAGCTCGGGCGCTCGCTCGTCGAGGAGGACAAGCTGGCGCTGGCCCGGTCCTTCCTCCGGAAGGCCGAGGAGTCGAACGTCGACGTCCTCTTGCCGCGCGACGCGGTGGCGGCCGCCGGCATCAAGGCCGAGACCGGGCGGGTGGTGCAGGCGATGCTGGTGCCGGAAGACCTGGCGGCGCTCGACATCGGCCCCGAGACGGCGCGCGGCTTCGCCGACGCGATCGCCCGGGCCAAGACGATCTTCTGGAACGGCCCCATGGGCGTGTTCGAATCGGACCCCTTCGCGGCCGGCACGCTGGCGGTGGCCAAGGCGGTGGCCGGCGCGGCCGGCGCGCTGTCGGTGGTGGGCGGCGGCGACTCGGTGGCGGCGGTGCACAAGAGCGGCCTCGGCGACAGGATCACCCACATCTCGACCGGGGGCGGTGCCTCGCTCGAGTTCCTCGAGGGGAAGAAGCTCCCCGGGCTGGCGGCGCTAGAGAGCTAGAGCGATGGCACGGACACGACGACCTTTCTTCTGCGGCAACTGGAAGCTCAATGGCTCGATCGCGGAGTCGCTGGCGCTCGCCACCGAGGTGCGCAACGGCGTGGCGGCGCTGCGGGACGCCGACGTGGCGGTGGCGCCGAGCTTCACCGCGCTCTACGCAGTGGCCAAGCGGCTCGAGGACGGCCCGGTCATGGTGGCGGCCCAGGACTGCTTCTGGGACGACAAGGGCGCCTTCACCGGCGAGGTGGCGCCCTCACAGATCGCCGACGTCGGCTGCAAGCAGGTGATCGTCGGCCACTCCGAGCGGCGACAGCTCTTCGGTGAGCTGGACGCGGCCGTCAACCTCAAGGCGCGCGCCGCCCTGCGGGTCGGCCTCACGCCCATCATCTGCATCGGGGAGACGCTGGCCGAGCGCGACGCGGGCGAGACGCTCGGCCGCGTTCAGGCGCAGCTCGACGCCGCGCTGGCCGAGATGAGCGATGACGAGCTCGGACGCCTGGTGATCGCCTATGAGCCGGTGTGGGCCATCGGCACCGGGCGGAACGCCACGCCGGCTCAGGCGCAGGAGGTGCATCATTTCATTCGCACCCGCTTCGCCACCCGCGCGGCGGCGCCGGCGGCTAAATTGCGCATCCTCTACGGCGGCAGCGTCAAACCGGACAACGTCCGCGCGCTCATGGCCGAACCCGACGTCGACGGCGGGCTGGTCGGGGGAGCATCGCTGTCGGCCGAATCGTTCGTTCGCATCGTAAAAGAGGGCTCTGGGTCATGATCACGTTTCTCACCGTCATCCACGTTGTCGTCTGTCTGTTCCTCATCCTGGTCGTTCTGCTGCAAGCCGGTAAGGGCGGCGGCATGGGGATCGCGTTCGGCGGCGGCGGCGGCGGCAGCCAGACCGTGTTCGGCTCGTCGGGGGCGGGGAATTTCCTGACCCGGCTCACCTCGGTCACCGCGTTCATCTTCCTGGTCACCTCGCTCGGGCTGGCGCACTTCTCGAGCCAGCAGGACTCGAGGCGCCTGCAGCGATTGGCAGAGAAGAAGACGGCGGAGAAGAAGGCCGACGACGCACGCGCCGAGAAGCTCAAGGTGGATCTGGAGAAGGCGCGCGAGAGCGTCCAGAAGACCACCGGCGGCAACGCCGTGGCCCTCCCCCGCCCCGCCGGCTCGCAGACGAGTGAGCCGACGGCGCCCGCCGCCCCCACCAAGGCCGAGACCAAGCCCGGCAAGGCCGAGAAGCCGGCCAAGCCGAGCGACACGGAGGCGGCACCGGCGGCGGCGACCCCGCACAAGCACAAGCGCGGCGCGGCAACGACCGACGGTGACACCGCCAGACCGGCCGCGAAGCCCGAGGCTCCCAAGCCCGACAAGCCCGCCCCGGCGCCCGCGCCCGCCAACGAGTAGACTGTCAGGCGGGATGCCGCTGCCGTTCGTCAAGGCCGAAGGGACGGGGAACGACTTCGTCGTGGTCGACCTGCGCCCCGGCCGGCCGGCGGCGGCCCGCGCGGCCGCCCTTCAAGACCCGGCGGTGGTGCGGGAGATCTGCGACCGCCACTTCGGCGTGGGCGCGGACGGCGTGCTGGCCATCCTGCCGAGCACGACCGGCGACGCGCGCATGCGCGTGCTCAACGCCGACGGCAGCGAGGCGGAGATGTGCGGCAACGGCCTGCGCTGCGTGGCCAAGGTGCTGTACGAGTCCGACCCGGCGCTGCGGCGGCCGACGTTGAAGATCGAGACCGGCGCCGGCCTGCTCACCTGCCTGCTGGACGTCGAGCGGGGTGCCGTGGGCAGCGTGACCGAGGAGATGGGCCGGCCGCGCCTCACCCGGACGGAGATCCCGCTGGCCCCGAGCGGCGATACGCGCGCGCTGCGCGAGCCAATCCGCGCGCGCGATCGTGAATTCCGCTTCACCGCCGTCTCGATGGGGAACCCGCACGCCGTCATCTTCGTCGAGGGCGACGAGGATCTGCGGGCGCTGGCCACCACCTACGGCCCGGTCCTCGAGGTCGCGGGACAGTTTCCCAATCGGACCAACGTCGAGTTCGCGCGCGTGCGCCGCCAGGAGATCGAGCTCGTCGTCTGGGAGCGCGGCAGCGGGCTCACCCTCGCCTGCGGCACCGGCGCCTGCGCGACCGTGGTGGCCGCCTGCCTCGAGGAACGGTTGGTGCCCGGCACCGAGACCCAGGTCCACCTCCCCGGTGGCACCCTGGTGATCACCGTGGCGCCCGACTACGCCGGCGTTCGCCTGTGTGGCCCCGCGCGCATCGCGTTCCGGGGGACGCTCGACGACGCTCTCGGCCGGCGCTGAGGGCCCTCCCCCTTTCGCGCGTCAGCGGTAACGAAGCGCGACCAACGTCATGTCGTCGATCTGCTCGGTCATGAAGCCGCGCACTTCGCCCATGAGGCGCTCGCGGAGCTCCTCGAGGCCCAGACCGGCCGCCTTCTCGAAGGCGGCGCGTAAGCGCGGCAGCCCGAACATCTGCTTGGCGCGGTTCCGCGCCTCGGTGACACCGTCGCTGTGGAGCAAGATCGTGTCGCCGGGCTCGAGCAGGCACTCCTGATCGCTGATCGTCCCCGGCGGCACCTCGGGGAGGATGCCGGCCCAGATCCCCTGCGTCTTGATCTGCTCACACGCCCGGCGGCGGGCCCGGTAGATGAGGATGTCTTCGTGCGCGCCGGCGAACACCAGGCGCCCGCGATCCTCGTAGCGTATGAGCGTCAGCGTGGCGTGCTCCTCGCGACCGAGGCGCATCCGCACGTTGTCGTAGAGGACGGCGTTGAGCACCGCCCAGACCTGGGCGGGAGAGGCCTTCGGGTCGTCGCGCGTGGTCGCCGAGACGATGCTCTGGATCATCATCATCACCAGCCCGGCGTGCAGGCCGTGGCCGGCCACGTCGCCGATCCCGATCCAGCCGCCCCCCTCGCAGGGAAGGATGTCGAAGTAATCGCCGCCGGCCTCGGTCGCCGGGACCATCGAGGCGGAGATCTCCAGCCGCGAGATCCGCCGGCTCTTGGGCAGGATGCCCATCTGGATCCCGGCGGCCAGCTCGATCTCGTGCTGCAGCCGGGCCCGCTCGGCCCGTTCGCGCTTGGTCACCTCGGCGACCAGCCGCTCCTGCAGCGCCGTCGCCTTGAGGGCGGCGCTGACCTGCTCCGGGATCTCCTCGCAGACGATGGCGCGCGGGGGATCCATCTCGAACAGACACCAGCCGAGCGCCTCGTTCTTGAAGCAGAGCGGCTGCACCATGAGCGTGTGGCGAACGGGCGGCTTGGCCGCCTCGGGGACCAGCTGGCCGGCGCGGAAAGGGATCCCCTCGTCGAAGGTGCGCAGGCCCCGCTCCCGATCCCAGGCGACGATCAGGCGGCACTGGTCCTCGCTGATCGGCGCGTGGTTTGAGGTGTGGATGACGACCGCGGCGCTGGAGATGCGCAAGGTCGGCAGATGCGCCGCCAGCGCGCGCCCGATCGCCGCGCGGTCGAGCGAGGTGAGCACGTCGCCGCCCAGCTCCCCGAGCACGCGGAACGTCGCCTCGGTCTCGAGCCGCCGGCGGCCCTGGATCCGCTCGGAGTGCTCTCCGATGAGCAGGTGCGCCCGCTCGAAGATCGACTCGGCGAACAGCAGCTTCGCCGGCTCGCGGCCCAAATCGCGCTCGACTTCGCGCCGCAGCGTCGCGACCGGCTGGTGCCAGGTGCTGACGTTGCCCCCCTCGGCCGCGCGCGACACCACGGCGTCGACGGTGGCCAGGAAGCGCTCGCCCCGCCCCTCGTCGAGGTCAGCGAGCAGCGAAGCGACCATCCGCTCGGCCCAGTCGGCCGGCAGCGAGGTCTCCAGCGCGGGCCCGCTGGCGGCGGCGGCGTTGGCCCAGGCGGCGGGGCCCCGGGCGCGAGGATCGGCCTGCAGGCCCGCGTCCGGCTCCGCCCGCCGGGCGCCGCGGAAACAGCCACACGACTGCCGGATCATCGGGGTCGTCTCCAGCACGGCGTCGCCGACCAGCGCGTCGCCCCCGGCCCGCGCCAGCACCGCGCGTACCGCCGCGATACCCAGCTGGCGTGGGGGCTGGCGGACGGTGGTCAGCGGCGGCGTGGCGAACCGGGCCTCGTCGATGTCGTCGAAGCCGACCACCGAGACGTCCTCGGGGACGCGCAAGCCCCGCGACGACAGCGCCTCGATCGCGCCCAACGCCATCCAGTCGTTGGCCCCCACGATGGCGTCGCACGCCGTCCCCCCACCGTCGAACAACGTGGCGACCGCCTTCTGACCGGCGGCGAACTGAAAATCGCCCGGAATCAACAACCGTTCGTCGAGCCTGAGCCCGCAATCTCGATGTCCGAGGCGGTAGCCGGCGAAACGCCGCTCGGCCTCCCGCCCGTGGCCTGCCACGAAGGCGATTCGCTTGCGACCGTGCACCTCGATCAGGTGGCGCGTGAGCGTGCGGACGCCGGTCGAGTTGTCGACGGTCACGCAGGGATAGCCCGGCTCGCGCGCGCCGATGGTCAGCGCCGCCCGCACGTCGAGGCGCTCGAGCAGGACCTTGACCACCGGGTCGCCGTCCTCGGCGCCCAGCGTCCCCTTGACGATGATGACGGCGTCGAGATCGCGCGCGGTGGGGAGGCCGTAGATGAAGTTCCTCGGATCGTCGAGCGAGATGTTGCCGCCCGCCAGGCAGTAGAGGTTCACGCCGCGGGCGCGACACTCCTGGTGAACGCCGACGATGATCTCGTCCTGATAGGCATAGCTGCCGCCGCGCAGGAAGAGGCCGAGGCGCGGGGTGCTCATTCTCGTTGCCGGGCGAGGGTGGTCATGGTCATCCAGAGCGGCTTCCGCCGAGCGCCACGACGCCCACGGTCACCGCAGCCGCCATCGGACGCTCGGCCGCTGGCCTTGAGGGCCGCCGCAATTTGAGCGACCGGGCTCAAGCCAACCTCCCGTCCAGCCGTAAGAAAACTTCAGGGGGAACGAGATAGGTGAACCTTGCGCTCGCTGGATACACCCTGACCGCGACGGTCCGGGAGACCCAAAGCGCCACCTTGCTCCGAGGTGTGCGGGAGTCCGACGGCGCCCGCGTGGTGGTCAAGCTGCTCCGCGCCGAGCATCCCACCGGGGCGCAGATGGCCCGCCTCCGCCACGAGCACGCCCTGCTCTCCGGGCTCGACCTGCCGGGCGTGGTGCGGACGTTCGGCCTCCTCAAGCACGGACGCGGCGAAGCGCTCGTGCTCGAGGACCTCGGCGACAGGTCCGTCGAGTCGCTGTTTCGGGAACGGCGTCCGACGCTGGCGGAGTTCCTCGACGTGGCGATCGGCATGGCCGGCGCGGTGGCGGCCCTCCACGGGCGCGCCATCATCCACAAGGACATCAAGCCTCATCACTTCCTGGTCGGCGGGGCGGGCCTCAAGATCATCGATCTCGGCATCGCCACCCGCCTGTCGTCCGAGGCCCAGGCCGCGACCAGCGCGAACCTCCTCGAGGGGACGCTGGCCTATATGTCGCCCGAACAGACCGGGCGGATGAACCGCAGCCTCGATCGGCGCACCGACCTCTATTCGCTGGGTGTGTGCTTCTACCACCTGCTGACCGGCCGGCTGCCGTTCGAGGCCAGCGATCCACTCGAGCTGGTCCACGCCCACATCGCGCGCGCCCCCCGATCGGTTCACGACCTCGCGCCCCAGGTCCCGCGAATCATCTCCGACATCGTGCTCAAGCTGATGGCGAAGGCCGCGGAGGATCGCTATCAGAGCGCGAGCGGCCTCAACGCCGACCTGGAGGCCTGTCGCGACCGCCTGACACAAGGCGCGGAGATCGTCCCTTTCCCGCTCGGCCAGAAGGACGTCTCGGGCGAGCTCTCGATCCCGCCCAAGCTCTACGGCCGGGCCGGCGAGCTGGCCACGCTCCAGGCGGCCTTCGAGGCCGTGCGCCGCGGCGGCTGTCGCCTGCTCGTCATCTCCGGCTACTCGGGGATCGGCAAGAGCGCGCTGGTGAACGAGATCCGCAAGCACCTCGGCCCCGGCGGGGCCTTCGCGGCGGGAAAGTTCGATCAGCTGAACCGCTCGATCCCCTTCGCGGCGCTGGCCAGCGCCTCCCGCGCGCTCGTCCGCTCGGTCCTCGCCGAGCCGCCGCACGTGCTGGCCGCGGTGGCCGGACGCCTGCGCGAGGCGGTGGGGAGAAACGGAAAGCTGATCGTCGAGCTGGCGCCGGAGCTGGAGCTGGTGCTCGGCCCCCAGCCGCCGGTCACGCCGATGGGCCCCACCGAGTCGCAGGCGCGCTTCGAGCTGGTTTTCCGCCAGTTCCTGCAGGTGTTCGCCGACGAGGAGCACCCGCTGGCGCTGTTCCTCGACGACCTGCAGTGGGCGGACGCAGCGTCACTGCGGCTGCTCCGCCAGCTCCTGACCGGTGGCCAGTGCGCGCACCTGCTGGTCATCGGCGCCTACCGCAACAATGAGACCAGCGAGCTGCATCCTCTGCTCTTGACCCTGGGCGAGCTGCGCAAGGCGGCCGTCGTCATCGACGAGCTCGTCCTTCGGCCGCTCGATCGCGAGGCGGTCACCATGCTGATCGCCGACACGCTGCGCCTGCCGGGGGCGGAGGTCGGCCCTCTGGTGGAGACGCTGCTTCGCAAGACGAACGGCAACCCCTTCTTCCTGCAGCAGTTCCTGACCGCCCTCGCCGAGCAGCAGCTCCTCCGCTTCGACACAGCGGCGCGGCGGTGGACCTGGGACGAGGCCCGCATCGAAGCGGCGGTCGCCGCCGACAACGTCGTCGACCTCCTGCTGGCGCGCCTCCGCCGGCTGCCGGAGGCGGCGCGCCGCGTGCTCACGCTCGGTGCCTGCATGGGGCAGGAGTTCGATCTCGCCACTCTCTCCCTCATCTGGCAGCGCTCGGTCGCCGATCTGGGCGCCGGGGTGTGGGAGGCGCTGCGCGAGGGCCTGGTCATCCCGCTCGACGCCAGCTACCGCTACCTCGCCGAGTCCGCCAAGGGGGACGGCGATCTCGGCGAAGCGCTCCACTCCCGCTACCGCTTCCTGCACGATCGCGTCCAGCAAGGGGCCTACGAGCTGATCGAGGCCGACGAGCGGGCCGAGATCCACCTGCGCCTCGGCCGCTTGCTCCTCGGCCCCGCCGACGGCGAACCGACCGACGACAGCCTGTTCGAGGTCGTGCGGCAGCTGAACCTCGGCGCGGTGCTGCTCGCGAAGAGCGAGGAGCGCCACCGCCTCGCCCGCTTCAACCTCCGCGCCGCCATCCGCGTGGCCGGCTCGGGCGCCCACAGCACGGCCCTGCCGTTGCTGCGCCGCTGCCTCGAGCTCCTGGGCCCCGACGCCTGGGAGGCCGACCACGAGACGGCGCACCGCGCGCATCTCGATCTCGCCGAGTGCGAGTTCATGAGCGGCAACGTCGCCGGCGCGCTGCAGGCGCTCGATGTCGTCGAGGCGCGCAGCCGGACCGTGCTCGAGCGGGTCGCCGGCCGCGAGATCCGGATCGTCATGCTGGCCAGCGCCGCCAGCGGCATGCTGGACGCGGTGGCCTGCGGGATCGAGACGGCCCGCATGCTGGGCGCCGAGTTCCCGGCCGACGACGCGGCCATCGGTCCCGCGATCGGCGCCGAGCTGGGGGCGCTCAAGGCGCTGCTGGCCGAGCGCAGCGTGGAGTCGCTGCTCGACCTGCCCACGATGGCCGATCCCGAGAAGCGCGCCCTCGTCGACGTCCTGTTCAAGACCAACGCGCCCGCCTTCATGACCAAGCCCGAGGTCTCGGTCCTCATCGGCCTCAAGGCGGTGCGCCTGGCGATCGAGCACGGCAACGCGCCGATGTCGCCCTACTTCTACGACAACTACGGCATCATCAACAACGCCACGGGCGGCGACCTGGACGTCAGCTTCCGCTTCGGCAAACTCGGCATCGACCTCCTGCAGAAGCCGGGCTACGCCGAGATCGAGAGCTCGACCCACTTCCTGTTCGGCGCCTTCAACTCCCACTGGCGGCGCCCCATCGCCATCAGCCAGGAGCACCTGCGGCACGCGGTGAAGGCGGGCCTCGACAGCGGCGCCTACCTGCACGTGGCCTGGGCGGTGCTGATCGGGATGTACTACCGGCTCTACCGCGGGGAGAGCATCCCCGAGATCCTGGCCGACCTGCCGCAGTCGATGGATCTCTTGCGGCGGGCGGAGAACCCGGCCGCCCAGATGCTGCTCAGGGTGCTGGAGCAGAGCCTGAAGGCGCTCAGCGGAGGGACCGCCAGCCCCACCAGCCTCGACGGAGACGGCTTCGACGAGGCGGGCTACCTCGAGGCGGCCAAGAAGATCCGCGTGCTCTGGGTCTACTACCACGTCATCAAGCTTCCGCTCGTGTTTCACGCGGGCGAGTACCAGCGGGCGCTCGACCTCGCCGAGGCGGCGCTGCCGCTCATGCCCGGGATGTTCTTCGTGACCGAGCACGCCCTCTACCGTTCGCTGGCCCGCGCCGCGCTGGCGGCCGAGGAGACGGGCGACGCGCGGGCGGCCGCGCTGGCGGTCCTGCGCCAGGAGGAGGAGACCTTCCGGCGGTGGGCGGAGGCCTCGCCCGCCAACCACGCGCACCGCCACGCGCTGGTCGCCGCAGAGATCGCCGGGCTCGCCGGCGAGACCGAGCAGGCGATGGCGCTCTACGACCGCGCGATCACCCTGGCGCGCGAGAACGGCTTCGTCTATCACGAGGCCGAGGCCAACGAGCTCGCCGGCAAGTACCACCTCGGCAAGCAGCGGACGGCCATCGCGCGGGCCTACCTGCGGGAGGCCTGCTACGGCTATCAACAGTGGGGCGCCCAGACGAAGCTGCGCCAGCTCGTCGACCGCCACCCCACCCTCCTCGGCGGCTTCGAGCAGGCGGGGGCCGCGCGCGCCGCCGCGCCGGCCACCACCACCCACTCCAGCACCACCGACACCTCCCGGGGGCTCGATCTGGTGACCGCGGTGCGTGCCACCCAGGCGCTGGCCGGCGAGCTCGAGCTCGGCAGCCTGCTCGAACGGTTGATGCGGGTGATCGTGGAGAACGCCGGCGCCCAGCGCGGGATCCTGGTCCTCGACCACGAGGGCCGGCTGGAGGTCGAAGCCCTGGTGACCGTCGAGCAAGCGGAGGTCAAGCTCGGCCTGCGCGAGCCGATCGAGCGCTCGACCCTCCTCGCGGCCAGCGTCGTCCAGTACGTCTCGCGCAGCAAGGAGGCCCTGGTCCTCCCCGACGCCGCGGCCGATCCCCGCTTCGCGCGCGATCCCTACGTGGTCAACCACCGGCCACGCTCGGTGCTCTGCCTGGCGATGCAGCACCAGGGCCGCCTCGTGGGGGTGCTCTACCTGGAGAACAACGCGGCGACCAACGCCTTCAGCGTCGAGCGCGTCGACCTGCTGCACTTCATCGCCGCGCAGGCGGCGGTGGCGGTGGAGAACGCGACGCTCTACGGCGAGCTGCGCGCCGCGACCGACCAGCTCCGGCGCGCCAACGACACCCTCGAGGTCCAGGTCGCCGAACGGACCGAGGAGCTGCGCCGGACCTTGGCCGAGCTGTGGAGCGAGATGGATCTCGCCCGCAAGATCCAGACGGTTTTGTTGCCGAGCGAGACCCGCTTCCGCGACTACGAGGTGTCGGCGATGATGGTCCCCGCCTCGACGGTGGGCGGCGACTACTACGACATCATCCGCACCGACGGGTCCGACTGGGTCCTCATCGGCGACGTCTCCGGGCACGGCGTGACGGCCGGCCTCACCATGATGATGATCCAAACCGCCATTCGCACCGTCATCCTGGGCGGCGGCCCCCAGGCCGAGCTCACCCCTGCCCAGGTCCTGAGCAAGGTCAACAACGCCGTCCGCGGCAACCTCCAGAAGGTCGATCAGGACCACTACATGACCATCACGGGCCTCCAGCTCGAGGGAGGGTCCGTCCGCTACTCGGGGCTTCACCAGGACATCCTCGTCTACCGGGCCGCCGCGCGGGCGGTGGAGCGGGTCCAGACCCGCGGGATGTGGATCGGCCCGGTCGACGACATCGCGCCGCTGCTGCGCGACGACACCCTCGAGCTCGCGCAGGGCGACATCGTCCTGCTCTTCACCGACGGCATCACCGAGGCGGTGGTGAGCGGACGCCGGCTGGGAACCGAAGGCCTCGCCTCCGTCTTCCACCAGCTCGCCGCCGACGGCCAGGACAACGGCGGTATCCTGCGCGGGATCATGCAGACCATGCAGGGCGCCCCGCAGGACGACGTGACCATGATGGCGGTGCGCTACCTTCCGCAGGCGGCCTGAACATGAAAGCCCACCTCGAGCTCACCTTCCAGCCCATGTGGCCTCACGTGCGCCAGATCCGCCAGCAGGTGGCCGCCGCCCTGGAATCCTACGGGCCGCAGCTGCGCAGCGCCGCGGTGATGACCGCCTCCGAGCTGGTGGAGAACGCCATCAAGTACGGGGAGAACGTGGCCGCCGCGCCCAGCGTGACGTTCGCTCTCGAAGCGACCGGTGGCCGGATCTCCATCCGGGTCGCTAACGGCTCGACCAACGGGGCCGGCGTGGCGGAGCTCGCACGCCGGGTCAAGGACATGGCCGCCGCCCCGAACAAGCAGGCCCTCTACATGGCCCGCCTGGAGGAGCTGCTGGCCCATTCCGACGACAGCGGCAAGCTCGGTATTTACCGGATCGGGTTCGAAGGGGGCTTCGATCTCGCGCTCGACTACAGCAACGACGTGGTCATCGTGACCGCAACAAGGAACGCCGATGGCTGAACAGAAATGGCAATTCGAACAAGACGGCCTGGTCATCAACGCCTCTCGAACGAACGGGAGGGGGACCGTGACCTGGTGCGGCGTCAGCGACTCCCGCACGCCCGCGCTTTTCCTCCGCCCCATCCTGCGCGAGCTATCGGAGAAGCTCAAAGGGGCCGAGGTCACCGTCGACTTCTCCAAGCTCGAATACATGAACTCGGCCACCGTCTCGCCGCTCATCAACTTCGTCAAAGCCCTGGACGGCACCTGTGCGCGCACCCTGGTCCTCTTCTCGGACACCGATTGGCAGCGGACGCACCTGCAGTGCATGCGCGCCATCGCCACGACGCTCCGGAACACGCAGGTCACCAGCACGCCCGCCTGACTTGCTCGCCTCGCCACTTCGCCTGGACCGCGCCTCGCTCGCGCGGCCAGGGGCGCGGCCGCCCAACAAGAGGGGGTCGGGGGGTCCAGCGATCAGCGGGCCCGGATCAGCGGCCGAGGGGCGCCCGCGCGGAGGCGGCCACGTCCTCGACCGGATCGAGGCAGAGGCGCTCGAGGGCGTTCCGGGCGATCGGGTGGGGACAGGAAGCCATGGCCTTGGCGACGGTCAGACGGACCCGCGGATCGGCGTCCCGCAGCGCCACACCCACCCGGCGCAGCGCGGAGCTGGTCCCCAGGCGGACCAGGGCGCGGACGGCGTGCCGGCGGACGCGGGGATCGCGGTGGCCGAGCTGCTGCGCGATGAAGGGCTCGACGCCGGGTGATTCGATGGCCCCCAGCGCGTCGATGGCGTAGGCCTTCTGCGCGGCGTCGCAGGTCCCGAAGGTCTCGATCACCTTCGGGATCACCCGATCGTCGCCGTTCCGGCCCAGCACCCGGATGACGTCACGCCGCAGCTCCGGGTCGCGCTCGAGGAGGCGCAGCAGCGCCTGGCGGACGCGCTCGCCCGGCGGATCGGTCAGCGCAGCCAGGGCGGCGCGGCGAACGGTGACCGACGGGTCGGACAGCAGCGGCTCGAGGGCTCCCGCCAGATCGGGCCCCCGCTGCGCCGTCAGGCAGGCGACCGCGGCGGTACGGACCTCGACCCGCGGGTCGCGCAGGCACGCCTCGAGGAAGCTGCGCTGCAGGGGGTGAGGGTTGGCGCGCATGATCGAGAGGACGGTCTCGAGCTGCGCGGAGAAGCGCTGGGGGTTCCGCAGCATCGCGGTCGAGACGAGATGCGCGTCCATCCGGCAGAGCGCCTCGACCACCGCCGTCCGAACCGCCCTCGACGGATCGTCCAGTCGCTCGACGATCTGAGCGATCCCCTCGGCGTGGTGCAGCCGGGAGAGGAGCCGCGCCACGGCCGCCCGGATCGCCTCATCGGGATCGGCGAGCAGCGCCGTCAACGCCGGGGCGGCGCCTCCGAAGACGACGCTCGCCAGCGCCAGGCAGGCGTAGCGGCGCACGTTCTTGTCCCGGTGCGACAGCGCTCCGGTGAGATAGGGCGCCAGAGGCGCCCCGATGTCGGCGGCGGCGAACAGGAGGTCCTCGGCCAGCCGCTCGTCGGCCGCGGCGGCGATCATGGCCGGGAAGCAGGAGCGAAGGCGCAGGCAGCGAACGAGCTCGATCGCCGCCTCCACGCCGGAGAGCAGGCCGTCCGCGCTGTCGCCGAGATCGGGCGGCGCGCGCAGGATCTCGATCAGGCGGGGGGCCAACGTCGTGTCGGCACGCCCGGAGAAGGCGACCCAGAAGGTCAGATCGTGCAGCACCGAGGTGTCGGGGAGCTGAGCGAGCGCGTTGCCCAACGCGCGCACGTAGAGCGAGAAATCGTGCGGCGCGGCGGCCCCTTCCAGGCGCCGGACCAGCTCCTCGACGACCTCCAGCCCCCCCACCTTGCCGAGCGCGCTGAGGACGCCGTCCCGCACCTGCTCGTCGCCCAGGAGCTGCATGAGCGTCCGGGCGCTGCGCGGATCGCCGATCTCCCCCAAGGTGTGGACGACCGCGAACCGCAGCCAGACGTCCCGGCCCAGCAGGCCGTCGAGAGCAGACAGCGTGGAGCTCGCCCGCAGCGCGCCCAGGCTCTCGATGGCCGCCTGACAGACGTTGATGTCCGGGTGGGAGAGCAGCCGGGCCAGGTGGGGCACGGCGGACTGATCCAGCGTCTTCCCCAGCGTGCTGGCGGCGAACATGATCACCTCGGGGTCGGGATCGCTGAGCGCGCGCACGAGCGCCGGGACGCTGCGACGCCCGGCCTTTCCCAGCGCCTCGAGCGCGGCGTTGCGTCGCGCCGCATTGTCGACGGCGATGAGGTGGACGAGCCCTTCGGGATCGGCAGACTCCGCCGCCTGCGCGATGGCCCGCTCGCGCTGTCCGCGATCCAGGCCGTCGACGGCGAGCAGAAGTGCCTCGCTGAGCGACTGCCCGATGCTGCTGTCCCCAGAGAGGTTCACCGGTCGAGCCCGACATCGGTGGGTTCCCCCGGTAAGTTGAGCCGGCCGCTGGCCTTTCAGCGCCTGGCGCCCGTCCCCCGCCCGCCTCCAGTTTCGGCGCCGAGCCGCCGATGCGTCAGACCGCGGCAATGGATATCGATCGTGGAGCGCTGCTCCAACTCTTCCTCACCGACTCCGAAGAAGACCTCGGCCGTCTGGAGGTCGAGGTGCTGGCGCTCGAGAGCCGTCCCAACGACGCCACCATCGACGGCATCTTCCGGATCGCCCACACCCTGAAGGGGAACGCGGCCATCCTGTCGCTGGACAGCTTCGCGCGGATGGCGCACGCGATCGAGGACGTCCTGCACGCGGTGCGCACGCGCCGGCTCGCCATCAGCGGCGACCTGGCGAGCTCGCTGCTGGCGGGCGTCGACGCCCTCCGGGGCATGCTGGCGGCCCTGCGCGCCGGGCAGACGGAGGATCTCGGGCTGCACGCCGGCCTGGAAGCGGAACTTTCGGCCTGGGTCACGCGCGCCAAGGGCAACGACGACATCGCAGGACCGACCGACACGACGCCGCCCGTCCGCGAGCCGAGCCCGGCCGAGCCGACCGTCGGCGCGACCGGGGGCACCGCGCTCCGGATCGACATGACCAAGCTCGATCAGCTCCTGGGCCTCGCCTCGCGCGCGCTGGTCTTGCAGGGGCAGATGGGGACGGCCTTGCTCGAGTCCGGCGCAGCGGACGGCGACCTGCTGGAGATCCACCAGCGGAACGAACGCTTGTTGATGGAGCTGCAGGACTGGGTGATTGACGCCCGGATGGTCCCGGTCTCGACGTTGTTTCGTTCGCACACCCGGACGGTGCGGGACGCGGCGCGCGCCCAGCAGAAGCAGGTCCGGCTGCAAGTGGAAGGGGAACGGGTGCGCGTCGACACCGGGATCGGCGAGAGCGCCCGCGACGTCCTCACCCACCTGGTCAGAAACGCCATCGACCATGGCATCGAGGCGCCGGCCATCCGCGCGGCACGGGGGAAGAACCCCGAGGGGACCATCACCCTGCGGGCCGCCCAGAACGGCAACCAGGTGGTGATTCAGGTGGCCGACGACGGGGGCGGGTTCAACCTGGGAAGGATTCGGCAACGCGCCCGCCAGCTCGGCCGGGCCAACGTGGAGGCGATGTCGGTGGAGGAGCTTCACCGGTTGGTGTTCGAGCCCGGCTTCTCCACCGCCGAGAAGGTCACGGAGATGTCGGGACGCGGCGTCGGCATGGACGTGGTGCGACGAAACGTCGAAGACCTGCACGGCACCGTCGACGTCGAGAGCGTCGAGGGGATGGGGACCACCATCGAGCTTCGCCTCCCCCTCAACCTCTCGGTGATCGAGGGCTTCTGGGTGGACGTGTCGGGGACCGACTACGTGCTGCCGCTCGACGACGTGGTCGAGTGTCTCGAGCTGCCGCCCGAGCGCCGCTCCCGGACCGAGAGCGACGGGATCATCGACCTGCGGGGCGAGCCGCTGGCTTGCTTGAACCTGCGCGACGTCCTGGCCCCCGGCGCCTCCGGGCGGCCGCTCGAGCAGGTGGTGGTCGTCCGCCACCGTTTGCACCGCGTCGGTCTGGCCGTCGACGCCATCCGCGGCGAGCGCCAGACGGTCATCAAACCCCTGGGGCGGCTGTTTCGCGCCGTGGCCGGCATCTCCGGCTCGACGATGCGCCCCGACGGGAGCGTGGCTTTCGTGATCGACATCGCCCGCCTGCTTCGTTCGGTGGGACGACAAGGGACCGCCATGGCGGCGGGGGTCTGAAACGTGAACCGGAGACAGCCCATGACGGTGAGCTCGAGATGAAGTCCCGATTGGTTACCCGCCTCGTGGCCTTGTGCCTGCTGGCCCTGGCCACCGGAGCCGCCGGCGCGACGGCGCTCCTCTGGCCAGAGCTGCGGCTCGGAGCAGCCCCGGCCTGCCTCTGCCTGTTGGCCATCACGGCGATCGTCGCGCGACAAGTCACCCGAGCTCTGGCGCAGTCGATCAACCAGATCTCCGAGACGCTGAGTCGTCTGGCCAAGGGAGATCTCGACGCCCCGGTCCCCGAACTGGGCAACATCGAGGAGCTCCGCCGAATGTCTCGCCAGTTCGGTGAGTTCGTCTCCGAGGTGACCCGCGTCCTGACCAGCGTCCGCTCGGCGGCCAACGCGCTGGTGGCCGCCTCTTCGCAGGTCTCCTCGGCGTCGCAGGCGCTGTCGCAGGGGACCACCGAGCAGGCGACCTCGGTCCAGGAGATCACCGCCAACCTCGAGCAGATGAACGCCATCATCAACCAGAACGCCTCCAACAGCAGCGAGACCCGGCGGATCGCGGTCAAGGGGGCGCGCGAGGCCGAGGACGGCGGCAAGGCGGTGCAGGAGACCGTCGTCGCCATGCACAAGATCGCCGATCGGGTGAGCATCATCGAGGAGATCGCCCGCCAGACCAACCTGCTGGCGCTCAACGCCGCCATCGAGGCGGCGCGCGCCGGCGACCAGGGGCGTGGCTTCTCGGTGGTCGCCGCCGAGGTGCGCAAGCTCTCCGAACGGAGCCAGGCCGCCGCCAAGGAGATCGGCGAGCTGGCCACCTCCAGCGTCCGCATCGCCGAGCGCTCGGGGTCGTTGCTCGGCGAGCTGCTGCCGTCGATCCGCAAGACCGCCGAGCTGGTCGAGGAGGTCGCCGCCGGGTCCAACGAGCAGGCGACCGGCGTGCAGCAGATCAACCGCGCGATGAGCCAGGTCGACCAGGTGACCGAGCGGAGCGCCACCGCGGCCGAACAGCTGGCCTCGACGGCCGAGGAGATGACCGCCCAGGCGCATTCCTTGCGGGATCTGGTCTCCGCCTTTCACAAGAGCGGCGCCCCGGAGCGCTCGCTCAAGTCGAGCGGCGCCCGTTACACCAACGGCTCGGGCGCGATCGCGGCGCCCGCGAGCCCGACCTCCACCGATCCCGACTTCCGTCCGTTCTGAGTCGCGCACCATGATGGCCACCCTCGCCCCCCACCAGTACGTGAGCTTCAGCCTCATGGGGGAGGAGTACGCGCTCAAGATCCATCACGTTCGCGAAATCATCGCCTTCGAGCCGATCACCGCCGTCCCCTCGATGCCGCCCGTCGTCCGCGGTGTGTTGAACCTGCGCGGGTTCGTCGTTCCCATCATCGACCTGCCGGTGAAGTTCGGCCTCGCTCCCACACCGCTCGACGCCGCGACCTACCTGGTCATCGTCGATCCTGCCTGGAGCGGCGAGACCGTTCGTCTCGGGCTGGTCACCGCGGAGCTCGGCCGCGTGATCGAGCTGCGCGACGACGAGATCAAACCGGTCCCCGACTTCGGCACCCGCATTCAGTCGGAGTACCTGCTGGGGGTGGCGCAGATCGACGGCCGGACGGTGCTTTTCCTCGACACCGACCGCCTGCTCTCTCCCGCCGAGATCCTCCGCGTCACGGCCCTCGAAGGTCTGGCTTCCCCCTCCGACGCCGCGAAGCCGGACCCGCCCCGCGGCGACAGGGGTGAGGCCCGAGGCGGATGACGCCTGTCCGCGACGCGCTCGCCGGCCCCTCGTCCCAACCGCTGACCGAAATCAGCGACGACGAGTTCACGCTGTTTCAGACGCTCATCTGCCGAGAGGCGGGCATCCACCTGGCCCCGACCAAGAAGCCGATGCTGGTCAGCCGGCTCATGCGCCGGGTCGGTGCCCTCAAGCTCCCGACGTTCGGCGAGTACTACCACTACGTCATCCGCGACGGCAACGAGCTGGTCCGTCTGCTCGACGCCGTCTGCACCAACGAGACCTGGTTCTTCCGCAACCCCAGACACTTCTCGTTCGTGAAGGAGACACTCTGTCCGGCGTGGCAGGCCGACGCCGAGGCGGGAAAGCGTCCTCGTCGGATCTCGCTCTGGAGCGCGGCCGCCTCGAGCGGCGAGGAGCCCTTTTCGCTGGCCATGGTGCTGCTGGACGCCCTGCCCGGCTGGGACCTGCAGATCCTGGCCACCGATCTCTCGTCGCGCATCCTCGAGCGGGCCCGCGAAGCGACCTGGCCGCTCGAGAAGAGCGGTGACATCCCGCCCGCGTATCTCAAACGCTTCATGTTGCGGGGAACTGGGACTCAAGCAGGGAAGATGCGGGCCGGCCCCGAGATTCGAAACGTCGTCACGTTTCGCCGGCTCAACCTGAACGACGAGATCTGGGCGCTCGACACGGAAGGGAAGTTCGATACGGTGTTCTGCCGCAACGTCCTCATGTACTTCGAGGGTCGCCGTCGAGAGCAGACGCTCCGAAAGATCTTGCGGCGGCTCTCCCCGCAAGGGTACCTGTTCCTCGGCGACGCGGAGGGGCTGAGCGGCTTCGACGGGCTACGCATGGTCGCCCCTTCGGTCCACACGTCCAGGAACAACACGGGCGCTTTACGCCCGACCGACGAGCCTGCCGTCCGTAAGGAGGTGCCGTGAAGCAGGATTCCCCGCCGCTCATCGACGTGCTGGTGGTCGACGACTCGGCGGTCGTGCGCCAGTTGATGAGCGCGCTGCTCGGCCCGCACGCCGGCATCCGCCTCACCACGGCGTCCGACCCGGTGGTGGCCATGGCCAAAATGCGGCGGCACCGCCCGCACGTGATCCTCCTCGACCTCGAGATGCCGCGGATGGACGGCCTGACCTTCCTCAAGCAGATCATGGCCACCGATCCCCTGCCCGTGGTGGTCTGTTCCGGGTTCGCCGAGCCCGGGACGAT
>DATNDC010000127.1:0-12724 GCA_035607055.1 Polyangia bacterium
GACGACGGCTTAGTTGACCGAGAAGCTGTCGACGTGGACGATCGCCGGGGTGGGCGCGGCCGGCTGGCCCGCGTCAGCCGCGGCGCCGCCGCCGGTCTGGATCTGGACGCCGAAGTTGAGGATCTTCGAGACGTCCAGGCTCGCGCAGTGCGAGGTGGCGAGGCTCACCGTGTAGTCGGCCCAGCCGTTGCCCGCGACGGCGTTCTGGTACGTGCCGCAGAAGTTGTAAGACGGAGCGCCGCCGTCGGTGGTGGGCGCGCCGTAGCTCGTCACGTAGGGCTGGATGCCGGTCGGGAAGTTCGGGCTGGGGTTGAGGCCCGAGTCGATCCTGACGCGGACGTGCAGGGTGGTCTTGCCGGTCCAGTCTTGCAGGTCCGTGTTGGCGTAGCCCTTCTGCAGATTCACGGACTCGTTGTAGGCGTGGAAGGGCGCGTCGATCTTGAGCGAGCCGTCGGCCGGGTCACCCTCGGTTCCGTCCCAGGCGAGCGTGGCAGCCGGCTCGGCGTCCGTGGCGAGAGCCAGGTTGCCGGCGTTGGCCGTCTTGTCGAGGACGAAGCCCTCCAGCGCCGCGGTCGCGCCCGCGTCCGTCGGATCGAACGTCGCGAGAGCCGTGCCCGCGATGGCGCCGCCCACGCCGGTCGAACCGCCGGCCGCACCGCCAGCAGCGCCCGCGTTGCCGCCCGCCGCGCCGCCCGAACCGCCCGTGGCCGCGCCGCCCGCGCCGCCTGTGGCCGCGCCGCCCGCGCCGCCCGTGGCGTGGCCGCCCGCGCCGCCCGTCGACGAGGAGCCGCCGGTGCCGGTGCCGCCGGTGCCGCTCTTTCCGCCCGTCGAGCTGGTGCCGCCGGTGCCGGTGGTGCCGCCGGTCCCGCCGCCGCCGCCGCTACTGCAGTTGACGTTCACCAGCAGTCCCGCCGCCCCGGCGAGACCTGCCACCAACAAGAAACGCGATCGGAAAATGTTCATGTTCGTTCTCCCAAGAAATGTTCAGCGCAACCCATCGTCGAGCCGGCGCGCAAAGTAACACAAGTTTGACGTTCCGGGATTGCAATCACGGATATGGGAGCGAGCGCCAAAAACCATCGAAAACAGGACCATCCGGTCGGTTCCCGATGCCGACGCGCCGCGTCTCCACCCTAAGTTGGGTCAAGGGCGCCCGCCGATCCGCCGAGAATCCGGTGGGGATCCGCGACGAAATGCCCGCCGCGTCCCCCGGGATGATGCCGACCGACGGAAATCCGACCGCCGAGCACGCCGCCGCGCGCGCCCGAATTCTGATCGTCGAGGACGACGCCCTCAATCGGCTCCTGTTGCACGATCTCCTCGACCTGCGCGGCCACGAGGTCGTCGAGGCGGCGACCGTGGACGAAGCCCGGCGCGCGCTCGACGGCGAGCCGCTGGATCTGCTGCTGCTCGACGTGCAGATCCCAGGCGGCGGCGCCGAGGCGGTGATTCGCCACGCGCGCGCGCGGCCGCGCTCGGCGGCAATCCCCATCGTGGCGGTCACCTCGCTGGCGATGCCCGGCGACCGCGAGCGCCTCTTGGGGAGCGGCTTTCAGGGCTACCTGTCGAAGCCGATCGACACCCGCACGTTCGGCGCCGTCGTCGAGTCGTTTCTCGGCAGTTCCACCGGCGCGGAGGATCCCCAGCGTGTCCGCCGGGTGGGCTGAAGGGGGCAAGCCGGCGGCCACCGTCCTGGTGGTCGACGACAACCTGCAGAACCGGGAGGTGGCGGAGGGGCACCTGGTCAGCGCGGGCTACGCCGTCCTCCAGGCCGAAGGCGGCGCCGAGGGGCTGGCGCTGCTCGCGTCGCGGCGGCCGGACCTCGTGCTGCTCGACGTGCTGATGCCGGGGATGGACGGCTACGAGACCTGCCGCCGGATCCGCGCGCTGCCCGAGGTCGCCGAGGTGCCGGTGCTCTTCCTGACCGCCCTCGGCGATCTGGAGACGCACAAGGCGGCTCTCGAGTCGGGCGCCGACGATTTTCTGACCAAGCCGCTCAACCGGACCGAGCTCCTCATCCGCGTGCGGTCGCTGCTGCGGATCAAGCAGCTCTCCGACGAGCTGCGGGCCAACGTGCAGGTGATGGCCACCCAGCGGGACGCGCTGCTGGCGGCGCAGCACCAGAAAGCGGAGCTCACCGCCCTCATCGTCCACGACCTCAAGAACCCCCTCTCCAGCATTCTTTCCAACGTGCAGTACGTGCAGGGCCGGGCCGCGCTGCCCGAGGACGAGCGCGAGTCGCTGGACGACGTGGTGCGCGCCTCGCAGGCGATGGTGCGCCTGGTGATGAACCTGCTCGACGTGAGCCGGAGCGACGACGGCGCGCTCGTCCCCCACGTCACGGCGTTCGAGGTGCCGGCGCTGCTCCGGGAGATCTGCTCCGAGATGAACCGCCGGATCGAGGACAAGGGCCAGAAGCTCTCGCTCGCGATCACGCCGGGCGTCGGACGCCTGCAGGGCGATCGCGATCTGGTTCGGCGCGTGGTCGAGAACCTGATCGACAACGCCTACAAATACGGCCCGCGCGGGACGACGATCTCCATCGAAGCCGTCGAGGCCAGCATGGACGCGCGGGCGGAGCCCGGCTTGGCCGGGCAGAGCCCTTCGCGCGAGGGCGTGGGGACCCTCCCAGGGTCCCCACCTGCAAACGACGGGGCCGAGCCGGCGGTGGAGATTCGCGTGCGCGACGAGGGGGCGGGGATCCCGGCCGCCTACCGCCAGATCGTCTTCGAGAAGTACGGGCGCGCGGCGGCGGGCGCCGAGCGCGAAGGGCGCTCCAGCCACGGGCTGGGGCTGGTGTTTTGCCGGCGCGCCGTCGGGGTGCACGGCGGGACCATCTGGATCGACGACCAACCGGCGCGCGGCGGCTGCTTCTGCGTCCGGCTCCCGCTGGCGCGGTTGCCGCTGGCCGCCGCGCCCGCGCGTGCCGTGGGGCGGGGCGGCCTCTCTTCGGGGTGAGCGTGCGGCTGGACGACGAAGCGCCGGGAACCCGGCGGCTCTACGCCGAGTATCAGCAGGAGATCTGGGAGCACACCGACCGGATGTTCCTCTGGCTGCTGGTCATCCAGTGGCTGGCCGGGATCGTCACCGCGCTCTGGGCGTCGGCAACGCCGCCGCCGGCGGCCGCGCTGCCGCACCTGCCGCTCGCCTGGAAGGCGTTCATCCTGGGCGGCGTCTGCGTGGCCCTGCCGCTCTACTTCGGCGTCCGCCATCCGGGGTCGGCGCACACGCGGCAAGAGGTCGCCATCGGACAGGGGCTCATGGCGGCGCTGCTCATCTATCTGTCGGGCAGCCGGTCGGAGATGCGCGCCATCCCCTACATCGCGCTCGCCTTCCTGGCCATGTACCGGGATCCGACGGTGCTGCTCCTGGCCAGCCTGGTGACCGGCATCGGCTTTTCGACCTACGGCATCGCCCACCTCGGCTTTTCGAGCTGGCTCTTGGAGACGGCGTTCGTGGGCGTCGAGGCCCTGCTGCTCATCGTGGCGATCGGGAGGAGCCAGGCCGACATGTTGGGCGCGGCCCGCAAGCAGGCGACCATCGATTCGAGCCGCGCGGCGCTCGAGCGCGAGGTGGCCGAGCGGCAGCGCACCGAGCGCCTGCTCTCACTGCAGTACGTGATCACCCGCGCGCTGGCCGGCTCGGCCAGTCTGGTGGAGGCGGCGCCGCTCATCCTGCGGATCATGGGGGAGAACCAGGGCTGGCAGGTCGGCGAGCTGTGGGAGGTCGAGGAGGGAGAGCAGTTCCTCCGCTGCGTCGATCTCTGGCACGCCGAGTCCTTCGCGAACGAGGAGCTGCTGGCGCGCCGGCGCGCGGCGCACGTGGCCTCCGGGGAGGGCCTGGCGGGGCGGGTCTGGCAGCGGCACCTGCCGCTCTGGATCGCCAACCTCGCCGACGAGCCGACGATGGGGATGGGCGCGTTCTCGGCCGAGTCGGGGCTGCACGGCGCCCTGGCCATTCCGCTGCGGAACGGGCCTGAAGTGATCGGCGTGATGGCCTTCTACAGCGGCGAGGTCCGGCAGACCAACGACGACCACCTCTCGATGCTGAGCGCGCTGGGCGGGCAGATCGGCCAGTTCATGGAGCGCAAGCGGGTCGAGCACGGGCTGCGCGACAGCGAGGAGCGCTACCGGTCGGTCATCGCCGCGCTCGACGAGGGGATCATCCTGGTCGACGTCGACGGCAACGTGCTGGCCACCAACGCCAGCTGCGAGCGGATCCTGGCGCGCAGCGCGGCCGACATGGCCTGGCGGGCGTCGGCCGAAACCTTCGCCGGCGTGGTCGACGAGAGCGAGCAGCCGATCGCCGGCGGCGAGCTGCCGTTTCTCCTCACGCTGCGCACGGGCGAGGCGCGCCAGAACGTGGTGCTCGGGCTGACCCGCGGCGACGGCACCCGGGTCTGGATCTCGATGAACTCCCAGCCGCTCTTGCGCTACGGCGAGCACGCGCCGTACGCGGCGATGGCCTCGTTCTCCGACATCACGGCGCGCAAGGCGGCCGAGGGCTCGCTGCGGGCCGTCCTGTCGGAGCTCGAGGTGCGGGTGGAGAAGCGAACCAGTCAGCTGATGGACGCCAACGCGCGGCTCAAGGAGGAGGTCGGCGAGCGCGAGCGCGCGCAGCGCGAGATGCGCGAAGCCAAGGAGGCGGCCGACACGGCCAACCGGGCCAAGAGCGCCTTTCTGGCCAACATGAGCCACGAGCTGCGCACGCCGCTCAACGCCGTGATCGGGTTCTCCGAGCTGCTCGAGCAGCAGATCTTCGGCGAGCTGAACGACAAGCAGCGCAGCTACGTGGGCAACGTCCTGGTCTCGGGGCGCCACCTCCTGCAGCTGGTGAACGACATCCTCGACATCTCCAAGGTGGAGGCGGGGCGGATGGATCTGGTGTACGAGCGGACGCCGATCGCCGGCATCGTCGACATCGTGCGGGGGGTGATCGGCGCGGTGGCGACCAAGCGCGGGATCCACCTGGAGGTGGAGCTGCCACCCGGCCTCCCCGACGTCTTCGTCGATCCCGGCCGTATCAAGCAGGTGCTCTACAACCTCATCTCCAACGCCATCAAGTTTACGCCGCGCGGCGGGACGGTGAAGCTGACCGCGCGCACCGAGCCGCGCAGCCTGGTGGTCTCCGTGGCCGACACCGGCATCGGCATCGCGCGCGCCGACATTCCGCGCCTGTTTCGCGAGTTCGAGCAGCTCGCGCAGCCGAACGGGACGCGCCCCGAGGGGACCGGCCTCGGCCTGGCGCTCACCCGCCGCCTCGTCGAGCTGCACGGCGGCCGCGTCGAGGTGGAGAGTGAGCTCGGACGCGGCTCGACCTTCTCCATTCACCTCCCGCTCAAGTCGCCCGACGAGACGACCGGCATCCGCGTGCCGGGCCTCGCCTCGTAGCCTCTGCTAGCCGAAGCTGGCGTGGTACCCAGCGTCCTCGACCGAGAGGGCGGCCTTGGTGGCGCGCAGCGGGGCGAAGGTGTCGAGCATGACGGCCAGCTCGTCGGTCGCCTTGGCGCCGATGCTCTCCTCGTAGGCGCCCGGGTGGGGGCCGTGGACGACGCCGGCCGGGTGGTGGGAGACGCTTCCCACGCCGACTCCCTTGCGCGAGGTGAACGCCCCGCCCGCGTAGAAGATGATCTCGTCGCAGTCGACGGAGGCGTGCGGGTAGGGGCAGGGGATGGCCTGGGGATGGAAGTCGAGCGGGCGGGGGACGAAGCTGCAGATGAGCGCGCCCCGGGTGGCGAACGTGCCGTTCACCGTGGGCGGCAGGTGCGTCTGGCCGACGCGCGGGCGAAAATTCAAGATCGGGAACACCCAGGGGTAGACGGTGCCGTCCCAGCCGACCACGTCGAGCGGGGCGTGCGGCAGCTTGAAGCCGTGGAACTCGCCGCCGCGCTTGACCACCAGGTCGCGCAGCCCCTCGTCACGCGGGCCGGCGAAGACGGGGCGGCGGAAGTCGCGGTGGCTGTAGGGGGCGTCCATCCGCAGCTGACCGAGGGCGTTGCGCCAGTGCGGGAGCAGGCCGAACCCGGCGGCGCACTCCAGCGACAGCCAGTTCTGCTGCCCTTCGTCGGGGATGAACCGGTGCAGGAGCCCCTTGGGGACGAAGACGTAGTCGTGCACGCCGAACCGGACGTCGCCGAGCGCGGTGCGCAGCAGCCCGCTGCCGGCGGAGATGAAGTAGAGGTCGTCGCCGTCGCCGTTCGAGAAGTAGACCGGGTCGGGCTCGTCCGGGTGGGCGATGGAGATGACGACGTCGTCGTTGAACAGGAGCGGCACGCGCGCGTCGAGCGGCGCGCCGCCGCGGCGGGCCAGCTCCTGCGACCGGTAGTGGCGGCGCGCCAGCGGGCGGGGCTCGTCGTCGCTGTCGATGGGGATCTCCCAGCCGTGCGTGGCCGTCACGGGCGCGCTCGGGTGGGGGCGTTCGAGGTGGTACATGATGGTGTACGGCCCCTCGAACCCCTCGCGCGTGAGGCACTCCTCGTGGCGCAGGCGGCCGTTCGCGTCGCGCAGGGCGGTGTGGGCCCGGTCGGGAATCTCGCCGGCAGTCATGCGATCGAGCATGGGACCTCGCGCTTTCTCGCCTTCGCCTTCGCCTTCGCCTTCACGGGCTTCACATTCTGGGCGGCGCCGCGCCGGCGCGCTCGCCGCCCCGCGCCTGCTCGCGCTCGATGGCCTCGAACAGCGCCCGGAAGTTCCCGGCGCCGAACCCCTGGTCCCCCTTGCGCTGGATGATCTCGAAGAAGAACGGCCCCGCCTCGGGGTCGTGGTAGAGGCCCGCCGCTTCCTTCAGGAAGATCTGCAGCAGGTACTGCCGCGGCTTGGCGCCGTCGACCAGGATCTCGAGCTCGCGCAGAAGGTCGATGCTTTCGTCGATCCCGCCGACGCCGAGCTGCTCGAGCCGCTCGGGGAGCACGTCGTAGTAGCTGCCGGGGGTGGGCATGAACTCGACGCCGGCAGCGCGCAGGCCGCGCACGGCGCCGACGATGTCCTTCACCGAGAGCGCCGAGTGCTGGATGCCGTCGCCCCGGTTGTCCTCGGCGAACAGGTTGATCTGCGACTCCTTGAAGAACGGCCGGAACGGCTCGTTGTTGGCGAACTTCAAGCCCGAGCCCGGATCCCACATGACGATCGACTTGAGCCCCGACCCGTGCTCGCGCTTTTCCTGGTTCCCGCCCGGGCCGGCCACGTCCTGGGTGTGGAAGGCGATCTCCCAGAACTGCTCGAAGCCCAGCACCTGCTCCATCCAGAGCAGCGCCGGTTTCATGGTCTGAAAGTTGGCCGTCAGGTGATCGATCTGCTGGAAGCCGAACCGGTTGCCGCCGGCGGTGCCCGCGGACGGGCCGGGGACGAAGCCGGGGAAGAGCTTGCCGTAGCCGCGCCGCTCGACGAAGCGGAAGGTCGTGTCGCCGAACGGCGTGGTGATGGAGAACATCGCCAGCGTGCCGCCCTCATCCGAGAAGCGCTGCACGTCGGTGATGAACGTCCCGCCGCGCTCGTCGAGCAGGCGAAAGGTCCGGTCGATCTCCTCCACGTCGAGGACGACGGTGCCCACCCCCTCCGGGTGCTTGCGCAGGTAGCGCCAGGCGCGCCCCCCTTCGCCCACCGGCTGATGGATGACGTAGAGCGCCTCGCCCGCCCGGAAGGCGGCCGAGCGCTGCCGCCCCTCCCGTTCCAGCTCGGGGCTGCTGGCGCCGATCTCCACGAAGTCGAGCCGGTCGACGAAGAACCGCCGCGTCCGCTCCAGGTCGTGGACGTAGTAGTGCAGCGCCTCGATCCGTTGAATCCCCAGCGACGGGCGGGCCATCACCCTCTAGTCTAGCGCGTTACATGGGCCATCCGTGGCTGGAGCGCCGCCGCCACCGCCAACCCGAGGAAGCAGAGCGCGAACGCGAAGTTCAGCCAGTTGGCCCAGGCGGGTTGTCCGATCGACATGCCGACGACCCAGAGGATCGCCAGCCCCAGCCCGAGGATGACCGGCCCGGCCAGCCGACTCGGGTTCCGCTCGGGGTCGGAGACCAGCGCGGCCGTTCCGAAGGCCAGCACCGCCGCCACGGCGTCGAACCAAAGGACCTCCGCCCCCTGGTTCGAGCTGAGGCCGACCCACCAAAAGATACCGAGACCAATCCCGAGAATGAAACAGCTCTTCCGAACCATGACACCCTCCTTCACCTCGAAGGTGAGCACGGCGGCCCGGTCGAGCGAGCTCTGCCGGGGCCGGCGCTACGGCGACGGGTTGCCGTTGTCGGGCGCGTTGAGCGCGTTCGTGCAGCTCATCGTCTGGCGCTGCAGTCCGATCCCAGGCTGCAGCGGGCGGTCGCCAGGTCGGCGCACGCCGAGACGATGCTGACCCCCGAGTTGCTGCTGCCACATCCCGAGGCTGCGAAGAGCAAACGACCGGGAGCACGGGACGGTCGCGGTCAGGCGGTCTTGAGGCCACATCCTTTGAGACGCCAGCCGCCACCATGCTGACGTTCGCGATGCTCGGGGAGGTACTCGCTGCGCGCGTCGTCCGTCAACAGCGCGCGGGGATCGAACCAGTGGAGCGTTCGAGCCGAGGCGAGGACTGGAGCGAGCTCGCCGTGGAATTCGGGGTTGTCCGGGCAGCGGTGGTGCCAGAGCGCCTGCTCGGCCGGCGGCGCGGCGAAGCAGAGCACCTCCTTGACCCCGCCGTTGCAATTGGTGGCCACCACCAGCACCGGCCCCGGCAGCTGGCCGGCGGCCGCCACGCGCAGCACCAGATCGTGGTGAAACTCGCCCCGCTGCCAGTGGTCGACGACGTCGTAGCCGCCGAAATCGTTGTGCAACGCGTCCAGCAGCGACCCCAGCCCCAAATGCCCCGCCAAACCTTCGACCGTCGCCTCGACCATCGCCCCATTGTGCCACACGGGTCCAGCACCGACGAGAAATGCGCGAAGAGGCTGTATAGTGGCGCGCCCATGAAGCGGTATCGGCCGGTGGCGCAGCAGGACAAGTGGGGGTGCGGGGTGGCGTGCGTCGCCTCGGTGCTCGGCATCAGCTACGCCGGCGTGCTCGCCCGGCTGGGAGTGAGCAAGAACGGCGGCAAAAAGGGAACGAACGGCAAGCAGCCGTCGAGCGAGGCTTTGCGCCGCGTCCTCAACGACGCGTTCAAGGACACCGGCCTCGCGTACGAGCTGGACCGGCCGTTCATCGGCGATCCCGACGCGCTCGAGACCGGGTCGATCGTGTCGTTGTCCAGCGGTCACTGCCTGATGCGCGCCGCCGACGGGTGGATGGATCCGGTGGGCGGCAAGATCCGGCCGCGCCTGCCGGGCGAGGTGCGGCAGGCGCTGGTGCTGACTCCCAATCACGTGTGAGGCGGGCGCCGCCGGGCGCGCCGCCGGCGGTCGATTGCCGCTTGACGGGGACTATATGCACGGTTATACATATGCATAACAATGCATCCGATGGCGACCGAGACCGTGTTCGAGACGCTGGCCGATCCGGTGCGGCGGGGCATCGTCGCGCTCTTGCTCGACGGCGAGCAGGCGGTGAACGATCTCGTGGGGCGGCTCGACATCCACCAGTCGGGCGTCTCGCGCCACCTGCGCATCCTCACCGAGGCGGGGTTCGTGCAGATGCGACCCGACGGCGCGCGGCGGCTCTATTCGCTGCGGCCGGAGCCGTTCCAGGAGATGGACGCCTGGCTCGCTCGCTACCGGCGGTTGTGGGAAGGTCGCCTCGACCGCTTCGGCGCCGAGTTGGAGCGCCGGAAAAAAGCTCGTGGAAGGAGGCTCTCGTGAGCGAAACGACGACGGCAGCGGGTAAGCGGCGCAAGATCGCGCTCGAGCGGACGTTCGACGCCCCGGTCGAGGAGGTCTGGGCGCTCTGGACGACCAAGGATGGCGTCGAGTCCTGGTGGGGACCCGAGGGGTTCGGCGTGACGGTGCACGCGCTCGACCTCCGGCCAGGCGGCGAGATGCGCTACGCGATGCGGGCGACGGGCGCGCCGCAGATCGAGGCGATGAAGCGCGCCGGGATGCCGCTCGTCACCGAGGCGAAGCTCACCTATCGCGAGATCTTGCCGCACCGCCGGCTGACCACGCATCACGCCATCGACTTCGTGCCGGGCGTGGCGGCCTACGACGTCGAGACCCTCGTCGAGCTTCACGCCGTCCGCGCGGGCATACGGATGGTGGTTACCATCGAGGCCATGCACGACGCGCACTGGACCGAGATGGCGGTCAGGGGCTGGGAGAGCCAGCTCGACAAGGGCGTGCAGTTGCTGGCCGCGCGCCGGCGCTGATTCCGTAACAGCCGAGCAAACCCGATGAAGAGGAGAGCGTCATGAGCAAGCCAGTGCCCTTCCTGTGGTTCGACGACCAGGCCGAAGAAGCGACGAGCTTCTACGTCTCGGTCTTCCCCAATTCGAAGGTCGTCTCCACCACCCGTTACGGCGCCGCGGGACCCGGCCCCGAGGGGTCGGTGATGACCACGCAGTTTCAGCTCGACGGCCAGGACTTCGTCGCCCTCAACGGCGGCCCGATCTACAAGTTCACCGAGGCGGTGTCGTTCACCGTCTCTTGCGAGACGCAGGCGGAGGTCGATCGTTTCTGGGACCAGCTGACCGCCGGCGGCGGGCAGCCCGGACCGTGCGGGTGGCTGAAGGACAAGTACGGCCTCTCCTGGCAGATTGTCCCCACCATCCTCCCCAAGCTGCTCGCCGACAAGGACGCGGCGAAGTCCGAGCGGGCGATGGCCGCCATGATGAAGATGGGCAAGCTCGAGATCGACACGCTCAAGCGCGCGTACGATGGAAAGTAGTTGGGAAAGTAGTTGGGAAAATAGCGCGAATCACCGCGCCCAGACCAGCCGCGGCTCGAGCTCCAGGAACGCGGCGTAGCGCTCGGCGGCCTCGGCGATGGCGTCGCGCGCGCGCCGGTCGGGCGCGGCGAACGGCGCGAGCGCGATGGTCACCGCGCCGCGCCGCTCGAACGTGCGCCGCCAGGTGCCGGCGACGCGGCCGCCGAGGACGACGGCGGGGCTGAGCATGCCGCCGCCGGCGTTGAGGCGCCGCGCGTCCTCGGGCGCCAGCACCGCGGCGCGATCGCGGTAGGCGACCAGGTACTCGTCGAACGCCGGCAGGAGGTAGGCGCGGGCGAGGGCGGCGTCCGGGAGGCGCGCCACGCGCGCGGCGCACCAGTAGACCGCGCCCCCGACGCGCTCGGAGGCGAGGTCGCCGGCGATCGCCGCCAGGCCGGCGCGCGCCTCGGCCGGCGCCAGGCCCGACCACCAGGTGAAGTCGGCCGCCGTCGCCGGCCCCCGGCTCTCGAAGTAGCGCCGCGCCAGCGCCGCCAGCGCCTCCTCGCGCGTGCGGGGCGTCCCGCGCGGCGCGCGCTCGTCGACCCGCGCGTACGTCGCCTGCTTGCCGCGCGGGGCGCCGCTGCAGATGAGGCCGTGCAGCTCGGCGTGGCCGAGCAGGTGCGACAGCCGCGCGCCCTCGGGGCTGACCCCCGCCGCCCGCAGCGCGGCGCCGAGCTCCGCCCGCGTCCGGTGCGCGCCGCCGGTGAGCGCGCGCGCCAACGCCGCGTGGCTGCGCCGGAAGGTCGCCGCGTCGAGCCCCAGCTCCCGGTGCCGCCGCGCCGCGCGCGCCATGAGCCGCGCCGTCACCAGCGGCAGCATCCAGCCGAGATCGGCCGGCGCGACCAGCTGCCAGGTCCAGCGCATGACGTGCGTGCGGATGATCGTGCCGTCGGCGAGCGCCCGCTCGATCAGCGCGGCGCGCGCCGCGGCGCCACCGCGCCCGCGGAGCCGCAGCCCCACCGCCCAGCGCGCCGCTGCCGGGTCCTGGGCCTGGACCGCCGCCAAGGAAGCGATCAGCTCGCCCGGCCTCTCGAACATCGGGCGCGCGATCTGCTGCGCCGCCAGCCGCCGCGCCGCGATCGCGGCCGCGGCTATGGCGTCCTCGCGTTCTCGTGCCGGACGAAGCTTCCGGGTGTCGCGATGGCCATGGTGCCGATTTTGTATGACGATCGGCGCGCGGCGGAGGTGAATTTGCCGCGGCGGTTGCCAGTTTGGGGAAGTCGCTTAGCTTGTCTGGCATGCGGGGCGTTGGCGCGCGCAGATCGTGGTGGGGACTGGCGGTCGCCGGGCTGGCTCTGGCGGCCGCGCCCGTCGCGCGCGCGGCGCCGCGCCATTACGCGCTCGATCCGGCGCAGAGCCGCGTGGAGATCCACGTCGGCAAGACGGGCCTCTTCGGCTTCGCCGGCCACGAGCACCAGGTGGTGGCCGGAACCTTCCGCGGCAGCGTCACGTTCGATCCCGCTCGGATCGACGCCTCGAGCGTCGACGTCACGATCGACGCGGCCGCGTTGCGCGTGACCGGTCAGGGCGAGCCAGCCGACGACGTCCCCAAGGTCCAGGCCGCGATGGTCGGCCCGACCTGCCTCGACGCCGGTCGTTTTCCGACCATCCGTTTCGTCTCCACCGGCGCCTCCGAAGCGGGCGGCGCCGGCCCGAGCGGGCGCGACCTCGCGCTCGGCGGCCGGCTGACGCTGCACGGGGTGACCCGCCCGCTGACGTTGCAGGTCCACCTGGCGGTCACCGGCGACCACCTGGAGGCGACCGGCAAGACGCTGCTGCGCCAGACCGACTTCGGCATCACGCCCATCTCCAAGGCCGGCGTGGTGAAGGTGAAAGACGAGCTGACCATCGTCTGGAAGTTCCGCGGCACCGCCCGCTGAGCAGTTTGCGATATACTGCGGCGTGCG
>DATNDC010000152.1:0-38574 GCA_035607055.1 Polyangia bacterium
GCGCCCGCTTGGTTGGCTTGTCGGCGTGGATCGGAATGGGCGCCTCGATCGGGACCACGATGATCCCCCGGGGATCGCTGCTCTGCCAACCGGCCGGCGGACCGGTCATCGCGGGCGCGGCCATCGCCGGCGCTTCGGCAGGGGCGCTCGCCACCGCGGCGTCTCGCGCGGACGGCTTCGCGTGGTGGTGGTGGACCGGCGTGGGCTCCGGCGCGCTCATGGCTTCGAGGAAACCACCCTCGCTGTGGGCGCGGACGCTCTCGGAGCGGCGCGCGTGCAGGTGCCGGCTCGGCGGCGGGACGGACTCCGCCTGCGCGTCGCCGTCGCCGCCCCCGGCGCTCTCCTCGAAGTGGGCCAGCTCTGCCCGCAGGCGCGCGTTCTCTGCCCGCGCCGTTGCCAGGGCATCTCGCAACTGCGCGATCTCGTCGTCGTTCGCCCGGCCGTGCGCGCGCGCCACGCGGGCGGCGTGCGCGCGCAGGAGCTCGCGATCCTCCTTCCGCACCGGGACCACCTCGCTGGAGAATGGATCCTTCCAGAAGCTGTCCCGAACCCGATCTTCGAGCGCTTTCCGTTCGTGGCGGATGTCGCTCTTCGACTCCTCGAGCACCTTGTCGACGGCGGCGCTGCCGCGCGGCTCGCCGCGCCACTGGCGCATCGCCTCGTACATCAGATCGGCGTCCGTCTTCTCCTGCGGCGGGATCTCAGAAGACGCGGCCGCCAGCTGCTGAAGCAGCGCGCGCCGTTGCGCCTCTTCAGAGAGCGGTTTGCGAGCAAACGCGCGCGGCGCCACGGCCGAAGCGGCCAGCAACGAGGCAAGGACGATGAACAAATTCGCGCGCATGTCGGCCCTCCCGCTCTCCTGCAGGGCCGAAGCGTACGCGCGCAGTAGGTTCAATCAATACGAATCACGACAGGTAAGGAAAAATAATTATTTGGGAATTCCGTAAGTTACGTATCACCCGGCATCGACTTTGGAATTCCATTTATGAAGGCTCCCAGGCGCCGGCACCCAAAATTCCGTGCTCGCCCCTTTACGGCCTGGGAGGCCCTATGTCGCACCGAGCTTGTCTTCTGATCTTCGCAGCCGTGCTCTACGGCTGCGCCAACAGTGACGGGACCGGCGAAGGGGGCCAAGGGGGCACTTCGGCGACGGGCGGCTCCAGCGCGAGCGGCGGCGCCACGGGCGCGGGAGGCTCGGCGACAGGCGGAAAAGTCGGCTCGGGGACCGGCGGCAACGTGACCGCCACCGGCGGTGCGACGGGCTCGGGCGGATCGACCGGCACCGGCGGCATCACCAGCACCGGCGGTGCGACGGGCTCGGGCGGATCGACCAGCACCGGCGGCGCGGCCGGCAGCGGCGCGACGGGAACGGGCGGCGCCAAGGGTGGATCGACCGGCACCGGTGGCACGGGAACCGGCGGCGCCAAAGGTGGATCGACCGGCACCGGCGGCACCGCCACCGGCACCGGCGGCGCCAAGGGTGGATCGACCGGAACGGGCGGCGCCGCCACCGGCGGGGCCACCGGCACCGGCGGCACGACCGGAACCGGCGGGAGCACGAGCACGCTCCCGAGCTACTTCTTCGGCGCCGACGTGACCGACCAGGAGCCCGCGGGGACGACGGCCATCAACAACCTGCTCTCCGACATGAAGGCGAACGGGATGAACTTCGTCCGCCTGCGGACGTTCGTCGATCCCAAGGCCGCCGATGGGTACGACCAGACCAGTGGCTACGACGACATCACGCACACCGTGGCGTTCGGCAAGCTGGTGAAGGCGGCCGGGATGGGCCTGCTCATCGACTTCCACATGAGCGACAACTGGGCCGACCCGGGCAAGCAGTGCGTGCCGGTCTCCTGGCAGGGGTACACCAACATCACCGACCTGGCGAACGCGCTACAGAGCTACGTGCAGAGCTCGATCAGCGCCCTCGTCGCCGGCGGCGCGCGCCCCGACATGGTCCAGATCGGAAACGAGACCACGCCCGGCATGTTGCTGCACATCTGCGATTCGGGGGGCCAGGTCATCAAAGGAATGACGCCCAAGGTGACGGGCGCGGCCTCGTCCAGCGGCTGGTCGAACCTGGGCAAGCTGCTCAAGGCCGGCATCGCGGGCGTCAAGGCGGTCGACACCGGCATCTTGATCTCGTTCCACATCGACCGCGGGAGCGCCTACTCGACCACCAAAAACTGGCTGGACAACGCCATCGCCCAGGGGGCCACGCCGGACACCTTCGGCGAGTCCTGCTACCAGCAGTACCAGGGCGATACCTCCAGCACGGCGAACACCAAGAGCATGTGGCAGTCGACCTTCTCGCAGCTCGTCACCACCTACCCGAAGATCCGCTTCTTCGCCGCGGAGTACGGCCCGATGGAGCGCGAGATCAACGACGTCATCTTTGGGCTCCCGAACAACCAGGGGCTGGGGACGTTCGATTGGGAGCCGACCTCCCAGGGGACCTGGAACGCCAAGCAGCCGTCGGATGCGTCGTCGGTGACGACGCACGCCCTCTGGCAGCGCTCGGGTAACAACTACAACGCGCTGCCGGACCTGGCGCTCTACCCCCCGATGCAGACCGCCTACGCCAGCCGGCTCTGACGGCGCGCGCTCTCGGTCAGCGCAAAGCCGCCGCGGTGGCGTCGAGCAGCGGGTTGGCGTAGCCGTCGGCGCCGTAGGGGAATTGCGTCCCTTCGTTGATGGTCCAGATGATCGCGCCGCCGTAGCCGTTCGCCTTCAACCAGCTCCCCTTGGCCATCACGGTGGGCACGTCTTCGTAAGTCAGGAACTGCGTGGCCGGTCCCTGATCGCCGGGAAACTGATCGGTCCAGGCCGGGTGGAACTCCGTCGACCACGACAGCCAGCTCGTCTGCGCGGCGGCGTCCCAGGTCGAGACGGCGCCGCCGTGGCCGACGAAGTAGCGCTGGATGTCGCCGTAGGAGAGCGTCGTGTCGTCCTCGAACACGGTGGCGCTGCCGTAGCTCTGCAGCGCGGCGGTCACCGGCGCGCTGACGGCCCGGCCGTAGAAGCCGATGCCGACGCCCAGCTTCGACTTGGGGATGCCGAGCGCCGTCCAGGCCGCCAGCGAGGAGGCGACATCGAAAGGGTGGTCGGACCCGGCGCCCGTGAGCGGATCGAGGTACCAGACGACCCAGCCCGGGTAGTCCCCCGAGCCGGTGTAGGTCATCACGTTGATCTGGTCGACCGATCCCGCGACGGCCGACCAGAGTGCCGCCGTGGCCGCGTCGAGGCCGGCGTTGTTGTTGACGGCGCCGACCGGCGCGGTGATGAGGAAGCCCTTGGGCGCCGCCGCGCGGAGCGCGAGCACCAGGCTCTTGAAGCTGGTGGTGTCGATCGAATCTTCCCAGTCGAGATCGACGCCGTCGTAGCCCCACTTGCCGCAGGCAGCGACCACGTCGGCGACGAACTCGGTCTGGTTGGCCGTCGCGGCAGCCGCGGCGAACCCCGCCCCGGCGCCGGCACCACCGAGCGAGATGATGGGGTGCGCGCCGCCCGCGTGCGCCGCGGCCGCGAAGTCGGACATCCCGGTCGCGCCCAGGTTGGAGACGGCGTTGCTCGAATCGAGCGTCGCATACGGGCTGGCGGACGACGTCGCGACCGGCGCGCGCGGCTCGACGAAGGCGATGGCCGCGTGGGTCAGGTCGCGCCAGGCGACGTGCGCCAGCGGGTACTGCGTCGTCTGCCAGACCGCCCAGTACCCCATCACCCAGGCGCCGCCGCTGGCGCCGGAACCGGCCGCGCCCGCGGTGCCGGCTGCGCCGCCGGGGTTCCCGCCGCCGCCTGGGTTCCCTGCCCCGCCGCCGCGGCCGCCCTGAGCTCCGGCTCCGGCGCCGCCGCTGCTGCACCCGAGCGCGAGAGCAACCGCGCAGAGCGCGCCCGTTCGAAAGAACGTCGTCATCAATTCCTGGATGCCGCTGGTCGAGATCCGGCGTTGAGCGCGTGCAGGCGCCGGTCGGCCAGGTTCCAGGTGTCGAGCGGCGAGCGCTTCGACGGGCGATCGACCTTGGCGTAGGCCTCCCGGGCGGCGTCGACCGCGCCGTAGCACTCGGCGATGCGCCCGATGACGTACCACTCGGCGCCGACGATGTTTCCGTCGTCGCCGCGCCGGTCCATCTCCTCGAGCAGCGTGCGGTACGCCTCCTCCGGGCGATTGAGCTCGGCCTCGGCCGAGGCGAGCGTGTGCAGGATGGCGGCTTCGCGCCGCTGGCTCGATTCGACGGCCCGCTGGGCGGCGGCCAGCGTCTGGTCGTCGAGCTGCCCGCGCAAGAGGCGCAACCAGGCTTTCATGTTGTAGACCATGGAGGGGAGCGCGCCGGCGCGCGCCAGCTCGTCGAGCGCTTTTTCGCCTCGGGTGAAGTCCCCGCTCTCGCACAGCTGGTTGGCGAGCGCGCTTCCGACCTGGTGGTCGCTCGGATCGCGCGCCGCCCGCGCCTCGAGCAGCGCCCGCGCCTCGGCGTCGCGATGCGCGCGGGCCAGCAGCGAGACCTGGGCGAAGAAGGCGCGCTTCGAGCGCGGGAAGCGGCCGACCAGCTCGGCGGCGAGCGCGATCCCTTCGTCGAGCTTGTCGAGCTTGTCGTCGGCGGCGAGCAGCGCCACCGCGCAAGCGGTCGCCGCGCGTTCGTTGGCCGGGTGCGCGTGGCAGTCGGCGAGCGGCGCCAGCGCCGCCGTCGGCTTGACCTCACCCGAGGCCAGCGCCGCGGCCGCGATCCGGATCTCGCGCGCCGGCGCGGACGGCGCGGTCCCCGGCGCCCAGAGCGACGCCAGCGGCCACGCCGACAGCGGCTCGTCCGCCGTCCCCAGGCTGGCGTTGCTGGCCGCGTAATCGAGCAGCCGGCGCGCCCGTTCGAGGTCCCCCTTGTCGACCGCCCGCAGCGCCTCGCCCCCCAGCGCCGACAGATCGTTCGTCATGGCCAGCACCTTGAAGTGCCCCGCTTCGGCCAGCAGCAACGCCGCGCCCGCCACGCCGCCATCGACGGCCCCTGGCCAGAACACCCGCTGCACGCCGCCCGGCTCTCCCTCCACCGTGACCTCGGCCGAGGCCAGGATGTCGGCCAGCACCGGCGGCGGGACGGCCCGCAGATCGGCGTTGCTCCGGATCAGCGTCCGGATCATCTGCCGCATCGCCTGCGGGCTCTCCGTCTCCAGCGAGGCAGCGAAGGCCGGCGTGATGACCGACTTGAGGCGCGCGAAGGCCGCCGCGTCCGCCGCCCCCGCCATCCCGAAGAAGGTGGAGAAGAAGATGCGCGCCGCGCCCGCCGGCGTTCGATCGTCGAGCTTCAGCTCCTCGTGGCGGCGCGTGGTGCGCAGCTTGTCGGCCAGCTGGTGGATCGCCTCGGCGTTCGCGTGGTGCTGCGCGGCCTCTTCCAGCAGCGCCGACGCCGGCTGGTAGCGCCGCAGGGACATCAGCTCCGCGCCCGCCAGGCGCATCGCCTCATGCGCCCGCTCGGGATCGGAGATCATCGTTCGCGCCGCCTTGACCGCCTCGGCGGACCCCGACGTCGCCGCCACGGCTGCCAGGTAGATCGCCTGCGCGGTGGCGTCTCCCGCCACCGCCTCCTTCTCGGCGAGCAGCTCCTTGAAGCGCTCGGCATACAGAAGGTCGAGCAGCTGGTTGACGAGCAACCCAGTCCGCTCGGCGCGGCGCAGCTCGCCGTGCAGCTCGAGGACCTCGGCCAGGCGCTGGCCCGAGGGGCGGAAGGTCTGCTCGCCGTCGGCGTCGTGCTCGAGCAGGATGACCAGCGAGGCGCGCGCCACCTGATCGTCGGGATCGAGCCGCATCGCCTGGCGGTAGGCGGCCTCCGCCCCCTGGGGATCCGCGCCCGGCTTGAGCCGACGGCCGACCAGATCGTGCTCCAGCACCCAGCCGAGCGTCCGCTCGGCGCGCGACGACTTCGGGTCGAGCGCCACCGCGCGCCGCGCCTCGCTGCGCGCCGCGCCCCCCAGGCCCGCCTCGAGGTACGCGCGCGCCACCTGGCAGGCGTGCAACGCCGTCTGCGGGTGCTGGGTATCGAGGCGCCGGAACGCCGCCAGCGCCTCGCGGATCCGACCGGCCGCCAGGTCGGCCTCGCCGATCTGATGGAAGGTCACCGTGGGGAGCGGCCGGTCCCCCAGCCTCTTCATCTGCTTCAGGAAGGCGGTCAGCTCGGCGGGCGTGTAGCGGGGCTTTCCCGAGTCGAAGCGAAACGTCGCGCTCACGCTGCCGTCACGCTCGGTCCGGTAGGCGGTGCTGTAGCGGGCCGGCCCCAGCGTCAGCGTCTCGTCCCCCGGCGGCGGATCGGCGGCGAACCCGTGCGGCGCCGCCACCTTGTAACGCAGCTCGTGCACCTCGGGATCGGCGTAGACGTAGTCGACGGTGCGAAACGTCTCCGCGGCGGGGCGCTTGTGCTCGGCCCCCTCGGGGTTGCGCAGGAACTCCGGCAGCCGCTCGAACAGCGCGCCGAGGGGCAGCGACACCGAGACGGTCTCGTCGGTGATCGATCCGATCGCGGCGTCCTGCGTCTCGAGGTCGATCCGCAGCGGCCGGGCGACGTCGAAGAAATCCGAGGTCTCCCAGCGGCTGAGCGTCTTCGCGCGGTAGGTCGAGCGGACGTAGCCCGTGAGCCGCTCCTCGATCTGCTTCCGTTCGGCGTGGCTGTAGTCGAGCCGCAGGGAGTGTCCCGGCGCGCCCCAGAGGTCGGAGATCTCGACGACGCGGACCTTGCCGCCCTCATCCACCGTGATCGTGCGGTCCTCGCGGGTCAGGTTGGCGCTCGAGGGCGCCACCGGCGTGCGCACGAGCGCCCCCGTCCCGCGCGCCGCCACCAGCGCCAGTCGCCCCTGATCCGCCAGCGGCAGCTCGCCGACCGCGGAAAACTGATCGGTGGCGTCGATCCAGAGCGGCTTCGGCCCCGGCAGATAGACGATGGCATGATCGAACCCGCCCAGCCCCGGGACGTCGGGATCGACGTCGGGGCCGAACCCCGAATCGAGCAGCGCCACCTCGGCGGGGATGCCGGCCGCGCGCAAGAGCGCCGTCAAGACGAGCGCCTTGTCCTTGCAGTCGCCGTAGCGGCGCTCGAACACCTCCGCCGGCGTGCGCGGCACGATCGACGCCTCGCCGAACTCGATGCCGGTGTACTTCACGTCGGCGCCCAACCGCGCCAGGAGGCGCCCCGCGACGGCGTCGCGATCGCGTTTGAGGTCGAGGCCCTTGCGCGCGTCGCGGACATAGCTCCCCAGGTCCGGCTTGCCGATCTGCCGATCGACGAGGTCGGCGTAGGCCGCCGCGACCGCGCTCCACGAGGCGCCGGTGGTGTAGGAGACGTACGCGGGAAGCGTCGTCTCGGGCGGCTGACCGGGGACCTCTTCCGGCAGCGCCGCATAAGGACCGCTCTCGTAGACCTCGCGGGTCTGGCCCCCCTCCGTCTTCAACGTCTGAATGAGCGGCGTCACCTTCCGGATCACCCGCTGGAGGTGCACGCTGCTCGGGTAGTCGATCTCGAGCCGGGCCCTCTCCACCGGCGCCGAGCCGCCGAAGAAGAACCGGTGGGTGGTCCCGGCCTCGAACAGCGGCGCCCGCTCGGTCCAGGTGATCTCCACCTCGACGACGGCGCCCACCGCGATCCCCGACAGGGGCGCGCGCACCATCTGGCGATCGCTGAACACCGCCTCGTCCCCGCCCGACTGGCCGCTCGTCTCGATGGTCTTGGGATCGAGCGCGAACGTCCGGCCGCCCGGCGCGACGACGCGCGCGCGCAGCGCCGGCTTGTCCTCGTACCAGGGAGCCCACCCGCTGCTCACCTGGTCCCAGCCTTCGATGCCGTGCGCGGTCAGGACCTGGTAGACCTCGCGGTAGCGGTGCCGGCTGCGATGCGCGTCGTCGAAGCTGTGCACCATCTCCTCGAACAGGATCAGCACCGGCGTGTCTGCGGGCGCCCGCAGCTTGGCCGCCGCCGCCAGGACCTCCGCCGGCGGCGCCGCCATGAACCGCGCCTCCCAGGGCGCCGCCGATGGCGATGCGGCGGCGCTCCCGCCGCGGGCGGGCGCCGCGAACCCCGCCAGGCAAACCACAAACAGCGCCGCGCGCTGTCGCGTGCATCCGCGACGCCGGCTCCGCACCCCCAGACCGATGTCGCCGACAGACGCCGTGATGGCTCATTATACGGCATTTGACGCGCGCCGAAGCGGACCGTGAGAGGGCGACGCGCGGCGCACGACAGGGGGACGCCGCCGGTGTCACGAGGGGGCAATCTCAAAATCCCCTCGCGTGGTCCGGATCCGTTAGCGTGCCGGCATGCGTGAACCACCTCGACCACCTGGACCTTCTCCTGCGCCTGCCCCCGCCGACGCCACCCCCACCTTCGACGTCGCGGGCCGCGTCGCGCTCGTGACCGGCGCCGCGCGCGGGATCGGACGCGCGGTGGCGTTCGCCCTCGCCCGCGCCGGCGCCGACCTCGCGCTCGGCTTCCGAGACGCCCGCGCCGGCGGCGACGTCGCCGACGCCGTCCGCGCGCTCGGCCGCGGCGCCTTGCCGCTGCAGATGGACGTCACCCGGCCCGCGGAGGTCTCTGCCGCCGTCGCCGCGGCGGTCCGCCATTTCGGTCGTCTGGACATCCTGGTCAACAACGCCGGCATCGGCCCTCCCAACCCGGCCGAGGTCGTGACGGAGGACGACTTCGACGCCACGCTGGCGGTCAACCTCAAGGGGACCTTCTTCGTCAGCCAGGCCGCGGGACGGGCCATGATCGCGGCCGGGCGCGGCGGTCGGATCGTCAACCTCAGCTCGCAGGCGGGGTTCGTGGCGCTGCCGACCGAGTCCGTCTACTGCATGACCAAGGCGGCCATCGCCCACCTGACCAAGTGCCTGGCCGTCGAGTGGGCGCCCCACGGCATCAACGTCAACGCCGTCGCGCCGACCTTCGTCCGCACCCCCGGCACCGGCAAGTGGCTGGAGGACGAGGCCTTCCGGCGCGATCTGCTGGCCCGCATCCCGCTCGGCCGCGTCGGCGAGCCGCCCGACGTGGCCGCCGCCGTCGTCTTTCTCTGCTCGCCGGCGGCCTCGATGATCACCGGGTCGACGCTGCTGATCGACGGCGGCTGGACGGCGCGCTGACCGCCCGGAGCACCGCGCCGTGGCGGGGGAACCCGCGCCAAGATCCGTTGTCCCTGGATCGAGATGCGGTTGTTCGTGGCGCTCGGGATCGTGCTGGCGACGCTGATCGCGCTGACGGTGAAGGCGATGGTGCGGCGGCCGCCTCACCGCCCGCCGCCCATCGAAGAGGATGAGGAGGCCGCGACCGCCCCCGCGCCAGCACTGCCCGAGGCGGCGGAGCCGCGGCTCTTCGCCCGATCGGCGGGGCCGGCGGTCGGACCGGCGCACCTCTTCGGGCGGGTCCTGCCGCCGCCCGGCGAGGTACTCGGGCGCGGCGGGCTCACGGTCACCGCCGACGGAGGGCGGCGCGTCGTCGAGGCGCTGACCTTTTCCGACGGTCGCTTCGACATTCACCTACCGCCGGGACAGTACGCGGTCGTGGCGTCCTTCGGTGCCTGGGTCGGCATGACGCCCAGCGTGCCGGCGCGCAGCGGCGGCGAGCACGAGCTGACGATCGTGCTCGGTCCGACGGCCTCGCTGCGCGGGACCGTTCGACGACCCGCCGGGGTCGGGAGGGTGACGATCAGGGCCTCCCTCGCCGGGCGCGACGACTGGAATGAGGGCGACGCGTCCAACGACGACGACGGAACGTTCGAGGTCGAGGGCCTGGTTCCCGGGCGCACCTACGACCTTCAGGTCGAAGGCCAGGGCGCGCGAACAGCCACCGTTCGTTCGGTGACGGCGCCGGCGAGCGACCTCCTGATGCAGGTCGACGCGCTGCCGGTCCTGCGCGGCGCCATCGGCTTTCCGAGCGGCGGAGACTGCCCGATCGGCCACGTCGGCCTGTTCACTCCCGATGAGCTGCCGGCCAACGACGACGCTCTCAACGACGACGTTGGAGAGCAGACCATCGACGTCGACGGCGATTGCCGTTTCGAGCTCTCGGTCCCCGAGGGCGCGTCGCAGATGATGCTGCTGGCGGTGGGCGCGGGATGGCACCTCGAACAAGCGATCACCATCCCGCCCGTCGGCGACCCCGAGCCGGTCTGCCTCAACCCGCCCTGCTTACCGATCGGCGCCACGTTCGAACCGATCGGCACGACCAGACGCTGACGCTGGAGGTGCGGAGCACCGCATGCGCCGAGAAGACGATGGCGATTTCGCCGCAGGCCGGCGCGCACACCATCGACGTCCATTGCGAGCCCCTCCCCGGAGCGACCGCTACTTCAGAATGATGGCCGCCGTCGACGGCTCGAGCGTCAGCGAGGCGGCGGAGCCGTAGGTGATCGAGCCGGGCTCGTCGCCGGCGGCGTCGATGGCGCCACCCCCTTGCGGCGTCACCAGCCGCGCGCTCGCCGGGAAGGTGAGCGTCGCGGCGCTGGCCGTCGGGTTGACGACCGCCCAGCCGTTGGCGAACTCGCGCTCGTACGCGCCGCCGGTGGCGAGGTCCCCGACGGTCGCCGCCGTCGCGACCGGCGCGCCGAGGTCGACCTCCCACTCCGGGTACCACTCGAGCGGCCCGCCCGCGAAGTAGTCGAGGTAGCTGCGATCCCCGCGCACCAGCAGGTAGTTGGCCAGGTAATAGAGCCGCGTCGCGACCTCGGTCGGGTCGTCGAGGTAGTTCTGCACGATGACGATCTTGTGCTTGCCGACCAGCGCCAGGATCTGGTTCATCGAGCGCTGCCAATCGGCCGGCGCGAACGTCGGATCGGCGAACCCTTCGACGAACACGCCGGCGGTCAGGCTGTAGTCCGTGGTGTCCCAGCTGGTGGTGAACGACCCGGTGTTGGGGATGAGCGGCACGCCCGTCGCGGCCAGGGCGGCGTTGAAGTCGGTCATGAAGGCCTGCCAGGCCTCGACGTACGTCCCGCCTCCCAGCTCGGCGATCGCGGTGTCGCGGGCGCCCGTTCCCGCCAGGCGCGGTTCGGGCGGGCTCTGCGCCTCCCACTGCAGCAGATCGGGCGAGGCGGAATCGGCGAACAGGCCGTCATAGTCGCCGGCCGCGATCTGGGCGAGGATCGACGACTTCCAGTAGGCCGCGAAGCCCGCGTCGCCGACGTTCATCAGCAGCTTGCCGTCGTCGGTCGCCGCCACGCGCTGGCCGGACTGATTGTGCCAGAACCAGCTCTCGTTCATGGTGACGGTCGGGTAGTCGTTCCCCCAGCTCATCCCGTCGACGATGAAGGTGACCGCCGGCGCCGACTGCCAGATCGCCAGGTGGTAGTGCAGCACCAGGAAATTCGGGGCCAGCGCGCGCAGCGGCTGGGACTGGGCCAGGGTCAGCTTCTGGGTGCCGACCAGGTGGCCGACGACGAACTGCTGCTGCGCCGCGGTCAGGCCGTCGGGGAGCTGGTCGGCGAGGATCAGCGTCTTGGCCGTCGAGTCGGGCCAGGGACGCCTGGCCGCCATCCCGCCCGCGCCCGCGCCGCCGGTGCCAGCCGTGCCGCCCATGCCGGCGGCGCCAGTCGATCCACCCTGGGCGGGCGTGCCGCCGCTTCCGCCGGTCGAAGAAACGCCATGCTCCGGCGACCCGCCTCCACAGGCCCCGGCCACCATCACCCACGCCCACCAGAGACTGCCCGACCGCCGGCGCATGGCGCGACCTCTGTATCGGCGGCTCTCGCGAATGCTTGAGCTCGCCCGGCGGCCGGGTCTCGTCGGGGCGGTCAGCCCCCGTGCTTCATGCTCCAGGGGGGGACCACGCCGTTCGAGCGCGCGTAGGCGACTTCCTGGCCCATGTGCTCGTTGTTGTGACCGATGATGATCATCAGGACGGCCCGCTCGCTCATCTCGTGGCCGAAGAACTGAACTTTCTTGTCCAGGTCGGCGTCCTTGACGTCCTTCACCGCCGCGCGAACGTGGTCGTAGGAGGCCTCGAGGATCTTCTTGATGGCGGCCTTGTCGGTCGTCTGCGTGTCCCACTTCTGCATGTTGCCGTCGAAGCCGACCGCGGCGGGCGGCGCCTTGCCGGTGGCGGCCTTGGTCAGGCCGTAGTTGCCGAAGGCGATGTGCAGGAAGGCTTCGCTCACCGAGCGGATCCCGGGCGCCGGCCGCCACTTGAACTTGTCCTGCGGGAAGGCGTCCACCAGCGCGAGGACCTTCTTCTGCACGTCGTCGAGCAGGCCCAGGAAGTCGTTCTGGAACGCGTCGGCCGGCGCGGCGGCCGCGGCCGGCGCGGCGGGCGTCGATTTTTTGGCGTCGGCGCGGGGGACGAAGGTCGCCAGGCCGAGCGTGGCCAGGGCGGCAATCAGGAGTCGGGAGCGGGTTTTCATGAAATCTCCAGGTTCTGGTTTCCGATTTGGTTGAGCTTCGCGGCGGAGTTTGACCCACCAATCGCGAATGACAAGAGCACCACCGCCACGCAGCCGATCACGTTGAACCAGAGGAACCCGATCTTGGTCCAGGTCCAGAGCGCGACCACCAGCACCTCGGAGGCGATCGCGGCGATGAAGACCGGCGTGGCGCGCAGCCGCCGGAAGAAGAAGGCGCACAGAAAGATCCCCAGGATCGTTCCGTAGAACAGCGACCCGAGGATGTTCACCGCCTGGATCAAGTTGTCGACCAGCGAGGCGAAGCCGGCGAACGCCACCGCCACCAGACCCCAGGCGCCGGTGGCGAGCTTGGCCACCTTCAAATAGTGGGCGTCCGTCGCGTTGGGGCGGAAGCTGCGCCGGTAGAAGTCGACCACCGTGCAGCCGCCCAGCGCCGTCAGCTCGCTGGCCGTCGAGGACATGGCCGCGCACAAAATGACGGCCAGCAGGAGACCGATGAGCCCCCGCGGCAGGTTGGCCATCACGAAGGTGAGGAACACGTAGTCCGCGTCGTGGGTCTCGGCCCGCGGCAGCGCGGCGGCGATGAGCGACCGCGCCTCGCCCCGGACAGCGTCGTCCGCCGCGGCGGCCGCGCGCAAGCGCGACCGCGCGTCGGCGATGGCCGCCGCGTCGCCCGCGTCGAGCCCCGCCGCCAGGCGCGAGACCTCGACGCGCTTGTCGGCGAAGGTCGCCTGATGGCGCGCCTCGAGCGCCCGCAGCTCGGCCCCGCGCGGGGTGGCGGCGACGCGCGCCAGCTCGGGCTCGTTGAAGAACAGCGGCGGCGCGTTGAACTGGTAGAAGACGAAGACCATCACGCCGACGAAGAGGATCAGGAACTGCATGGGGACCTTGAGCAGACCGTTGAACAGCAGGCCGAGGCGGCTCTCGGTCACCGACCGCCCCGAGAGATACCGTTGCACCTGCGACTGGTCGGTCCCGAAGTAGGCCATCGCCAGGAAGCAGCCGCCCGTCAGCCCCGACCAGAACGTGTAGCGGCTGCCGAGGTCGGGCGAGAAGTCGACCACGTTCATCTTCCCCAGCGTCCCGGCGATCGCCACCGCGTGGCCGAACGACAGCTCGGACGGCAGCCGGTGGACGATGACCACGAACGCCACCACCATCCCGCCCAACATCACCACCATCTGGTGCTTCTGCGTCTGGCTGACGGCGCGCGTGCCGCCGGCCACGGTGTAGAGGATGACCACCGCGCCGATGGCCAGGCAGGTCGCGTTGAGCGGCCAGCCGAGCACCTTGGAAAGCACGATCGCCGGCGCGTAGATGGTGATCCCCGCCGACAGGCCCCGCTGGAGGAGAAACAGAAACGCCGCCAGCTGCCGCGTCTTGAGGTCGAAGCGCGACTCCAAGTATTCGTAGGCGGTCAGGACGCGCAGCCGGTAGAAGCGCGGGATGAAGGCGACGGAGAGGACCACCATCGCCACCGGCAGGCCGAAGTAGAACTGCAGGAACCGCATCCCATCCTCGTAGGCCTGCCCCGGCATCGAGAGGAACGTGATCGCCGACGCCTGCGTGGCCATGACGCCGAGGCCGATGGTCAGCCAGCGGTCGCGGTACCCGCCGTGGACGTAATCGGCCATGTTCGAGGGGCCGCGCGTCTTCCAGAGCCCGTAGGCGACGATGGCGACCAGCGTCCCGCCAAGGACCGCCCAGTCGAGCGCGCTCACCGGGCGATCGCGGTCAGCGCCGCGCCCAGGACGATCTCGACGGCCAGCGCGCCCAGCACCAGGAGGTAGATCGCGCGCCAGCTCAGAAACGGCGGCGCGTCGTCCAGCTCGGCGCGGGTGGGCGTCTCTTTCGTCGCGTCGGCCATGGAGGCTATCGCGGCGCGCCGGGCCGCTGACCGCCGGCCAGCAGGTTGGCGAACAGCCGGTAGGCGCCCGGGACGCCCGCCGGCAGCTCGCGGAAGAACGCCAGCCCGGTGTAGACGAAGGTCCCCTTGCCGTAGCGCGCCCAGAGCAGGCTCCCCCGCTGCGGCGGCTCGCCGGGATCGTTCATCGCCAGCGGCGTCTCGTAGCGCGGGTCGATCTTGTCGGCGAAGTAGAGGCCGCGCTCTTGAATCCACCCCTCGAAGTCGCGCGGCCCGATCGCGTTCGGGGTGGTGAGCGCCGGGTGGCCGGCGGTGGTGAACGTGACCGGCGCCGTCTCGTCGGTGACGCGCTTGCTGCCGATCTCGAACGGCCAGGGGCCGAGCGGCGCCGTGAGCGGCGCGATCCGGTTGTTGGTGTTGTACTGCACGACCAGCGTGCCGCCCGCTTCGACATAGGCCATGAGCGCCGCGTGCGCGGCGCGCAGGCGCTCGCTGGTGTTGAACGCGCGCACGCCGACGACCACGGCGTCGAACCGCCGCAACGCCGCGGCGCCCGCCGCCAGCGCCTCGTCGCCGAGCAGCGTGACCTCGTAGCCGACCCGCCGCAGGGCGGCCGGCACCTCGTCGCCCGGCCCGGGCAGGTAGCCGATCTTCGTGCCGCCCTTCACCAGATCGATCGGCTCGAGCCGCACGTCGGCGTCGACGAGGTACGTCTGGATCGGGATGTGCGGGTGCTCGATCCGGACCACCTCCTTCCAGAGTCGACCGCCCCCGACCTCGGCGACCACCCGCAGCCTGCCGGCGGTCGGCGCGCGCCCCGGCCCGGTCGCCGGGTGCACGCGGAAGCCGAGCGTCGTCTCGCTGCCGACGGCGCCCAGGGCGAACGGCGCCGTCGCGGGCTCGACCGCCCAGCCGGCCGGCGCCTCGGGACGCAGCAGGCCCGACGCCGAGGCGGCCCCGGCGGTGAGGCGCACCTCCAGCGTCTCGGGCGCCGCGCCCGCGAAGATGAGCACGTTCGTCGAAGGCGCGACCGACACCGCCGGCGTCACCTCCAGCGGACGATAGCGCTCGCCCATCACCGGGTCGGTCCACTTGTAGCTCACGCTGCGGGCGACGGTGAGCTGGCGCCCGCCGACAGTGAAGCCGAACGTCACCTCCAGGGGCGAAGGCTGCTCGGGCAAACCGATCAACGCCGGGTCGGCGTGGTAAAGGCCGGCGTCGGGCGGCGTCTGCAACCAGTACGGCGTGGTGGGCGGCAGGTCGGGCGGCAGCTTCACGCTGGTCTTGAGCTCGAACGCCTTGGCCGCCCCACCCGCTTTGCCGGGCGCGTCCAACGCCGCCGCCGGCGCGCGCGGCGGCTCGAACGGAAACCGCACCTCGTCCAGCTTCACCGCCACGGGCGAGCGGTCGAGCGCCGTCGCCGTCACCTCGACGGCGGTGCCGGGGGCGGCAAGGGAGCCGGCGGCCGTCGCGTCGAAGAACAGACCTGCGCAGGCCGTGATGAGATCGCGCACCTGGCGCTGCTTCTGGGCGCGCCATCCGGCGTCGGAGATCTCGCCCAGCGCGGCGTCGATCTCCGTCAGGGTCGGGATCACCTTGTAAGGCGCGGCGACCTCGAACTTGGCGACCGCCCTGTCGACGAGCGCCCGGAGCTTGGCCGTCCCCGGGAAGCGTTTGAGATCGATGTCGATGCCGGCGAAGATTCCGGCCAGCGGCTTGCCGGCTCTCTTCTCCTTCGGATCGGCCGAGGCGAGCAGCCGGAAGTACTCGACGATCGGCGCCCGGTTGCGGGCGACGCCGAACCCCTGGCTCTTGTGCATGCTGCGGCCCTCCGCCGCCATCTCGCCGTACGATTCGCCGAGGAGCGGGTTAAAGCCGTCGACGTCCAGCTTCACGTCGCCGCTCACGTCGTCGGTCGGCTTGATGAAGAACGACGAGCGGTTCCAGAAGATTCGCCGCGCCTGCCAGGGGGTGACGCCGCCGGTGAGCTGCTCGGGGTGGAACTTGGGGTCGGCGGCCGCGTGGAACGCCTCCAGCGCCAGGATGGCCGAGGCGGTGTGGTGCCCGTGCGTCTCCGCCGGCTCGGGTGAGAAGCGCGTGACGATGACGTCGGGGCGGAACTTGCGGATGACCGCCACCACGTCGGAGAGCACCGCCTCCTTCCCCCAGATGCGCAGCGTCTCCTCGGGGCTCTTCGAGAAGCCGAAGTCGCGCGCGCGGGTGAAGAACTGCTCGGCGCCGTCGATCCGGCGCGCGGCCAGGAGCTCCTGCGTGCGGATGAGGCCCAGCGCCGGCCCCTGCTCGGACCCGATCAGGTTCTGGCCGCCGTCGCCGCGGGTGAGGGACAGATAGGCCGTCCGCACCTGCGCGCCGTTGGCCAGGTAGGCGAGCAGCGCCGTGTTCTCGTCGTCGGGGTGCGCCGCCACGTAGAGCACGCTGCCGGCCACGCCCAGCGCATGGAGGCCGAGGGCGATCCGGGCGGCGTTCGGCTGCGGCGGAGGGCCGGCCGCGAGAGCGGGACGGTGGGGCATCGAAAAGGAGAAGACCAGGAGCGAGAGCGGGACGACCCGCGCAAGGATACGGGCGAAGCGGCGATGGTGCATGGAAGGTTCGGTGCGACGGGCGATGGCGGTGCGAGCGAGTATAGTTGATGCTTCTGGTGGCTCGAGGATTCTCCAGCTCGTACCTCGCCGACGAGGAAATCGCACGGCCGTTTCTTCCCTGTGACTTCCGTTCCGGGAGCGACCGGATGGCCCGGGCGCGCGCCGCCGCCGCGCGCCGCGCGCCTGCCGCGCTCGTCGCCCAGCTCCGCGCGCAGCAGGCGGCGCTCCCCGCGAGCCCGGCGCGGGCGGCCAACCTCGAGGCGCTCGCGGAAGGCCGGACGGCGGTGGTCGCCACCGGCCAGCAGGTGGGGCTGTTTCTCGGGCCGCTCTACGGCTTCTACAAGGCGGCGTCGGCCGTCGCGACGGCGCGTGCGCTCGCCGCCGAGGCGGGCGTCCGCTGCGTGCCGCTCTTCTGGCTGCAGACCGAGGATCACGACTTCGCCGAGATCGCCGCGGCCACCGTGGCCGGCCCGGGCGGCAAGCCGGTCGCGCTGGCGCTGCCGTCCGAGCCCGCGGCGGAGGCGCGCGTCTCGATCGCCCACCGGCGCCTCCCCGCCGAGATCGCGCCGCTGCTCGACGCCCTCGGCGACCTGCTCGGTCCCGGACCCGCGGCCGAGGAGACCCTGGCGCTGCTGCGCGCCCACTACACCGCCGGACGACCGATCGCCGCCGCCTTCGCCGGCGTCCTCGGCGCGCTGTTCGCGGACGAGGGGCTTTTGATCCTCGATCCGCGCGCGCCGCCCGTGGCGACGCTGGCGGCGCCGATCTATCGCCGGGCGCTCGACGCCTCGGCCGAGATCGAGCGCCGTCTCGACCAGCGGCGCGCCGCGCTGGCGGCGGCCGGCTTCGACGAGCAGATCCCCGCGCGCCCCGGCTGCGCGCTGGTGTTCGGCCACCGCGATGCCGCCACCGGTCCTCGCTATCGGCTCGAACGGCCGCGCGAGGCGGGCGCGCCGTGGCGGCTGGCCGGATGCGAGGCGGTCTTCACGGCGAAGGAGGTCGACGCCGCGCTGGAGAGTGATCCGCTCCGCTTCTCCACCTCGGCGCTGCTGCGGCCCATCGTGCAGGACACGCTGCTGCCGACAGCGGCCACCGTGGGCGGCCCGGCCGAGGTCAGCTACTTCGCGCAGGCGGCGCCGCTTTACGACCTGTTCGGACTGGCGATGCCGCTCATCGTCCCGCGCGCCCGCTTTCGCTGCCTCGATCCGCACACCCGCCGGCGACTGGGCGAGCTGGGGCTCGGGGCGGACGACCTCGCCCGCCCCGATGCGGACCTCCTGGCGCGCCTCCCCGCCGCGCGGCCGGCGGACGTGCCCTCCGCCGCCGAGCTCGCCGCGCGCGTGGCCGCCGAGATCGCGCCGGCCGTCGACCGGATCGCCGCCACCACCGCCGCGCTCGATCCGCGCGACCGCAACCTGACGCGCGCGGCGGAGCGGACCCGCGCTCACGTCGGTCGCGCGCTCCAGCGGCTCACGGCGCGCTACGCCCGCAAGCTGGCCGAGCGCGACGGCGCGACGCTGGCCAGGCTGGCCCGCGTTCGCGACGCGCTGGTCCCGGGCGGCATCCCGCAGGAGCGCGCTTACGCCTGGCCGTCGCTGGCCGGCCGCCTCGGTCCGGGCGCGCTCAAAGCGCTGGTGCTCGAGCGCCTGGCCGCCACCGGCCCGTTCGTCACCGCGCTCCAGGATCTCGAGCCATGAGGACGTTCCCATGACCGCCCCGCCGCTCCGGGTGGGCGTCGTCTGTTTCTCGACCTTCGGCGGCAGCGGGGTCGTCGCGGCGGAGGTGGCGACCTCTCTCGCGCGGCGCGGCCACGCCGTTCACGTCTTCAGCGACGATCTCCCCGGCCGCCTGGCGCCGGCGCAGCCGAACGTCACCTTCCACAAGGTCGCCCCGCCGGCCTACCCGCAGCTCAAACACTCGCCGTACACGCTGGCGCTGACCTCGATGATCGTCGAGGTCTCGCGCCGCGAGCGGCTCGACGTCATCCACGCGCACTACGCGCTCCCCCACGCGGTGAGCGCCCATCTGGCGCGCGAGGTCCTGGCCGCCGACCCCGCCGGCCGCGACGCCGCGCCCAAGCTGGTCACCACCCTGCACGGCACCGACATCACGCTGGTCGGCAACGATCCGAGCTTCCTGCCGCTCACCCGCTTCTCGATCGCCGCCAGCGACGCGGTGACCACCCCCTCGGCCTGGCTCGCGCGCGCCACGCACGAGACGCTGGGGGTCCCCGCCTCGGTCGCCATCGAGGTGGTCCCGAACTTCGTCGACGCCGCGCGGTTTCGCCCCGCAAGCGAGACGCCCCGACCGCTCCCGCCCGCCCCGGTCGTCGTGCACGTCTCGAACTTCCGCCCCGTCAAGCGCGTCCCTGACGTCCTCGAGATCTTCGCCCGCCTGCGCGCCGAGCGCCCGGCGCGGCTGCGCCTGGTCGGCGACGGTCCGGATCGCGCGGCGGTCGCGGCGCTGGCGGCGCGGCTCGGCGTGGCGGCCGACGTCGAGTTTCTCGGCGAGCGCGTCGACCTGCCGGGCGTTTTGCGCGAGGCCGACCTGTTCCTCCTGCCGAGCGAGACCGAGAGCTTCGGCCTGGCGGCGCTGGAGGCGATGGCCTCCGGCGTCCCGGTCATCGCCTCGGCCGTGGGCGGGCTCCCCGAGGTGATCCCCGACGGCGAGGTCGGCTTCCTCTGCCCGCTCGGCGACGTCGAGGCGATGGCCGCCGCCGCACGCCGCCTGTTCGACGACCCCACCCTGCACGCGCGCCTCTCGGCCGCCGCGCGCCGGCTCGCCGAGACCCGCTACCGGGTCGAGCCGGCCGTCGATCGCTACATCTCGATCTACCGCCGCGCGATCGGCCCGACCCGCTCGGCCGCCTCCGAGCGGCGCTAACCCTTCTTCTTCTTCCAGTCGTCGAGGGTCTTCTTGATCTCGCCTTCAAGGAAAAACATCGGCGACTTCTTGCCCAGGTCGTGGGCGTGCTCGCCGGTGACGCGCGCGTCCTTCAGGTCCCCCTTGGCCGCCTGGAGCTGGGCCTTGATCCAGACGTTGAACCAGTCCTCCTTCAGCGCCAGCGACTGGTCGATGTACTTCATGCCGGCGTCGTAGTCCTTCTTGTTCTCCAGCATGTAGCGGGCGGCGTTGGCGTAGGTGCGCCAGGTGTTGTCGATGGCGTTGTTGATGTTGGCCAGCGCCTGGGCCGATGTCTGGACGGTGATCGGGATGGCGAGCCGCAGCTTGTCCCACTCGAGATCCAGCGACGCCTTGTCGTCGTTGAAATCGGTGACGAGGTAGGCGAGGCGCTCGCGGAACGGCGCCGCCTTGGGCGTCACCTGCACGCGCAGGAGATCGTCGGCCTCTTTGTAGTCGCGGCCGACGCCGTTCTGCTCGGCCTTCTTGTTGAGGATGACCGTCCAAGCGCCCTTGGTGGGGATGACGAAGAAGGCGTACGAGCCGGCCGGGACCGGCTTGCCCGCGAACGTCACGTCGCGACTGAAGGTGAGCTTGGTGGCGTTGTTCGCCCCGGCGCGCCACATCTGATCGTACGGAACGACGACGCCCCAGATCTTGCGCCCCTTCACGCCGGGGCTGCTGTAGTCGACGGTGATGTCGGTCAGGCCCACGGTCTGGACGACCTTGGCGAACGGGCTCGGGCGCGGCAGCTCGAGATCGGCGCGCGCGGCGCCGGCGAGCGCAGAGACCAACGTGGCGGAGGCGAACAGGACGGAAAGTTTCATGGGCCCGAAAGTTACGGGCTCATCCTTGACGGCGCAAGCTCCGCCGAACGCTACGGAACGCTACAGGAGCCGGCGGACAGCAGGTTTGTCACGCAAGCCTGTACGACGCTGTCTCCGCCCATGTTGTCGCACATGAGCGCGCAGTTGTTGGCAGAACCGCACGGATAATTGGTATCGAGGCAGTTGATGATCGTCTCGCAGCCCGCCGACTTGTCCGTGCTGTTCTCTTTACAGGCGGCGCACGACTGGCTGCCCGCCGTGTAGTTGTTGAGCTTGATCGTGTCGACGCAGTTGGCCCCCACGCTGCCGCCCGCGCCCGAGCCCCCGGTCCCGGGCGTGCCGCCCGTCCCCACGCTGCCACCGGTCCCGACGATGCCGCCGGTCCCGACGCTGCCACCGGTCCCGACGCTGCCACCGGTCCCGGGCACCCCGCCGGTGGCTCGGCCGCCCGTCCCGGGCACGCCGCCGGTCGCTCTGCCGCCGGTCCCGGGCACCCCGCCCGTGTTGACGATGCCGCCGGTGCCGGGCACGCCGCCCGTTGCTTTGCCGCCGGTGCCGGGCACGCCGCCGGTCGCTTTGCCGCCGGTCCCGGGCACGCCGCCCGTCCCCACGCTGCCCCCCGTGGCCACGATAGAGCCTCCGGTCCCGGGGCCACCGCCGTTGCCTTGCGTGTCCCGGAAGAACTCCTGCGGTCCCTGGCAGGAGACGGCCCAAGATGCCGCCAGCGCCCCCAGAACGCCGAGGAGAACGAATCGCCCGGGGTTCACACGGCTAGTCTGCGTAGGCATAAGAGAGATATTTCGAGAATACCACCAACGACCCTGCCTCGGGTAGGTGGTGTCGCGGCGCATCGACGCGCCGCCCGAAAACGATCGAGGCGCCCCGCCAGCCTCTGCAGTTTTTGCCAGTTTCTGCGGCGACGGCGGGGCTGTTCCTGGAATTGTTCCTGGAATTGTTCCTGGAATTGCTCCTGGAATTGTTCCTGGACTTGGACTACGACGCGACTTGGACTACGACGCGCAGCCCTTCTTCTTGGGGTTCTTGCAGCAGTCGGCCGCGGTCTTGGCCTCCTTGGCCTTGGCCTTGGCGTCCTTCACGGCGGCCTTCTGCGTGTCCTTGAGGGGCTTCTCGCAGTCGGTCTTGTCCTTGCCTTTCTTGTCTTTGCAGCTCGAGAGATCGGGCTTGGCGCTGGCGGTCTTCACCGCGGCGTTGGCGTCGTCGAGCGCCTTCTGCTGCGTGGTGCAGTCGGGCTTGGCGGCCGGCGCGTCGGCGGCCAGCGCCATCGTTCCGAACGTCATGAAAGCAGCGGGGATCAGGGCCATCAGAATCCGTTTCATCTGTCGTCTCCTTTGATTGTCTAGGTCAGTACGCGAGGTGGAAGTCGTTGTCGGGATCGGTCTTGAACTGGTTCAGATACGGCGAGTAGGTCCGCACCCGCACGCGCCGTTCGGCGGGCGAGAACTCGAGCAGCCGCAGGTAGCCGCCGCCGCCCAGCGGCTGCATCTGATAGTTGGCCAGGATCTGGTGGACGGTCGTGCCGTCGGGGCGCGTGCTCTCGAGCCGTCCCACGCCGTCCCCCAGATCGTGCCCGCAGAGGACGAACAAGATGTTGTCGTTGCGCGCGACGAGCTTCTGCCAGATCTCCTCGCCGTCGTTCACGCTGCCGGGGACGCTGCCGTCGAGATAGCGGTACGGATTCCAGAGCTGATCCGGGCGCGCGAGATGGTCGAAGCGGGCGTTGTCGGAGGCGAGGTAGGCGTGCGTGACGACGATGGCCGGCAGCGCCGCGTAGCGCTTGGCGACGCGGTCGGCCCAGTCGAGCACGGCGTCGCGTGGTCCAAATTCCAGCGACAGGACCAACCAGGGCCCGCCCGGCGCCGGGACGATCTCGTAGCGGTTCTCGATCCGCCCCGGCTCGTAGAGGCCGGTCGAGGGCGGCTCAAAGTAGCGATCGATCAGCGTGCGGCGGGTGATGGTCCGGCCGGCGCGATCGTAGTCGTGATTGCCCGAGCTGAGGATGTACGGGACCACGCGGTCGAGCGTATGCAGCGAGCTCGCGGCGCGCGCCCACTGCCCCGGCTCGTCCGCGTCGACGATGTCCCCTTCATGCACCACGAGCGCGATCTTCTGGTCCGCCGCCTCGCGCGCGATCCAGGCGATCTGGGCGTCCAGGATCTCCGGATGAGCCGCCGAGTAGTACTGGGTATCTGGTAGGGTCACGACCGTAAAGTCGCGCGGCGAGCTGGCCTGATTCGGGGCATTCACTGACGGAGAGATCCCGCAGGCGGCGCCGCTCGCGCTGGCGAAAAGTACGAGCGCCGCCCACGCCACCCGACAAGAAACCGAACGTTCGGCGTTCGAGCGTCGCGGAATGAAACGCGCGCCGCCGGCCCGCCGCGGCTCAAGCGGCCGGCTCGCGGCCGCTTCGTGGATCGGACGAACGCGCACGGCGGGCGGGTCCAGCAAGGGCCGGACCAACCCGCCGGGCAGCGATCAGCCCCGGCTCACTGGCAGACCGGCTCCTGCGTGCCCGTGCTGGTGCTGTCGGCCGGGTTGGTGTCCGCGATCTTCACCGTCGTCACGCGCCCCGAAGCGTCGGTGAGCGTCAGGGGCAACCCGACGCTGGCGTTCACCGGGAGCTGCCAGGCCCCGTACGACAGGTGCGTCGCCGCGACGCCGTTGACGCTCACGCTGGCGATCGGGAGCACGACGTTCTCGATGTAGACCTGGTTGGCGTTCCCCGACTTGCCCCGCACGACGATCCCGCCCGTGACCGGACAGGGGACGTACTTCCAGGTGGTGCCGCTCGGATCGCCGGTCGAATAGCCGAGCGCATTGAACGCCGGCCGGCTGAGATCGAGGTGGCCGTTCGGGTTCGCGGCGCAGAGCGGGTTCGAATTCTCGGGGCACTCGTCGACGATGGTGACGATCACCGACTTGCCGCCGTTGGTGATCTGCGCGCACGCGCCGCAGTGGTTGACGGTGTCGAAGCTCGACCCGCTCGCGCCCGGGACGGCGGCGAAGTAGCCGGGCGTGGCGATGTTCATGACCGTGTCGGAGTCCTGTCCCGAGGGCTCGTGGCCGGTGTAGCCGCAGGCGGTGCGGTAGCCGAGGCTGTCCTGCCCCGTCCCCTGCCCGAAGTAGTACCAGGTGAAAGAGCCCGACCCGTTGTTGGCCGCCCAGGGGAGCGTGCACTGGGTCGCCGAGCCACCGCCGGTCCCCGACGACGCGCCGGTGCCCGTCGCGCCACCGGTGGCCCTGACGCCGCCGGTCCCAGGCGTCCCGCCGGCGGCGGGGGCACCGCCCGTCGCGGAGGCACCGCCCGTCGCGGAGACACCGCCAGTGCCGGAGACACCGCCGGTCCCGGGCGTCCCGCCGGCGCCGAGCTTGCCCGCGCTGCCGCCCGTTCCGCCGCTGCCGCTCGTCGTCCCGCCGCCGTTCCCCGTCGCCGATACGGACACGATCGTGGGATGGTAGTTGCTGCCCGTCGCGTTGCCGCAGAAGCCGAAGCTGACGCTGGCGCCGGGCGCGATGGCGGCGTCATACGACAGCGGCGTCACGGTCATCTGCGTCCCGGAGAGGGTGTCGCTGGCGCTCCAGATGTTGGCCAGCGCCGACTGGTTCAGGTTGATCACCACCTGCCAGCCGGTGGCGGCCGCGGCGCCCGCGTTGGAGACAGTGACGTTGGCGCAGTAGCCGGCGGTCCAGTCACTCGCCAGGGCGACGACGGCCGAGGTCGCGCCCGAGGTGAGCGAGCCAATCACCTGATCGCTCGGCGCGCCTTGACCGAGGCAGCCGGCGCCGAGCGCCAACGAAAACAGGAGCGGAGCCGGAATTCCAAGCAAACGAGAGCGCGTACGTTCGGGGGTCACTGGGGTCATGAGATCTCCGTCGAGTTAGGGGCTCGTCGCCCGCGCGGGGTTAGGGCGCCGTACCGACGCAAGAGGCACGCCGGACCAAGGAGTCCCTATCTGCCTGAAACGACAGGACCGATTTTGCGATGAGCGGTGCCCCGCCCCCCGAAGGGCGTGGGGACTCTCCCCCTCACCGTCGAGCGCCGGCGTCGATGGCGTTCACTCGGGCTTGCTGAGCTGCGGCTTGCCAGTCTCGGCCGTCGCCGTCGGCGGCCGCGCGATGGCCGGCGGCGCGGCGGCGTTGATCTCGGCCAGCGTGGCGCCACGGCTCCCCACCGCCGGGCCCAGGCGGTCGGCGAGATCGCTCACCGCCTGGACCATGTCGGCGCGCGCGGCCGCGGTGCGCGTCAGCGTTTCGGCCATCTTGGCGAGCCGCTCGGTCGACTGGCGCGAGGCGCCCGCCTGCTCGCCCGCGGTCCGGTAGGCGATGGCGGCGGCCGCGTCGGTGCGCAAGGCATCGAGCGCGCGCAGGACCTCGGCCGTGGCGTCGGGATCGAGCGCGGCCCGATCGGTGAGCTTGAGCCCGCGCGGACCCCCGAGCCAGACGCGCCCGAGGGTCCCGAACGACAACGGATCCTTGGCCGCGAGATCTTCGATGACCAGCAGCGGCGCCACCGTGCGCGGAAAGTCCTTGGAGAGCACGACGAACAGCAGCCGGTGATCGGGGCGGCCGCGCACGAGCGCCACCAGCGGACCGAACGAAAAGAACGTCTCGCCGTCGACGTCGAGGCCCGTCTCCACGGCGACCCGCCCTGCCCCGCCGGGCACCGCGGCGACGGCGTCGCGATCGCGCGGCTTGCGCTTGAGCGTCGTCATCAGGTCGCGCACCTGATCGATCCCCACCACCACGTTGAGCGCGCTCCCCTCGGTGTAGCCGGCGTGGAAGATGCCGACCAGCTCGTACTCGCCGGTCGCGCAGGAGACGGCCAGCACCGGCGAGCCCGAGTTGCCGGACGACAGCAGCGCGTCGATCACGAAGTCTTCGTGGTCCCAGTCGCCGTAGTCGTCGTGATCGTGCAGCGACACCACCGTCCCCACGTTCGTGGCCCGAAAGGCGCCCAGCGGGAAGCCCCGCACCTCGACCACGTCGCGCTCGCCGAGCCCGGCGCTGTGCCCGATCTTCCAGCGCATCACCTGCAGCTCGGCGTGCGCCTTGAGGACCGCCACGTCGAGCTGCGGATCGGTCACCACGCGGGCAAGCGGGATGTCGTCGAGCGCGTAGGCGTCGTGCTCGTCGTCGACGAGCGTCAGCGCCTCCGACACCTTCTTGCACCCCGCCGGGACGCCGTCGACCGTGTGCTGCGCGTCGGTGACCGCCGGCCAGGCGGCGACGTGGTCATTGGTGAGCAGCAGCGTGTCGCTCCCCTGCCGCTTGTAGGCGAACGCCGTCCCGTGCAGCGTGGCCCGCTTCTTCTCGCGCCGGATCGCGCCGTCGGGCCCGTAGGAGAGACATTCGTAGACCGCGCTGTTGCGGACGCAGTAGGAGAAGACCGCCTCCGGGCGCCGATCGAACTCGCGCGCCTCGGCCGAGAGGGCGGTGAAGTCGTCGGCGTAGGCGCCGCTGCAGAGGGGCGCGCGCGCCGGCGCCGTCATCGGCGTGGCGCTCGACGGCGGCTCGGCCCGGCCGCCGGCCACCCAGCCCAACATCCCCAACGTCAACACGACCGGTGTGAGAGCCCAACCGCGCCTCGTCACGATCGGAGATGGTGCAGCCGGCATGCCGTGCCAGGTGCAGGAGCCACGCGGCCGACGGAGATCACAGGCGGTCGGAAATCGATCGCTCCCGCCCGGCGCGGAACAAAACTCCACCCCTGCCGCGACGCGGCGGCGCCTCTCGGAAAAAGGAACCGTGAGGGCTCCCGCCGCAACAGATCTGGATGAACGGCCCCTTGTCACCTAGTGATGGAAGCATCGATGCCCGACCCGTTCGGAACGAGACCATTGTCCACGGCGGCGCGTCGCGTGTGGGGTCCGGTGGTCGGACTGGCCATGCTCGTCGTCGGCTGCGGCGGCACCGGCGCCGGGCCGACCTCCGGCAGCGGCGGCCAGTCGGGCGACGTCGGTTCGGAGGGTGGGAGCGGCGGAACCGGAAGCGGCGGCACGCTGGGCGGGGGCAGCGGGGGCGCGAGCTCAGGCGGCGCGACCGGGCAAGGTGGATCGACCGGCGCGGGAACGGGCGGCGCGGTGGGGACCGGCAGCGGCGGAGCCAGCACGACCGGCGGCGCCGGCGCCGGGCAGGCGGGCACGGGCGGGCAAGCCGGCGCGGCGGGCGCCAAGGGGAGCGGCGGCGGCAGCGGTCAGGGCGGCTCTGCGGGCAAGGGGAGCGGCGGCGCCGGGACGGGCGGCGGAACGGGGCAAGGTGGATCGGCCGGCGCCGGGACGGGGGGATCGACCGGCACCGGCGGCGCCGCGACGACCGGCGCGCTGATCCACAACGACGTGTTCTGGAAAGACACCTCGGGGACGCCGATCTACTCGCAGGGCGGCGGCGTCTTCAGCTTCAACGGCACCTACTACTGGTACGGGGTCAAGTACAACGGCGCCGTCACCTACGCGGCGAACACCAAGAAGAACAGCGACACCACGTTCGTCGCCATCACCTGCTACTCGTCGACCGATCTCGTCACCTGGAAGCACGAGAACGACGTGCTCACCACCGCCAGCCTGGGCGCAAACGTCGATTCGGGGACCTGGATCGGCCGCCTGGGCGTCGTCTACAACGCCACCACCAAGAAGTACGTGCTCATCTCGCAGTACCAAGGTGGTCCGGCGGGCACGGGCGAGCTGTTCGCCACCAGCGACACGCCGGCGGGGACGTTCGCCTTCGATCACGTCCAGGCCGCGATCACCAACGTGGTCAACACGACCACCGGCGACCAGACGATCTTCACCGACGACGACGGCAAGTCGTACCTCATCTGCTCCTCGTCGAGCGGGCGCAGCAACCTCTACGTCGCGCCCGTCCACGCGGCGGATTCGCTGAGCATCGACGCGGCGACGCGCATCTTCGGCGGCCCCGGGCGCGAAGGAAACACGATGTTCAAGTATGGCGGCATGTACTACTTCTGCTCGTCCGACCTGCACGGCTGGAACGCCTCGCACAGCTACTACATCGCGGCCAGCAACATCATGGGCCCCTACGGCGCCGAGGGGGTCATCGGGAACACCGACCAGGACTTCAGCCACGTCTCGCAGACCGGCTTCTTCGTGACGGTGAAGGGGACGGCGGGGACGACGGTCATCTTCGCCGGCGACCGCTGGAGCGACTTCGCCGGCAACGGGCTCGGCTACAACCAGTGGTGCCCGCTGACGTTCAGCGGGACGACGCCCACGATGGCCTCGATGAGCGCGTGGTCGTTCAACGCGGCCGCGGGCACCTGGAGCGTGGGCCCGGACAACAACTACGCGCTCAACCCCAGCTTCGAGGCCGATCGGGTGACGATGACCGAGCCCGCCGGTTGGACCACCAGCACGACCACCGGCGGCGGCGTCACGCCGTACACCAACGTCTCGGGCGGCCACACCGGCAACTGGGGCTGGCAGCTGGCGTCGACCGCGGCGTACCAGGCGACGCTGAACCAGGCGGTCACGGGCCTGCCCAACGGGACCTACACGCTCAGCGTCTGGGCCAAGAGCACGGGCGGCCAGACGAGCGCCAACCTCTACGCCTCGGGTTACGGCGGCGCCGAGAAGGACGCCTCGCTCACCAAGGCGATGTCCGGCTGGACGCAGGTGTCAATCACCGGCATCGCGGTCAGCAACGGCGCCTGCCAGATCGGCGTCTCGACGACCGCCGCCGCCAACCAGTCGGTCACGCTCGACGACTTCACCTTCGCGAGGACGGGCTCATGAACGTTCGTTCCCAGATCGCTCTCTTCGGCATTCTTGCGTTGCTCGGATGCGCGTCGACGGGGACAGGGGGAGAGACCGGGACCGGCGGCGGTGGCCAGGCCTCGGGCGGCACGACCGGCCAAGGCGGCTCGGCCACGGGCGGCACGACAGCGTCCGGCGGCGCCACCGGTACGGGCGGAGGCGTCGGCACCGGGGGGGTCAACGCGAACGGCGGCGCGACCGGCTCGGGCGGTACGCCGGCGACCGGCGGCACCACGGGTACGGGCGGCGCCAAAGGTGGCTCCACCGGAGCAGGCGGCGCCGGTGGACGCGCGACCGGCGGCACCACCGGTACGGGCGGCGCGACGGGGCAAGGTGGATCGACCGGCACCGGCACGGGCGGGACGACGGCGACTGGTGGAGCAGGCGGCGTGTCCTGCCCGGGCTCGGCCTACGATTCGTCGAATCCGCCGCAGGCGCTGACGCTGACCGGGAGCCTGGGCGCGCACGATCCGGCGGCGTACGTGCTCGGGAGCACCATCTACCTGGCGGCGACCGGCCTCATCGCCAAGACGTCGACCAACCTGACGACCTGGAACAACGCCCCCACGCCGCTCGCCCTCCCCGCCTGGGCGGCCACCGCCACCGGGGCGACGAACCTGTGGGCGCCGGACATCTCCTTCTTCGGCGGCGTCTACCATCTCTATTACGCGGCCTCGACGTTCGGCAAAAACGTCTCCTGCATCGGCCAGGCGACGCGCGCCGACCTCGCCAGCGGCAGCTGGGCCGACCAGGGGCAGGTGCTCTGCTCGAACATCGGCGAGACCGACAACTGGAACGCCATCGACCCGAACGTCGTCATCGACGACGCCGGCACGCCCTGGCTCGAGTTCGGCAGCTTCTGGAGCGGCCTCAAGATGGTCAAGCTCGACCCCTCGACCGGCCTCCGCGCCGACACGATGCTCTACGCGCTGGCGAACGGCGCGAGCTCGAAGGGGAGCCTCGAGGGCGGGTGGATCTTCAAGCGCTGCGGCTACTACTACCTGTTCTCGTCCTGGGGCGCCTGCTGTAGCGGCGCGTACGACTACAACATCCGCGTCGGCCGGGGGACGACCGTGACCGGGCCCTACGTCGACGAGGCGGGCACGGATCTCATGAAGGGCGGCGGCACCCTGCTGGTCCAGGGGAACACGGACTGGGTCGCCCCCGGCCACAACGCCGTCATCGTCTACAACAACAAGACCTACAACCTCTATCACGCGCTCAAAGGGAGCTCGAGCGGCGCCGCCACGCTCCGCATCTCCGAGATCGCCTGGACCGCCGACGGCTGGCCGGTCTCTGGGGGGCCTTAAATCCCGGGCGACTCGAGCAGCTCCTGCAGCAGCTCGATCAGCATCTTCCGGCGCTCGGGGTCGATCCCCTGGGCGATGGAGCGGCGGAAGCGCGTGACGCGCTCCTTCTGCTCGAGGAAGTTGTCGATGTCGCCGAGCACGCGGCGCGCGTCCTCCACCTCGCCGAGCGCCTCCAGCGCCCCCCGGCCCTGCAGGCGGCCGGAGAGATCGCCGAGCACGCCCACCAGCCGCCCGAGCTCCGCGAGCCACGCCTGGAAGTCGTTCTCCAGGCGCGTGTAGGCCTCGGCGTCGCCGACCATGAAGCTCTCGACCATCGCCACGTCCGCGGGCGCGAGGTCGCCCCCGGCCTTCAGCTTGGCGATGACGGCGACGATCTCCTTCGTGACCGAGGCCTGGTAGGTCTCGCGCAGCGTGTCGGCGAGCGCCGTCAGCTGGGGGACCATCCCCTCGAACGACCCGGCGTCCTCCAGGCTGGCCCGCGCGTGCGTCGCTTGCAGCTCCCTGATGAGATCGCCCGGACTCTTCATTCGAGGCCTCCCTGGCTCCATCGTATCAGAGCGGCCAGGAGGCCGAAAATCAGCGAGCGGCGACGTCGAGGTTGGTCTTCTTCAGATCGTGTGGGTCGGAGCTGCCGCCCACCATGATCTCGAAGCGCCCGGGCTCGACGACGCGCTTCATCTTGGCGTCGTAGAGGCTGAGCTCGTCGAACCCCAGCGGGAAGTCGACCTTCTTCGACTCGCCGGGGGCGAGGTGGATGCGGCGGAAGCCCTTCAGCTCCTCGACCGGCCGGGTGACCGAGCTGACCAGGTCGTGGATGTAGAGCTGCACCACCTCGTCGGAGGCGCGCTTGCCGGTGTTGGTGACCGTGACCGACGCCGTCGTGTGCCCGTCGGGCGGGATGCTGGCCGGCGCGACGGTCGGGTTGTCGTACGTGAAGGTCGTGTAGGAGAGCCCGTACCCGAACGGCCACTCGGGCCCCGGCTGCTCGAACAGGTAGAGGCGGCGCGCCGAGGGCTTGTAGTCGTAGTAGACGGGGATGGTCCCGATCGAGCGGGGCACGCTGACCGGCAGGCGCCCGGCCGGGCTGACGTCGCCGAAGAGCACGTCGGCCACCGCCGTCCCGGTCTCCTCGCCCAGGTAGAACCCGTCGAGGATGGCGGGGACCTTCTGGGCCAGCTCCGGGATCGTCAGCGGGCTGCCGTGAATCAGCAGCAGGATCGTGGGGCGGCCGGCGGCCAGCACCGCGCGCGCCAGCTCCATCTGCCGGCCCGGAAGATCGAGCGACATGCGGTCGCCCTGGTGGTTGTCGGCCCACCCTTCGCGCGAGAGCTGCTCGTTCTGCCCGAGGACCAGCAGCACCACGTCGGCGGCCTTGGCGACCTTGGCCGCCTCGGCGGTGAGACGCGCATCCTCGGCGGGGTCGGACATCTCGACGAGATCGTCGATCCAGCCGCGATTCCCCTTGGTCAGGCCGCAGCCGGGCGCGGTCGTGACCTTCACCTTGTTGCCGAGCCGCGCGCGCAGGCCGTCGACCACGCTGACCGGCTTGTCGGGCGTGCCGCTGTAGCCGCCGAGCCGGGTGACCGCCGCGTTCGGCCCGATGACCGCGATCGACTTCCAGCGCGCCGGATCGAGCGGCAGCAGGTCGCGGTCGTTCTTGAGCAGCACGATCGTCTCGTCGGCGGCGCGCCTGGCCAGCGCGCGATCGGTCGCCCGCTCTCCTTCCAGATTGGCGTCGACGGTGGGGTGCTCGAACAGGCCGAGCAGGAACTTGACGCGCAGCACGCGCGCCACCGCGCGATCGACGGTGGCCATCTTCACCTTGCCGGCCTTGACGTCCGCCGCCAGCGTGGCGAACCCGTCGAACTGCGGCACCTCGAGATCGACGCCCGCCTCCAGCGCCACCCGCCCCGCCTCGGGCAGCGACGCCACGACGTGGTGCTTGCGCTCGAGCTCGGCGATGCCGAAGTAGTCCGAGACCACCAGGCCGGGGAACTTCCACTCCCCGCGCAAGAGGTCGGTGAGCAGCCAGTGGTTGGCGTGCGAGGGGATCCCGTCGACCTCGTTGTAGCTGGCCATCACGGTGGCGACGTTGGCCTCGCGGACCGCCGCCTCGAACGGCGGCAGGAAGACCTCGCGCAGCACGTGCATCGAGTAGTTGCCCGGGGCCGTGTTGCGCCCTCCCTCCGGCGTCCCGTGCCCCGTGAAGTGTTTGGCCGTCGCCGCCACGTGCTGGGCGTCGATGGGGGCCGAGGCCGCCCCCCGCCCCTGGAAGCCGCGGATCGCCGCCACGCCCATCCGGCTCACCAGGTAGGGATCCTCGCCGTAGGTCTCCTCGATGCGCCCCCAGCGCGGATCGCGCGCCACGTCGACCACCGGGGCCAGCACGTGCTGCACGCCGCGCGCGCGCGCCTGCCGCGCCGCCACGGTGAAGATCTGCTCGAGGAGGTCGGGATCGAAGGTGGCCGCCAGGCCGATCGCCTGCGGGAAGCTGGTGCCGCCCGGCGCCACGAAGCCGTGCAGGGACTCCTCGTGCAGGAGCGCCGGGATCCCGAGCCGCGTCTTTTCGACCAGGAACTTCTGGATCGCGTTGGCGAAGGCGACCGCCCCCTTGGCGTCGTGGCGATCGCTGGGGCGCGTGATCTCGCCGATCCCGTCGGGCATCAGCTTTTTGCCCAGCGCCGGCGAGAATTCGTGCGTCTTGGGGTCGTCGACGGCGTTCTTGTCCCAGTTCGCGCTCCCGAGCTGGGCCACCTTCTCGGCCAGCGTCATCCGCTTGAGCAGATCGGCGACCCGCTTGTCGACCGGCAGCTTGGCGTTGCGGTAGGGCGCGTTGGCCGGCGGGGCCGATTCGGCCGCCTCGCCCGCGGGGAGCGCCGAGATCAGCGCGGCGAGGCCCGCGGCGAACGACAGCGCGACGAACACCTTCTGGCGGGGGCTCATGGGCGCGGACAATACCTCAAGCCCAGCTTCCCCGAAGCGGACGAATTGGCTAACCTGCCGCGCATGTCAAAGCGGCCCCCAGGCTGGATCGCGCCTTTGGGCGCCCTTTTCGGAATCTTCGTCGCCGGCTGCATCATGCGCACGCCCCAGTCGGCGAGCGCGCCCGCCGCGGCCACCGCGGCGGCGCCTGCGCCCTCGGCGGCCACCCGCGCCGCCGAGGACCGCATCGCCGGACTCGCGCGCGTCGACCTCATTGGCGGGAGCGGCGTGGCGGCCTTCAAGGTCCAGGGCGAGGTGGCCAAGGTCGAGGTCGCGCCGCTGGCGGTGGCCGGCCAGCCGTTCACCGACGCCGTCCGCGCCACCATCAAGGAGGGCTCGGGCCACGAGTGGGCGGTGCAGATGGCGGCCGACAACACCGCGCCCGTCGAGACGGGCGACGCCATCCTGGCGACCTTCTACCTGCGCACCGAGACGCCGCAGGAAGGGGGGCCCGGCGAGACCGAGTTCGTGTTCGAGCTCAACGGCTCGCCCTACACCAAGTCGATCCAGTACGGGGTCCAGGGCGACGGCAACTGGTCGAAGGTCGAGGTCCGCTTCAAGGCCGCGCGCGACTACGCCCCCGGGCAGGCGCACGCCATCTTCCGGCTCGGCTACGACCCGGAGACGATCGACATCGGCGGCGTGAAGGTGGAGGACTTCGGCAAGCAGCTCGCCTACTCGAACCTGCCCTCCACGCAGGCCGCCGATCGCAAGCGCGAGCACGCGACCGCCGCGGCCGCCAAGGAGGCCGCCGCCAAGGAGGCCCTGCTGCCGCCGACCGAGGGCGGCGACCTGCCGATCGCCGTCGCGACCGGCGAGGTGATCCGGCCCATCAGCCCCTACGTCTACGGGATCAACTCGCAGCCCTTCGACGGCGTGGGGACGACGGTGCGCCGCATGGGTGGCAACCGGCAGACCGGCTACAACTGGGAGATCAACGCCTCCAACGCCGGCAAGGACTACAACCACCAGAGCGACGACTGGCCCTGCACCGCGCTCGGTTACACCGACTGCAACGTCCCGGGCGCGCAGTTCATCGACTTCGGGATGCAGAACCGCAAGGCGGGGATCGAGTCGATCGCCACCGTGCCGATGGTCGACTACGTGGCCGCCGACAAGAGCGGCCCCGTCCCCGAGGCCGACAAGGCGCCCAGCCGGCGCTGGGTGAAGTCGCTCCCGCACAAGCCAGGTCCATTCGCCACCTCGCCCGATCTGGGCGACGGCGTCGTCTACGAGGACGAGTTCGTCAACGCGCTGGTCAGCAAGCTCGGCAAGGCGGCGAACGGCGGGATCCGCTTCTACTCCCTGGACAACGAGCCGTCGCTCTGGCCGGACACGCACCCCCGCATCCACCCCGACAAGACGACCTACGCCGAGATGGTCTCGCGGACCGAGGCGACCGCCAGCGCGCTGCTCAAGGTCGATCCGTCGGCGTTCGTGCTGGGCGCGGTGGCGTTCGGCTGGAGCGAGTACAAGACGCTGCTGGACGCGCCCGACGCGGCGGCCAACGACGAGAAGTACGGCACCTACCTGGACTACTTCCTGGCCTCGATGAAGAAGCTCGAGGAGAAGCACCACCAGCGGCTGGTGCACGCGCTCGACGTCCACTGGTACCCGGAGGCGCGCGGCGCCAAGCGCATCACCGATGCCGACAACTCCCCGAAGACCGTCGACGCCCGCGTGCAGGCGCCGCGGAGCCTGTGGGATCCGAGCTACGTCGAGAAGAGCTGGATCGCGGGCGAGCTCGGCGGCAAACCGATCCGCCTCATCCCCTGGCTGCAGGAGAAGATCGCCGCCCGCTACCCGGGCACCAAGCTCTCCATCACCGAGTATGACTTCGGCGGCGGGACGCACGTCTCGGGCGGCCTGGCCCAGGCCGACGTGCTGGGGGTGCTGGGGCGCGAGGGGGTCTACCTGGCCAACTACTGGGGGAATGGCCCCGGCAACGGCCAGCTCCCGAGCTACATCAAGGCCGCCTTTCAGCTCTACCGCAACTACGACGACCACGGCGGGGCCTTCGGCGACACCGCGGTGGCCGCGACGCCGGGCGACCTCAACAAGGCGTCCGTGTTCGCCGCCACCGACTCCAAGCACCCCGGGACGCTGACTGTGCTGGTGATCAACAAGGAGGCGCACACCGCCTTCAACGGCAAGATCGCGCTCAAGGGGGGAAGCTACGGCAAGGCGAAGGTCTTTACCTTCGACGCGACCTCGCCCAAGATCCGGTCTCTCCCCGACGCCGATATCAAGGACAACCAACTTAGCTATCGCTTGCTGCCGATGTCCGCGACCCTGTTCGTCTGCACCGGCCGCTGAAAGGTTTCGTGGCTTCACCCTGGCTTCGCCGACCCTTGCGCCGACCCTTGCGCCGACCCGCTCACCGCTCGCTGGCGCTGGCGCTGGCGCTCGCGGCGGCGGCCGGGTGCGGCGGCGGCTCCGCGGACCCGATCGACGCGGCGCTGCCGCCCATCCCCGTCACGGTAACCGTCGACCCGACGACGACCTATCAGAAGATGGTCGGGTTCGGCGCCGCGGTCGCTTACTACGCCGGCTCGGCGACGGCGAACGCGATGAGCCCCGAGCTCTACCAGACGCTGTTCGGCGATCTGGGGATCCAGGTGCTGCGGGTGGGGAACTGGTACCAGAACAACGGCGACAACGACGCCGCGTTCAATCAAACTGCCGCGTTCGTGAAGAGCGTCCATCAGATGGGGTACACGCCGCTCCTCCTGATGTCGTCGTGGAACCCGCCCTACCTGCCGTGGACCTCGGCCGACGGCACCACGCAGTACCCGTCCCTCAAGGACAACGGCAAGAACAACTCCGGGGGAACGCTCCCCATGACAGCCAGCGGCTTCGACTACGCCAACTTCGGCACCTGGTGGGCGGCCAGCCTGACCGCCTTCGCCGCCGCCACGGGCGGCATCGTCCCCGACTATGTCAGCATCCAGAACGAGCCCGACTACACCACCATGAACGAGGGGACCTGCCTGTTCGATCCGACCGAGGGAATGCACGCGGGCTACGGCCCGGCGCTGGTCGCCGCCAAGACGGCGGTCGCCGCCGCGGCGGCACAACCGACGGGCGGCTTCCCCATGCCCAAGTTCATCGGTCCCGAGAACGACAGCCTGGGCAAGAACGAGTTCGAGAACTACATGACCGGCCTCGGCTCGCCGACGAACTACCTCGACGATCTCGACGCGGTGGCACACCACCTCTACGGCAGCGGCACCGACAGCGTCCCGAATTCCTTCAACTACAACATGATGGGTGTGGCGCAAACAGCCGCCGGGAAATCGATTTGGCAGAGTGAGTATGCCCCCAACAAGCAGAGCTTCTACGACACCGCCTGGCTCATCCAGAACGCGGTCATCCTCGAAGGGGTCTCGACCTACCTCTACTGGGACCTCTACTGGCCGATGAGCACGGGCCTGGTGAGCACGACCTCGACCGGCTACGTCATCAACGACGACTACTACGCCGTCCAGCACTTCGCGAAGGGAATCGCCACCGGCTGGACGCGCGTCGGCGCGACCTCCAGCGACAGCTCCATCGTCACCTCGGCGTTCCTCTCGCCCGACGGCACGAAGCTGACGCTGGTGCTGATCAACATCGGCGGAGAGGACCAGGTGACCATCGATCCCGGCGCCTTCACCGGCGCGACCTCCAGCATCAACCGGTCGTCGGGGACGGCCGAACGCTTCGCGGCCCTGGGTCCGCTCGACGCGACCAGCTCGTTCTTGATGCCCGCGGCCTCGGTCGCCACGGTTATGCTGTCACCGTGACGGCCCCCCTTCCCTTTCAGGATCCCGACCTCCCCCTCGAGGCGCGCCTCGACGACCTCTTGCCGCGTCTGACGCTGGAAGAGAAGGCGTGGCAGATGGTGCACGAGTCGCCCGCCATCCCCCGCCTCGGCATCCCCGCCTACAACTGGTGGAACGAGTGCCTGCACGGCGTCGCGCGCGCCGGCATCGCCACGGTCTTCCCGCAGGCGATCGCGCTGGCGGCGACGTTCGACGTGGACCGCCTGCGCCGGGTCGGCGAGGCGATCGCCGACGAGGCGCGCGCCAAGCACCACGAGTACCTGCGCCAGGGCGACCACGGCATGTACAAGGGGCTGACCTTCTGGTCGCCCAACATCAACATCTTCCGTGACCCTCGCTGGGGGCGCGGCCACGAGACCTACGGCGAGTGCCCCTACCTGACCGCGCGCCTCGGCGTCGCCTATTGCCGCGCGCTGCAGGGCGACGACCCGAAGCACCTCAAGCTGGTGGCCACGCCCAAGCACTTCGCCGTGCACAGCGGGCCCGAAGGGCTGCGGCACGGCTTCGACGCGGTGGTCACCCCGAAGGACCTCTACGAGACCTACCTGCCGGCCTTTCATGCCTGCGTCACGGAGGGGCGCGCCGGCAGCGTCATGAGCGCCTACAACCGCCTCAACGGCGAGCCCTGCAGCGGCAGCCCCACGCTGCTGGGGAAGATCCTGCGCGAGGACTGGGGCTTCGACGGCTACGTGGTCAGCGACTGCTGGGCCATTCGCGACTTCCACACCGGGCACCACGTGACCCACACGCCGGCCGAGTCGGCGGCGCTGGCGGTGAAGAACGGCTGCGACCTCAACTGCGGCTGCACCTACGAGCACATCCCGGCCGCCGTCGCCGAGGGGCTCCTCACCGAGGCCGACGTCGACCGCTGCCTGCGGCGCCTCTACCGGGCCCGCCTCCGGCTCGGCATGTTCGACCCGCCCGCGCGCGTCGCGCACGCCGCCATCCCCTACGAGGTCAACGACAGCGACGCGCACCGCGCGCTGGCGCGCGAGACGGCCGCCGCCTCGATGGTCCTGCTGAAGAACGCGGGCGATCTGCTGCCCTTGCGGCGCGACCTCGGCAGCGTGGCCGTGATCGGCCCCAACGCCGACGACCGCGAGGTGCTGCTCGCCAACTACTCGGGCCAGCCATCGCGCTACGTGACCCCGCTGGAGGCGATCCGCGCGGCCGTCTCGCCGGCAACAAAGGTTTGGTACGCGCATGGTTGCAAGCGGCTCGGCACCAAGTCCGAGGGCCTCAACGCGGACGGCAACCTCTCGGAGGCGGTTAGCGTCGCCGCGCGCGCCGAGGCCGTCGTCCTCTGCCTGGGCCTGGCCCCCGACATCGAGGGCGAGCAGGGCGACGCCGGCAACTCCGAGGCCGCCGGCGACAAGGCCGACCTCGGCCTCACCGGTCTGCAGCAGGCGCTGCTGGAGAAGATCGTCGCCCTCGGCAAGCCGACGGTCCTGGCCGTGATCGCCGGCAGCCCGCTCGACCTCGCCTGGGCCCACGACCACGCCGGCCTCGGCGCCATGATCCAGGTCTGGTACCCGGGCGCCGAGGGAGGCGCCGCCCTCGCCGACCTCCTCTTCGGCGCCGTCTCCCCCGCCGGCCGCCTGCCGGTGACCTTCCCCCGCCGCGGCGCCGATCTCCCCCCCATCGCCGACTACCGGATGCAGGGCCGGACCTACCGCTACCTCGAGGCGACCCCGCTCTACCCCTTCGGCTACGGCCTCTCCTACACGCGGTTCGCCTACCGCGAGCTCACCCTCACCCCCGCCGCCGCGACCGCCGCCGCCGACCTGCGCGTCACCGTCGGCGTGACCGTCGAGAACGTCGGCCCCCGCCCCGGCGACGAGGTGGTCCAGCTCTACGTGACCGACCGCGCCGCCTCCTGCCGCGTCCCCCACCGCGACCTGCGCGGCTTCCGCCGCCTCACGCTCGCCAAGGGCGAATCACGCCGGGTCGAGTTCGGCCTCTCGGCGCGCGACCTCTCCCTGATCGACGAGGCGGGCCGGCGCCGGCTCGAGCCCGGCGCCTTCACCATCTCCGTCGGCGGCAGCCAGCCCGACGAGCGAAGTGTGGCCCTCACCGGCGCCCGTCCGCTCGCCGCGGAGCTCGAGCTCGGCGGCGC
>DATNDC010000183.1:0-18658 GCA_035607055.1 Polyangia bacterium
AGGCAGGTGTCGAGGTGGCAGGCGTGGTCCTCGATGATGCGGCACTTCTCGTCGTGGCAGAGGCCGGTGCAGGGACCGTCGATCAGCGCCAGCACGGTCGCGCGGAAGAGCAGCACCTTGCGCCGTTCGGAGATGGGCAGATCGCGGTAGTCGACCTTGAACGGATCGCCGGGGAGATCGAGCCGGCGGGTGCGCTGCGACCAGACGGTGTGCAATCGCTCGCCCGTGCTGGCGGCCCCGCACAGGACCGCCTCCACGCCGACCAGCGCCTCCTGTCGTTGCTGCGGCGTCGCTTCGTCCCAGGCGGGGACGCGATCGTCGCCGAGCGAGCGGGCGTAGACACGGCGCGCCTCGTAGGCGACGCGCGCGATCGCGTCGGGTTCGACGCCGGTCATTGCAGGGCCCACAGGTCGTTGTGCCCCCCCACGAAGGCGTGCCAGAGGACCGAGGCGGGGCCGCCCTGGCTCACGGCGCACAGCTCCTGCTTGGCCCGCACGTCGACGTGCGCGCTCCCCGACACCCGCTGGGCGTAGGTGAGCTCGCGGCAATCGCGATCGTCGCCGTGCACGCGATCGACGAGGTAAAGCGCGACCGGGCGTGGCCCGTCGACGCTGGCGTGGACGGTCTCGGCCGGGCCGGCCAGCAGCAGCACCCGCCCGCCGTCGGCCACGTTCATCGATCCACGTCGCTCCGTGGCCGCCGTGCCCGCGCCCGAGCCGTGGGCGCATCCCGCCGCCATCGCCAATCCCAGCGCCAATAACGTCAACTTCATGATCCGCTCCTTTTCGTTCCGGGGTTCGACTGCGTTCGACGGGCACTACAGGCGACCCCGCGAAAAGTTTCTCCGCGTTCCAAAAAACATCTTGTGAGAAACTTTTTTTCGCGCGTTCTGTATGTCGGACATGCTGAGCAAATCCGAGGGGGAGCGACGGGCCACGGCCGCCGACGAGGCGATGAGCCACTACGCCCAGGGGGACGTGGCGGCGTTCGAGATCGTCTACGAGGCGGTGGCGCCGCGCATCGAGGGGTACGTGCGGCGCAAGGTGCGCGACACGGCGCGCGTCGAGGACATCGTCCAGCAGACGTTCGAGAACATGCACAGGGCGCGCGGCACCTTCATCGCCGGGTCGGACGTCCTCAACTGGGCGTTCGCCATCGCCCGCAACTTGGTCATCGACACCGGGAAGAAGGCAGAGCGCGAGCCGGCCATCGACACCAGCGCCGAGAACGACGCGCTCGGGGCCGTGCTGGCGGCTGCGGTGGCGGGCGGCGAGGAGCTGTTTTTGGCCCGGGAGACCGGGGCGCTGCTGGTCCAGACGTTCGAGCGGCTGACCAAGCTGCAACAAGAGGTGTTCGAGCTGGTCAAGCTGGAGGAGCTGTCGTACCAGCAGGCCGCCAGCACGCTGGGCATCACCGTCCCCAGCGTCCGCATGTACGCCCATCGGGCCACCGTCGCCCTGCGCGAGGCGGCCGCCGAGAGTCCGGAATCCCCGCTGGTGCCGGCGTGACCTGCTACGCTTCCCCCAGTCAAGGAGCTCGCCGTGGCCCTCTCGCCTGAATTCAAGAGCCGTCTCCTCGCCTCCGTGCGCGACGTCCCCGCCCCGACGCGCAAGGAGACGCTGCGCCGGCAGACCTGGCTGTTCGCCGCCGGGCTGGCCGGGGCGCTGGCGCTGTTCTTCATTAGAGGGGGACTGCGGGTGACGTCGCGCCCGCCGTCGCTGATCGCGCTCACCAGCCTGGGGACGGCCGTCTTCGCCGGCCTCGGCATGTGGCTGCTGTTCACGCGCGCGCCGACGGGGCTGCGCCGGCCGCGGGCCGTGCTGCTCGGCGCGGCGCTGTTCTCGACGGTCGCCTTCGTGACCTGGCGCTACGGCGTGAGCGCGCTCTACGATCGCGCGGGTGTTTGGCCGGGGCGCGTCGGTCTCCGCTGCCTGGTGCTCAGCGTGGGGACGGGGGGCCTGATGTTGTTCGCGGCGCTCATGTCCTGGCGGCGGAGCGAGCCCGTCACGCCGCGCGCCACCGGCGCCGCCTTCGGCGCCGGCGCCGGCCTGGGCAGCGCGCTCTTGGTCGACCTCTGGTGCCCGGTGGCCTACCTGCCGCACCTCCTGCTCGGCCACGTCCTGCCGATCCTGGTGCTCGCGCTGGCGGGCGGGCTCATCGGCGGCCGGGTGCTCGGCCTCTCCCGGCGGCGCTGAGCGCCTGGCGGCCGCTCAGCGGCCGCTCGGGAAGGCGGCGGCCAGCGAGCGGGGCGCCCCGGGACCGACCGGCGCGGCGTGCCAGGAGACACTGATTCTCTGAGCCCCCTCGGTCGCCGCCGTGGCGCCGGGTCCGCCGGCGATCAGGCAGACGATCTCGCCGGCCCCCACGTCGGCGTCGACGGGGTTGGGGCGGCGTCCGTGCAGGCGCAGCCGCGTCAAGGGCGGGCCGGCGCAGTCGGCGTCGGTCCCGGCGCGGCGGGCGACGCTGAAGAGCTCGATGGTCCCCCGCGCCTCGTAATCGAGGTGCAAGAGGTGCAGGGGGCCAGCGAGCGCGGACCGTGCCTGGGCGCCGCTCACCACGACGCTCCCGCGCAGCCCGCGCTCGCCTGACCTCTGCGCCGCCATTTGCCCCCCGGCGGCGCACCCCGTTGCCAGACCGGCCAGCCCCCCGCCGACCATCAACGCCCTCGTCCAGCTCCCCCAGCTCTTCATCTAGCTCTTCCTCTGCAGCCCTATACGGACGAGGCGGCCATTTGTTTCCGGCCGTCCGGCCGTTTTTTTGCTAAACAAAAAGACCCGTGTCCGAAGTAAGGCAGCCGAAACGGAGAATCGGGCCGCGCCGGCGCGGGCGGTTCGTGGTCATGGTCCTGGTCATCGCGCTCGGCGTGCAGCTGCCGCTGGTGGCGGCGCTGGGGCACCTCTCGGGCCACCCGGGCGTGGTGCGGGCGCTGGCCGCGGCGATCACGGCCGGGTTCATGGCCACGCTGTTCGGCGGTCGCAGCACCTGGGGCTCGCCGGGGCCGCTGCGTCTCTACCTGGTGCTGTGGCCCTTCTTCGTCTGGTGGACGCTGGGGCTGACGTTCGCCGCGCTGGCGCCGCTGGCGGTCCTCGCGGCGCGGGCCGGGCACGCCTCCTGGAACGCCGCCTGGGCCATCGGCGCCGTCGCCGCGCTGCTGACCACGCTGGTCGCCTTCCTCAACCGGCCGCGCGTCCGCGCGCACGCCATCAGCATCGCGGGGCTGCCGGCGGCGTTCGACGGCTATCGCGTCGCGCAGATCTCGGACCTGCACTGCGGCCCGTTCGCCAGCGGCGCGCGCGTCGACGGCTGGGTCGACGAGGTGAACCGGCTCGACGCCGACCTGGTGGCCGTGACGGGCGACCTCATCGCCAACGGGGCCACCTTCGTGCCGGTGGTGGCGACGTCGCTCGGCCGGCTGCGGGGGCGCGACGGCGTGTTCGCCTGCATGGGGAACCACGACTACTTCACCGACGGCGAGGAGATGGCGGCGGCGCTCGAGCGGGCGGGGCTGACGCTGCTGCGCAACCGCGGCGTCGACGTTCGGCGCGCGGGCGCGGTCCTTCACGTGGCCGGCGTCGACGACACCTGGACCCAGCGCCACGATCTCGACGCGGCGCTGGCGGCGCGGCCGGCCGGCGCCCCCGTGCTCCTGCTGGCGCACGATCCGGTCCTCTTCCCCGACGCCGCCGAGCGCGGGGTGGCGCTGACGCTGTCGGGGCACACGCACGGCGGGCAGCTCGGCGTGCCGTTCCTGGCCAAGCGGTTCAACCTGGCCCGCTCGATCACCCGCTTCACCACCGGGCTCTACCAGATCGGCGCGGCGACGCTCTACGTGACGCGGGGCCTGGGGACGACGGGGCTCCCCATCCGACTGTTCGTCCCCGCGGAGATCACGCTCATCACGCTGCGCCGCGCGCCTGCGGCCGCCACGGCCCCCGAGCGGGCGACCGACGCCGAGCTTCAGCCGGCCTGAAACCGGAAGTCGAACCCCACCCGCGGCGGCTCGCGCGCCGGATCGCAGCGGTAGCGCGAAAAATCGGTCACCCCTTCGGCGCGCAGGAGATCCTCGTCGACGACCGCCTGGCCGGTGAAGGTGTCGGGCGGCTTGGCGAAGATGGCCACCATGGCGTCGGCCACGATCTCCGGCGTCCGCCAGAGCCCGCGGTCGCCGAGCCCCCAGCGGATCGTCGCCTGGCTCTCGATCAGCGTCGCCGGCCACAGGGCGTTGGCCGCCACGCCCTTGCCCCGCACCTCCTCGGCCACCCCCTGCGCGACCAGGGTCATCCCGAACTTGCTCAGCGCGTAGGCGACCTTGCCGGCCCCCGCGCGCGGCTCGACGGGCGGCGACAGCATCAGGATGTGGCCGAACCCGCGCGCCAGCATCGACGGCAAGAGGTAGCGCGTGCAGGCGAAGGCGCCGCGCGCGTTGACCCCCATGACCAGGTCGAAGCGCTTCATCTCGGTCTCCACCACCGACCGCCAGTAGAGCGCGCCCGCGTTGTTCACCAGGAAGTCGACCTGCCCGAACCGCTCGAGCGCCTGCGCCGCCGCCCGCTCGACCGCGGCGTCGTCCCGCACGTCGAGCGCGACCGCCAGCGCCCGCCGCCCCAGCGCCTCGATCTCCCGCGCCGTCTCCTGGATCGTCCCCGGCAGCTTCGGATCGGGCGCCGCCGTCTTGGCCGCCACGACGACGTCGCAGCCTTCGGCCGCCAGCCGCAGCGCCAGCGCCTTGCCCACGCCGCGCGAGGCGCCAGTGACGAACGCGACCCGGTTTTCGAAGCGCATGGGTAGAGCTTATCGCAGACCGCGGCGCGATCTCGATCGCAACTCGCGCGCGCGGCGGTAAAACCAGCCGTGCTCTCGAGACGCGCCGCGCTCCTCGCGTTCGCCGGGCTGCTGGTCTCTCCGGGGCGGCTCCACGCGCGCCGGCGGCGCCGGGCGACCCCGCGGGGATTCTTCGAAGACTTCCGCGTCTCGCGCTACCTCCAGCTCGCCAGTGAGATCCAGACGCTCCCCTCCGACCACGAGCGCGCGAAGCGGCTGCGCGCGCTGGCCCGCGAGACCGTGGAGACGGGGGAGACCTTCCCGCTCTGCCGTATGCTGTTCGAGGAGCGGCCCGAGGGCTTCTTCCGCCGTCCCGCGCTCGGCGGGCCGGTGTTCGTCGATGGGGATTCCGTGGGGAACTGGCCGCTGGAGCCGATTGCGCTTTTCAGGAACGTCCCGATCCTGATCGTACGGAGCTACGAGCTGGGTGGACACGCCGAATCGCCCGAGGACTACCTCGAGTACTGCCTCCAGGCGTGCCGCTGGCGCGCTCTCCGTTTTGCCTCAGTCGATCCCGAGACGCTCGCCGACGTCGTCGAACGCTTCCTTCGCGCCCATCCTGCGATCACCGACCCGGACTGGATCCGGCGGCAGGCGCGGTGACCGTTCACCTCTTCGGCCGGGAGGCCAGCAGGTCCAACGTGCGCTGGAGCGGATCGGCGGTCTCGTCGACCGGGCCGTGGCCGGGGACGACGGGCCTCCCCGGCTTCTGGTAGCGCTCGGCGACGCGCCGGACGGCGTCGGCCCAGTGGGCGAGGTCGGCGTCGCCCGTGAACCCCAGGTCGTTGGCCACCGCCGACTTGACCAGGCAGCCGCCGTAGAGCGCGCCCGGAAAGCTGAGCACGATGTTGTCCGACGCGTGCCCGGGGCCGGGATAGAACGCCTCGAACCCGCGCGGATCCTTGAACACGCCGTCGCGGGCGGTGAACAGCGCGTCGACGCCGCGCACGCCGCGCTTGGCCAGCTTGGCGACCGTCAGATCGAGCGCCGCCACCGGGATGTGCCGCCGCTGGAGCGCGCCCAGGCCGCCGTCGCGGTCGGCGTGGTCGTGCGTGATGACGGCGCCGATCCAGGGGCGCCCGAGCCGGGCCTCGCCCCACGCGAGGAGCGCCTCCGTCTGGGCGTCGGTCCAGGCGGTGTCGACCAGCAGGAGGCCGCGCTCCGTCATCGCGATGAGCCCGTTCGAGGGAATCCCCTCGGCGTTGGTCGTGGTGTGGACGATCGCCTGGAGGCCGAGCACGGTGACTTCGATGGGACCGGTCTCGGCCGTGCTCGGAATGGGGACGGCACGCCCGGGCGTCAGCACGAAGGGATACGACACGATCACGATGCCGCCCCCTTCGGGCTTGGGGAATCGCCAGCGCCGGACCGCCGCCGCGGTGCAGGTCTCGACCGGTAGGTTCCGCGTCGTCGAGCTCTCCACGGCGGACTCGCTGACGTCACCCGAGGCGGCAATGGTGAACTTGACCATGATCTTGCCGAACAGGTCGGGCGTCTTGACCAGCTCCGCTTGATAGCAGCGCTGCACGTCGCCCACGTGGCTCCGGATGACGCCGCGGATGACCTCCTTGTCGAGCGACCCCGTGGGCGGCGGCGCGGAGGCGGCGAGCGCGAGGAGGAGCAGGGGCGAACCGAACGGCATCGCCCGACTCTACCGGAGGTCCCGCCGGCTCCGAACCCGCCCTGGCGGCCGACGGAAGATGGTGTTGACGGATGCCAGACCGGTGGCGTAATAACCGAGCCTCTTCGCCGGAGTAGCTCAGTGGTAGAGCAACGGTTTCGTAAACCGTAGGTCCCCGGTTCAATCCCGGGCTCCGGCTCCCCGAAATTCTCGAGAAATACCGAGATTTCGGCGGAGCCAGGCTCCTCGGGGATGACGCGCTGGACCTGATTTCGCCACTTTTTTCGGGGCCCGGTGGCGCGTCGCCCAGAACCCCGCCGCCGCCGTCGGAGTCGAGTTAGCATTGACCTGTGAACTGCGGCCGATGCTCTGCGCAGATCGTCGACGACCATCACGTCACCTGTTGGTGGTGCCTCAGACCCCTTTGTGCGGCCTGCCGTAGCTTCCAGCACTGTGGGCATCCGGAAGCCGAAGGCGCTGACGAGATGACCATCGCCAGGAAGCGCGCCGCGGACCGAGCGCGATTCCAGAAGGTCCTCGCTCGATTCGGTGACCCGAGATCTCCCCGCGGGCCCAAGAACCGGCCGAATTAGAGCGCGGTTCTCGCCCGATCCGCCTTGCGGTACCATGTCGCGATGGGCAAACCGCGCTGGGTTCTGGGACTGGGTGTGACGATGACGATCGGGCTGGCGGCGGCCACCGTGACCGCGACCTCGAAGCCGAACACGCCCGCCGATCCGGGCGCCGCGCCGGCGGAGGCGCCGCCGGAGTTCACGCCGATCGCCGGGCCGACGAAGGTCGACTTGGGCCACGACCTCCAGATGGATCTGCCGGAGGGGTTCCTCTATCTCGATCCGCCGCAGGCCAAGAAGCTGATGGAGAAGAACGGGAACTTCTTCAACGACAACCTGCTCGGCGTCGTGGTGCGGGGGGATGACGGCTGGCTCATCACCATCCGCTTCACGGAGGACGGGTACGTCAAGGACGACGACGCGGCCAAGCTGAACGCCGACGATCTCCTCAAGCAGCTGCACGACGGGACGGAGGAGGCGAACCAGGAGCGCAGCAAGCGCGGTTTTCCGTCGGTTCACGTGGCGGGCTGGTCGGAGCCGCCGGTTTATCAGGCCGCTTCCCACCACATGGTGTGGGGCATGCGCCTGCGGCGGGACACGGGCGACCTCGAGACCGTCAACTTCAACACGCGCGTCCTCGGCCGGAAGGGGTACGTGGCCATCAACCTGATCGACGACTCCCGGGCCATCGACGCCGCCAAGCCGGCGGCGGCGGCCATCCTCGCGGCGACCACCTACAAGCCGGGGTCACGCTACGAGGACTTCGACCCCAAGAGGGGGGACAAGGTCGCCGGGTACGGGCTCGCCGCGCTGGTGCTGGGGGGCGTGGCGCTGAAGGTGGCCAAGGTGGGGTTGCTCGCCAAGTTCGGGGCCAAGCTGATCGCGCTGCTGATCGCGCTCAAGAAGGCGATCGTGCTGGCCATCGCGGGCTTCGCCGCCTGGCTGAAGCGAATCTTCGGGCGCAACAAGAAGGTGTCGACGACGCCGGTGGCGACCGTGCCGCCGCCCACCGCGGCGCCGCCGCCGTCCGTCACCACGCCGGGCGACAAGTAGCTCGCTCGGGCGGCGGCCGCCTTGCCGGGCCGCCCCGATTGACCCGGGGCGTTTTCTCGCGCAGACCGTAGGGGTGACTCGAGCCTACGGCGTGGCGTTCGTGGTGTTGCTGGCCCTCTGCGGTGGGGTGTTCTGGTGGAGGCGCCACCAGGTCGCTCCGGTGGTCGCGGTGCAGGCGCCGCCGCCGCCGCCTCCCGCGGCGCCGCCGCCTCCCGCGGCGCCGCCGCCAGCGCCCGCGATCCGCCATCCGCTGCCGCCGTCGTCCGCGGGCGGGCTGCCGTCGCTGGAGGGCTCGGACGCCTACTTCGACAACGCGCTCGCCGAGCTGCTGGGGCGCAAGAAGGTGCGCGAGTTCCTGCACCTCGACGGGGTCGCGCGGCGGTTCGTGGCCACGGTGAACAACCTGGCGACCGACGACGCGTCCGCGTCGCTGTGGCCCGTGAAGGCGACCGAGGGGCGGTTCGAGGCCGAGGCGCGCGGGGGGGGGACGGTCATCGCCGCGGGGAACGCCGAGCGCTACGCGCCGTTCGTGCGGTTCGCGCAGGCGATCGACGCGCGGCGGGCGGTGGCGCTCTACCTGCGCGCCTACCCGTTGCTCCAGCAGGCGTACGAGGACCTCGGGTATCCCGGGAAGTACTTCAACGATCGCGTCGTCGAGGTGATCGACAACCTGCTGGCGACGCCGGCGCCCGCCGAGCCGATCGCGGTGAAGCGGCTGGTGGCCGACGGCGGGCCGCCGGGCAGCGGGCTCTACGTCTACCAGGACTCCGCGCTGGAGACCGCTTCGGCGGGGCAGAAGATCTTGCTGCGCATGGGGCACGAGAACGCCGCCGCGCTCACCGCGAAGCTGCGTGAGATCCGCGCGCAGCTCGTGGCGCGACCGCCGGCGGAACGATAGTCGCGCACCGGCCGCTGGGAGTACAATGATCCTCCCGGTCGTCTCGCCGGCGGGGGCGATCGCCCCGGAGATCACCGATGAAACCTCGGTCCCATTGCAGTCTGGCGCTCGCGTTCGCGCTCACCGCCGCCTGTCAGTCCAGCGCCCAGAACGGCGGCGACGGCGGCAACGCGACGGGCGGGCAGCGCGCGGTCGGGCAGGGGGGCGCCGGCGGCGCCGCGGGCGCGACGGCGAAGGGCGGCAACACGGGGAGCGGCGGCGCGAGCACGGGCGCCGGCGGCGGCGGGCGTGGCGGGACGGGGGGAACCGGCGCGGGCGGGACGGCGGGTGGCGCGGGGAAGTCGGGCACGGGCGGCGCCGGCGGCGGCTGCATCGGGTCGTCGGCGCTGAGCAAGCTGGGGAAGAACCGGCTGCTGGTGGGCGTCTCCACCTCGGATGCGACGGCGGCCCTGGCGCCGTTCGACATCCGCTACATCTACATTTCGGGCGGGCTGTTCGACGCGCCCACGCCTTGCACCGCCTGCGGGAGCTCCTGCGTGGCCGCCGGGAACGCCTGCACCAGCGGGTGCACCTGGTGGGGCTGCTACGACAGCCCGCCGGGGATGTACGCCACCTACTTCCTGCAGGCCGCCGCCCAGAACGCGCAAACGCCGATGTTCACCTACTACGAGCTCCTGCAGACGGCGAAGAACACCTTCTCGGGCTTCAGCGAGGGGGTCGCCGAGGCGACGCAGGCGGCGACCAACGCGGCGCTCATGACCCGCTACTACGCCGACTGGCGGTTCCTGCTGCAGCAGATCGGCCAAACCAAGGCCCTGCTGCACATCGAGCCCGACTTCTGGGGCTACGCGCGGCAGGCCGGCGCGGCGACGGCCGCCGCCGCGGTGGCGAGCGCGAACGCCACCGACTGCGGATCGCTGCCCAACACCATCGGCGGGATGGGGCAGTGCCTCATCGCGATGGTCCGCAAGTACGCGCCGAACGCGCTGGTCGGGCTTTCCGCCTCGGCCTGGAACATCGCCGGCAACACCAACAAGAGCGTCGACGTCACCACCGACGCCAAGAGCCTGGCGACGTTCCTGGCCGCCTGCGGCCAGTCGAGCGCCGACTTCATCGCCGTCGAGACCAGTGACCGCGACGCCGGCTATTACCAGACGGTGCAGGGGCAGGACAGCTGGTGGGACGCCACGGACGCCACCCTGCCGGACTACGCGCAGGATCTGACCTGGGTGAAGGCGCTGACCGAAGCGCTGGGGACGCCGGCGCTCTACTGGCAGACCCCTCTCGGCAACGCCAGCCAGAACAACGCCGCGGACCACTACCAGGACAACCGCGTCGACTACTTCTTCGGCGGGAGCGCCGCCGGCGTGGAGAGCGGCGCGCCGAGCACCGTCCCCGCCCACTGGAGCGCGCTCGCCGCCGCGCACGTCATCGGCGTCGCGTTTGGCGCCGGCGCGGGCGACCAGACCACCCCCGACACCGACGGCGGCTACCTGGTGGCCAAGACCGCCGCCTACGTGTCGGGCGGCGGGCAGGCCCTCTGTCCTTAGAGCTCGGAACCCTCAAAGGGTTCCGAACCTCCCGCGATGAGCTGCGGCCGGCAAAGCCGGCCTACGCTCGACGCGCTTCCGCCGTCTAAGGGCGGGCCGCCGGCATCTCTGGCTCGGGCGGACGCCGGCTGGCGACGCCGCCGATCGTCGCGTCGGGGGCCAGCAGCATCTCCGGCGTGATCCGGGCGAAGAGCTGCATGAGCGCGGGGATGATCGCTGTCCAGCCCGTCTGGTGGCTGGCGCCCAGCCCCGCGCCGTTGTCGCCGTGGAAGTACTCGTAGAAGAGGACGTGGTCGCGGAAGCGCGGGTCGGTGGTGAACTTGTCGGCGCCGCCGTAGACCGGCCGCCGCCCGCCGGCGTCGAGCAGGAAGATGCTGCCCAGCCGGTTGGCCAGCTCCTGGGCCACCTGGTAGAGGTTCATGAACTGGCCCGACCCGGTCGGACACTCGACGCGGAACTCGTCGCCGTAGTAGCTGTACATCTGCAGCAGCGCCCGGACCAGCAGCGCGTTGATCGGCGCCCAGATCGGCCCCCGCCAGTTGGAGTTGCCGCCGAACATCCCGGTGTCGGACTCGGCCGGCAGGTAGTGGACGCTGAACTCTTGCCCGCCGGCGTTGAAGATGTAGGGGTGCTCGAGGTGGTAGCGCGAGAGCGAGCGGATGCCGTGATCGCCCAGGAACTCGTGGGGATCGAGCATGCGCGCCAGGATGCGGCGCAGCTTGTCGTCGTTGACCATCGACAGCATGAAGCGGCCGCCCGCCCCCTGCCGTCCCGGCTGGTGCAGGTTGGTCAGCAGGTCGCGCCGGTTCTGGTTGTACCAGCGCGTCCGCTCGACGAACTTGGGCAGCCGTTCCAGCACCTCGGGGCGGAACACCGTCACCGCGCAGAGGGGGAGCAGGCCCACCACCGAGCGGACCTTGAGCCGCGTCGACCACTGGCCGGGCACCCGCAGCACGTCGTAGAAGAAGCCGTCCTCGTCGTCCCACAGGGCGTCCCGCTCGCCGACCCGGTTGGTGGCGGCCGCGATCCGGATGACCTGCTCGTAGAACTTCACCGCCAGCCCCTCGTAGGTCGGGTCGTGCAGCGCGAGCTCGAGCGCCATGTCCAGCATGTTCTGGGCGAAGAAGGCCATCCAGGCGGTGCCGTCGGCCTGCTCGAGGTAGCCGCCGGTCGGCAGCGGGGCGCTGCGGTCGAACACGCCGATGTTGTCCAGCCCCAGGAACCCTCCCTCGAACAGGTTGTGCCCGTCGCGGTCCTTGCGGTTCATCCACCAGGTGAAGTTGGCCAGCAGCATGTGGAACGACCGCTTGAGGAAGGGGACCGCGTCGTCTCCCAAGGTCTGTTTCTGGAAGCGGTAGGTGAACATCGTGGCCCAGGCGTGGACGGGCGGGTTCACGTCGTCGAAGTTCCACTCGTAAGCGGGCATCTGGCCGTTGGGGTGCTGGTACCGGTCGAGTGACATGAGGTCGAGCTGGTCGCGGGCGAAGTCGGGATCGATGAGCGACAGCGCGACGGTGTGGAACGCCAGATCCCAGGTGGCGAACCAGGGGTACTCCCACTTGTCGGGCATCGAGATGACGTCGGCGCTGTACATGTGGAACCAGTTCTGATTCCTGATCTGCTGGGGGGAGCCGCGCGAGACGCCGTGCTCCGTCAGCCAGGTGTCGACGTCGTAGAGGTAGGCCTGCTTGGTCCAGAGCAGCCCCGCGTAGCCCTGGCGCACGACGTTCTTGGCGTCGGCGGAGAGCTGGGGGGAGATGAGCTCGCCGTAAAACTCGTCGGCCTCGCGCAGGCGTTGGACGAAGGTGGCGTCGGCCTGGGCGAACGGATCGGGTGTCTCGGCCGGCGGCTGCGGCGTGAGCCGCAGGCGGATCGACCAGCTCTCGCCGGGGCCGACGGTGCGCAGGTAGTGCGCCGCCGCCTTGGTCCCCTGGCGCTCGGGGTTCACCGCGTCCCGCCGCCCGTTGACGACGTAGTCGTTGATGCCGTCCTTCTGGAACGGCGAGGGGTTCGGCTCGCCCCACAGGCGATAGCGGTTGGTTTCGTTGTCGGTGAACAGCAGCTCGCCCGCCCCCTCGCAGTAGAGGAAGTAGGCCCCCAGGAGGTCGTGCCGGGCGCAGATCGCCGAGACGCGGTCGTGCGCGCGGGCGTCGAGCAACGGGCGCGGCGCGGTGGCCGACCGAAACCAGGTGTTGCGGAACCAGAGCTGCGGGAGCAGGTGCAGGGTGGCCGGTTCGGGGCCGTTGTTGACCGCCGTGATCCGGAAGAACATGTCCTCCGGCTCGAGCTTGGCCACCTCGAGGAAGACGTCCCAGTAGCGATCTTGCTCGAACACGCCGGTGTCGATCAGCTCGTACTCGAACTCCTGGCGCGAGCGCCGCCGGTTCTCCGCCACCAGCTCGGCATAGGGAAACGGCGCCTGCGGGTACTTGTAGAGCATCTTGGCGTAGGCGTGCGTCGGCGTGCTGTCGAGGTAGAAGTAGTACTCCTTGACGTCCTCGCCGTGGTTCCCCTCGCTGTTGGTGAGGCCGAACAGGCGCTCCTTGAGGAGCGGATCGCGCCCGTTCCAGAGGCCCAGGGCAAGGCAGAGCAGCATCTGGTCGTCGCAGAAGCCGCCAAGACCGTCCTCGCCGCTGAGGTAGGCGCGCGAGCGGGCCTGGTCGTGGCTGACCTCGTTCCAGGCCTCGACCCCGCGGGTGGAGTTCTCGCGCACGGTCCCCCACTGCCGCTCACTGAGATAGGGACCCCACTTCTTCCAGGGGCGCTCGCGCCGTCCCGCTTCCGCCAGTCGCTCCCGCTCAGGAAACCGCCGTGCGCTCATCGACGTGAATATGTGGATCGCGCCCGGCGCACGTTGTCGGGCGGTTCCCGATATTCGGCGGCGGCCGGTGCGGCGCCGCCCGCGCGCGGGTCGGCCTTACGTTGTCAGCGATGGGGAGGTCGAGGTGCTGGTGAAAGTCGTCTTCTTCGCGGTGCTGGGATTTCTGTTCCTGGGGATGATCGCCATGCAGCTGGTCGGGCATCGCTTCGCGCTCCACAGGCGCGAGAACGACCCGCTGGCCGGATCCGAGGGGACGGCCGCGGTCGAGGCGGCGCTCTACGCGTTGCTCGGGCTGATGGTGGCCTTCACCTTCAGCGGCGCCGAAGAGCGTCTCAACGCCCGCCGGCAGCTGATCGTCGAGGAGGTCAGCGCCATCGGGACCGCGTACATGCGGCTCGATCTCCTGGAGCCGGAGGACGCGCTCATCCTGCGCGACGAGATGCGCGCCTACCTCGACGCCCGGCTCGCCTACTACGACAAGCTCCTCAACTTCGCCGGGGCCAGGGCGGAGCGCCGCCGCGCCGACCAGCTCCAGCAACAGATCTGGAACGACGCCGTCGCCGCCACCGGCAGGGCGGGGGACGCGCGCGCGGCGACGTTGCTGGTCCTGCAGAGCCTGAACCAGCTGTTCGACGTGGCGACGGCGCGCTACGCCGCGCTGCGGACGCACGTGCCGGGGGCGATCTTCATCCTGTTGCTGGCGCTGGCGCTGGTGTGCGCCTTCTTCGCCGGCGTCGGGATGGCCAGGCGGCGCGGGCACGCCAGCCCCCTGCACGTGCTGATGTTCGCCGGGATCCTGGCCGTGGTGGCCTACGTGATCCTGAACCTCGAGTTCCCGCGAGCCGGGTTCGTGAGGCTGCACGGCCTCGACCAGTTCTTGATCGAGCAGCGCGCCTCCATGAAGTGATCGGCGCGCCCCGCGCGGTGTAAGGTCGGGGCGTGCGGATCCTGACGACGTTGGCGTGCCTGCTGGGGCTGGCGGGGCGCGCGCGGGCCCAGACGGCGCCGACGCTGGCGCCCGCCGCCGAGACCGAGCAGCGGTACGCCGCGCAGAAGAAGAGCGTGCCCCTCGCCGTCACCCTGGAGGCGCTGTCGCCGATCGCCGGAATGGGCGCCTTCTACGCGCACGACAGCGACCGGGGGCTGACGCTGGCGATCCTCAGCGCCGCCGCGGCGGGCGCCGGCGTCGGCTCGGCGCTCTGGCTCATTCACCTCAGCCACCAGCAAGAGTCGGGCTTCAACCGGACGGTTCAGGACTTCGAGCAGGGGACGGCGCTCTCGATCCTGGCCACGGCGGCCGTCGTCTACGTCGTGGCGCGCATCTCCGGCTTGGCGCTCGCCCCCGAGGCGACCGACGACTACAACGACCAGCTCCGCCGCGGCCTCGGCCTGCCGCCCCCCGAGCCGGTCGTCCCGTTCCACGCGCTCGCGCCGGGGCCGATGCTCTCGGTCGCCTTCTAGAGCGCTACGCGGGCCCGGTGACGAGCCCGATGATGCGCCCGGCTTTGTAGATGAGCTTCTTCAGCGAGCGGCCCTCGAGGTGCTTGGCGACGTTGGGGAGGGCGAGGGCGGCGGCGCGGGCGTCGTCCTCGCTCGCGTCGCGGGCCAGCTCGACGCTGCCGCGCAGCTTGCCGTCGACCTGGACGCCGACGGTGACCCGCTCGTCGATGGTGAGCGCGTCGTCGTAGGTGGGCCAGGCGGCCTCGAGCAGGAACCTGGCGCCGCTCTCTGGGCCCCCGAGGCGTTCCCAGCACTCGTCGCCGAGGTGCGGGGCGAAGGGGCCGACCAGCTTCACCAGCGTGAGCAGGTCCTCGCGCGCGGCGCCGGTCTTGCCGAGCTCGTTGACGTACTCCATGAGGCCAGCGATGGCGGTGTTGAACTGCATCCGTTCGAGGTCGGTCGTCACCCGCTTGATGGTCTTGTGCCGGAGGCGCAGGTTCGGATCGTCGGCCGGCGCCTTCGCCGCCTCGAACTCCTCGCAGAAGCGCCAGACGCGCTTGCTGAACCGGTTCACGCCCTCGATGGCGCGCGGGTCCCACGGCTTGGGGAGCTCGAACTCGCCCATGAACATCTCGTAGAGGCGCATGACGTCGGCGCCGTAGTCGCGGATGACGTCGTCCGGATTGACGCCGTTCATCTTCGACTTGGCCATCTTCTCGACGGCCATCGTGAGCGGCTCGCCCGTCGCCTTGAGGAACGGCTTGTCGTTCTTGATCTCTACCTCGGAGGCCTCGTGGTAGCGGCCCATGCCGTCCTGATACGAGTACGACAGCACCGTCCCCTGGTGGCGCAGCTTCTGGAACGGCTCCTTGGTGTGCACGAGGCCCATGTCGAAGAGCACCTTGTGCCAGAACCGCGCGTAGAGCAGGTGGAGCACGCTGTGCTCCGCGCCGCCGACGTAGAGATCGACCGACATCCATTCCTGATCGGCCTTGGGATCCCAGGCGCGCGTGGCGTTCTTCGGGTCGAGGTAGCGCAGGTAGTACCAGCACGACCCCGCCCACTGCGGCATCGTGTTGGTCTCGCGCTTGGCCGGACCGCCGCACTTCGGGCAGGTGGTGTTGACCCAGCTGTCGATGGCGGCCAGCGGCGACTCGCCCGTCCCGGTCGGCGCGTAGCGCTCGACGTCGGGGAGCGTGACCGGCAGTTGCGACTCCGGAACCGGGACGACGCCGTCCTTCGGGCAGTGGACGAGCGGAATCGGCTCGCCCCAGTAGCGCTGGCGCGAGAAGACCCAGTCGCGCAGCCGGTAGCTGACGGCCCCCTTGCCGACGCCGCGCGCCTCGAGGTCGCGCGTGATGGCTCGCTTGGCCTCCGGCGTCGGCAGGCCGTCGAGCGGGCCCGAGTTGACGTTCACCCCCTCGTCGGTGAAGGCGGCGTCGGGAGCGGGCGTGCTCCCGTCCTTGGGCTTGATGACCTGCACAATCGGCAGAGCGAACTTCTTGGCGAAGGCGAAGTCGCGCTCGTCGTGCGCCGGGACGGCCATGATGGCGCCCGTGCCGTAGGTGGCCAGCACGTAGTCGGCGATCCAGATCGGGATCGGCTTGCCATTGACCGGGTTGGTCGCCGTGGCGCCGGTGAAGACGCCGGTCTTATCTTTGGCCAGATCGGTCCGCTCGAGGTCGCTCTTGCGGCGCGCCTCTTCCTGATACGCCGCGACCGCCGCCCGTCGCTCGGGCGTGGTCAGCTCGGCCACCAGCGCGTGCTCGGGCGAGAGGACCATGTAGGTCGCGCCGAAGAGCGTGTCGGGCCTGGTGGTGAAGACGCGGATCTCTTTGCCGGCGACCGGCGTGGCGCTGGCGAACACCACCTCGGCCCCCTCGCTACGGCCGATCCAGTTGCGCTGCATCGCCACCGTCGACGCCGGCCAGTCGAGCGTGTCGAGGTCGGCGAGCAGCCGGTCGGCGTAGCGCGTGATGCGCAGGATCCACTGCCGCATGTCCTTGCGGACGACCGGCGTCCCGCAGCGCTCGCAGCGCCCCTGGGTGACCTCTTCGTTGGCCAAGCCGGTCTTGTCGTTGGGGCACCAGTTGATGGGGATGACCGCCTCGTCGGCCAGCCCGCGCGCGTAGAGCTGGAGGAAGATCCACTGCGTCCACTTCATGTACGCCGGATCGGTGGTGTCGATCTCGCGATCCCAGTCGTAGGCGAAGCCGACCGAGTCGATCTGCCGCTTGAAGTTGGCGATGGCCGCCGCCGTCGTGACGCGCGGGTGCACGCCGTGCTTGATGGCGTAGTTCTCGGCCGGCAGGCCGAAGGCGTCCCAGCCCATCGGGTGGAGCACGCGGAACCCCTGCATCCGCTTCCAGCGCGTGATGACGTCGGTGGCGGTGTACCCCTCGCAGTGCCCGACGTGCAGGCCGGCGCCCGAAGGGTAGGGGAACATGTCGAGCGCGTAGAACTTCGGCTTTTTCGGATCGGTGGGGGTCTTGTGCAGGCCGGCGTCGCGCCAGCGGGCCTGCCACTTCGGCTCGACGGTGCTGTGGTCGTAAGGCATGACGGTCGAATATATACTGCCGGCCATGAAGATCCTGTTCATCGGCGGTACCGGGAACATCAGCTCGACGCTCAGCAAGCTGGTGGTCGAAAAGGGGCACGAGCTGCACCTCCTCAACCGCGGCAAGAGCCGCAAGCACCCGCTCCCCGCCGGCGTCCGCGTCATCGAGCACGACATCCACAGCGGCGTCCCCCCGGCGGCGCTGCGGGGCGCGCGCTACGACGTGGTGGTCGACTGGATCGCCTTCCTGCCGTCGGACGTCGAGCGCGATCTGGCCTGGTTCGCCGGCGGTCCCGAGAGCGCCACCGAGCAAACAACGATCGGCCAGTACATCTTCATCAGCAGCGCCTCGGCGTACCAGAAGCCGCCGGCGCACCCGATGATCACCGAGTCGACGCCGCTTTCGAACCCCTACTGGGAGTACTCGCGCAACAAGATCGCCTGCGAGGAGGCGCTGATGCGCGCCCACCGGGGCAGCGGCTTCCCGATGACCATCGTCCGCCCCTCGCACACCTACGACACCATCGTCCCGGTGGCGGTCAGCAAGTCCGACTACACCATCATCGATCGGATAAGGCGCGGCCTGCCGGTCATCATCCACGGCGAGGGGACGTCGCTCTGGACGCTCACCCACGCCGACGATTTTGCGCGCGCCTTCCTGGGCCTGTGCGGCAATCCGCGCGCCATCGGCCACGCCTTCCACGTCACCTCCGACGAGTGGCTGACCTGGGACCAGATCCTGCGCCTGGTCGGCCGCGCCGCCGGCGCCGAGCCGAACCTGGTCCACGTCCCGAGCGAGTTCATCGCGAAGCTGGACCCCGACACGGGCGCCGGCCTCCTTGGCGACAAGAGCTGGTGCGCGCTGTTCGACAACAGCAAGGTGAAGTCGTTCGTCCCCGGCTGGCAGGCCGAGATCCCCTTCGCCGAGGGGATCAAGCGGACGGTCGCCTGGTTCGACGCCGACAAGTCGCGCCAGGCCGTCGACGCCGCGGCCAACGAGCGCGTCGACGAGATCCTGCGCGCCTGGAAGCGCTGACGGACCGTGCGCGCGCGCCCGGCGGGGCGCCGACGTTCCCCGCGCATCCAGGCTTCCGCATCCTTGCCCACCGGCCGGTTCCAACTGATGAACGGCAACGCTTTGGCCATGGGTCCCTCCTCGTTCACTCTTCACGTCGGCGGAGGCGAAAGGTAACGCCGCGAGCGACGCAACCACTTCGCGCGCGCTGCGATAATCGGCGTCGATGAGATCGATCGAGGCTGGGTCGGGAGGCCGCGTGATTCGCTTTCCCCGGGCCGAAGACGGCCCTGGGACGCCGCTCCGGACG
>DATNDC010000188.1:0-22347 GCA_035607055.1 Polyangia bacterium
CGTCGAGGTCGCGTCAGCAGGACGACCTTCGGAGAGCAGGGTCTTTCCGAGCGGGGTGAGGGCGTACGCGACCCAGACATGATCCGGGCCCAGCCAGCCGCTCCACCGATCGGCAGCCTCGCGGAGATCTTTCTCGGCCTCCGAATAGCGGCCCAGGGCCTCGAACGATTCGCCCCGAATCTCCATCGGATGGGCCACCTGAGGGCTGTTGGGGCCGTAGGCTTTCCGATAGTCGCCGATGGCCTCGTTCGCCGAAACGAGCGCGGCTTGATGTTCGCCGATGTCGTTGTCGGTGTTGGCAATCGACAGCAACGTGGCGCCAATGTCGGGAGGGTCGGCGGGCACGACCATTCGTTTCAGCGCCAGCGCCTTGTTGAAATCGGCGAGCGCCGCTTGGTACTCTCCCCGCCGTTCGAGGACGGCCCCGCGGTTCTGATAGAACCAAGCCGCGATCCGTTCGTGCCCTGGACCGATCCGCTGGAGCAGGGCGGCTGCCACGCGCTCCCAGCGGGAGGCCTCTTCCTGTCGGCCCAAGCGATAGCCCGAGAGCGCCACCAGCTGCGCGGCTGACTCGGTGGCGATGTCGTCGCGCCCCACCGCGAGCGCGAGCCAGAGTGCCTCCTCGAGCAATTCGGGCGAGGCTCCGGAATTGGTCGACTCTGTCTCGACCCAAGCGCGCGCCGCCAGCGCTTCCGCCAGCAGCGGCTGATAGCCGACCAGGCGCGCCTGGGCGACCAGCGGGGCAGCCTGAGCGCGTGCCGTCGCCCATTGCCCGCTGGCGAAGAGCGCCTTCAGATCCGCGAGGCGGGTCTCCAGCGCCTCGACCTGCGCGCGCTGCGCGCGGTCCGTGGGGGGCGGCACCACCGCGCGGAGAGCCGCGATATCGGCGCAGCGCTCGAAGGAGGGGAGTCTCTGCACGGCGTCGACCGCGTGGACGACCGTCGAGGAATCGGCGCGGGCCAGCACGTCGCCCACGGCCCGCATGGCATTGCGGGACCCTTGGAGGCAACTCATTCGCAGGTCCAGCACCTCCTCCGACTGATCGCCGCGCACGCGGGTCGCCTCGCAGGCGTCGGTGTACATGGCGGCCCATCGCCGGCCGTAGTCGTCGAGCGACGTCGCGACGCGCTGCCAGGTCTCCTCGGCGAACGAGCTGCCGGTCGCCAAGAGGGCCCTCCGGATGGCGTCGTGTCGGGGGCCGGCGCCGCCCGGCTCCCAGACGCCGGCCAACCGGTCGGCGGCCCCGCGACACATGCGTTGGCCGCGCGTCGACGCCCGCTGTGCACCAACCGCGCCGAGGACGACCAGCGCCGCCAGCGCCGCCCCGAGCGCCCCGTTCCGGCGCCTGCGCTGCGGATCTTTCCGCAGCTCTTTCAGCAGCTCGGTCATCGAGGGATGGCGCATTTGGGGATCGACGGCCATTCCGCGCAGCAAGATGCGGCGCAAGAAAGCTGGAACGCGCGCCCCGCGCGGCGGCTCTCGCACCCGACCGGCGGTCACGGCGTCGACGAGCGTCGCCAGGGAATCCGAGGGAAAGGGCCGCTGGCCGTAGAGGGCCTCGTAAAGAGCGACGCAAAAGCTGAACTGGTCGGTCCGCGCGCTCGCCTTCTGACGCAGGAACTGCTCGGGGGCCATGTAGGCGGGCGTCCCGATCAGCACGCCCGTGCGGGTCAAGGCCAGCGTGTGGGTCGTCTGCTCCGACGTGGACCAGTCGGAACCAAGCGGGGCATCGTCTGGATCGACCTCGGAGACGTCGGCGGCGAGCCCGAAGTCCATCACCCGGACCGAGCCGTCTCGCCCGACCATCACGTTGTGCGGCTTGAAGTCCCGGTGGACCAGCCCCGCCTCGTGCGCCGCGGCCAGCCCCGCTCCCGCCGCGACGAAGACGTCTCGGATCTCGCGCCAGGGCCGCGGGTTGGCCGTCAGCCAATCGGCCGCCGTCTGACCCTCGACGAACTCCATTGCCAGGTAGACGCGGTCGGCGAACTCGCCGGTGTCGTGGATGGCAATGACGTTGGGATGCGAAAGCCGCGCGACGGCCTGGGCTTCGCGCGCGAATCGTGCGGCAGCGATCGGCGATGCGACCCGCTCACTCATCAATTTGAGGGCCACCCTTCGGCTGAGCTTGGGATCGTAAGCGGCGTAGACGTCCCCCATTCCCCCCGCGCCCACGCGCTCGAGGAGCAGGTAGCGTCCGACCGCGGTTCCCGGGGTCACCTCGGGTCGTTTGGCGGCGACGGGCCGCTCGCCGGCGTTCGAGGCGTGAATGCCCGCCACCACCGCCAGGCACGACTCGCAGGTGTCGAGGTGGACGGCGACGGCCAGCCGCTCCGGCTCCGGCAGCCATCCTTCCGCGAAAGCGATGATCTTATTGGCGTCGGGACAACTCATGCCGTCGCAAGCCGCTGGTCGTGGTTTGCCCGTTTGTTAACATACCTCGGGTCTGTCGCGGACCGATCGGCGACGTCATCCAGCGCACCGTTGAGCGGACGGGCCCCGGCTACTCGACCGCTGGACCGGGCCTGTTAGCCCAGCTGTGATGGGACGAGCGATCGGCGGTATCCCCGCCAGCCCCCGAACTCCGAGATGTCACGGGCGCCCGAGAGCGCGTGGCCTTCGCACAGAAACCCGCTCACCAGCGAGCCGTCCTCGATCTCGATCCGACCGATGCAGAGAGGACCGGGGATGCCGGCGACGAAGGTCCCGAAGGCTGCCGGCGGCAGCGACCAGATCTCGAGATCGATCGCCGCGCCCCCGGCCGGAACGCGCGCCAGGCCCGGCTTGGGGGGCATCGTGTCGGGCAAGGCGTAGAAGCGGTAGTGCGCCGCCGTGCGCGCCGCGCGCACGAACTTTGCTCCCAGCGCGGTCAACTGGTGGTTGAGGGGTTCTCCTGACAGATGAGCGCCGAGAACGGCAATCGGGATCCAGTCGGGCGGGGACGGTGCCATCGTTGCTCGGGCCGCCGGGAATGTCTTCTCGGTGGCGCCCAACTTGGTCGACGTGGCGCGGTGAAGCGCCGACGCGAAAGTTGCCAGGCGTGCGTCGCTGCCCCAGGGTCCGATCAGCGTGGCTCCCCCGGGGAGGTTGTCGCCGCGAATGCCGGTGGGGATCGCGACGGCCGCCAGATCGAGCGGGTTGACGAACGTCGTGTACATGCCGAGCGCCGTGTTGAGCCGCAGCGGATCGGTCTCGACCTCCGTGATACGGAAAATGGTCGGTGTCGTGGGGACGAAGAGAAAGTCGAGGCCGGCGAAGACGCGGGCGGCGTGGCGGCGGGTGCGGGCGAGCTGCCGAGCCGTCTCGAGCGCCGCCCCGGCTCGGATCGACGTTGCGCCCTCCAGGATGCCGCGAACCGGGGCGACGAGCGCGTCCGGGTGCTCCGCCAGCAGGCGTCCGGCGGCGACGAGCCGCTCGGTCACGAACGCGCCGCCGTAGACCAGCTCGCCGGCCTCGCGGAACCGGGCGAAGTCGACCTCCACCTGCTCGCCGCCAAGCGCCGCCAGCCCCGCCACGGCGCGGGCGAACTGTTCGGCAGCGTGGCCGTCGCCCAGAAAGTCGAGGGCGCTCGCTCGGGGAAGGCCGAACCGAAAGCGAGGGGGGCGGGCGCCCATCGTGAACTGGAAGGTGTCCGCTTCTGGGCGCGAAAAGCAATCGACGTCGTCGTACCCGCGCGCGACGGCAGCGACCCGAACCGCGTCCTCGACGGTCAGCGCGAAGATCGAAAGGCAATCGAGCGACGGACAGGCCGGGACGACCCCGGTCGTGCTGAGGAGTCCCCGGCTCGGTTTCAGACCCACGATGTTGTTGAACGCGGCTGGAACGCGGCCCGACCCTGCCGTATCCGTGCCGAGCGCGAAGTCGACCAGACCGGCCGCGACGGCCACCGCCGAGCCCGAGCTCGATCCGCCGACGATGAAGCGGCCGTCGAAGAGGTTCTTCGAGACCCCGTAGGGAGAGCGCGTCCCCGTCAGGCCGGTGGCGAACTGGTCGAGGTTGACCTTGCCCAGGCAGAGCGCCCCGGCGTCGAGCAGGCGGCGGACCACCGGCGCGTCCGTCACGGGCAGGTAGCTGAAGGCCGGGCAGGCGGCCGTCGTCGGAAGCCCCGCCACGTCGATGTTGTCCTTGACCGCGAAGGTCAGCCCGAAGAGCGGGAGCGCGTCGCCCGCGCTCTGCCGCTGCTCGAGCTCGCGCGCGCGCGCCAGCAGGCGCTCGCGGGGCGTGACGGTGATCCAGACGCCGTCGTCACCTCGCCGCGCGATCTCCGACAGCGCGCGCTCTATGGTCTCGACCGGGGGCGGCAAATCGGGGCCGGGCGTCATCTCGGCTGGGCAGGATGACGGATCGGATCGCCCTCGACAACGGATGAGGCGGCCGATCCGGACGAAGTTACGAATGTCCCAGCTCTTCGAAAAGTCCAAGAAACATTGGCGCGCCTATAAGGAATCCATGAGGAAAACCCGACCGTTCGGCAGCTGGATCGCGAAGAGGCTTGCGGCGGGGGCCGCGTTGGCGCTGGTGCTCGGCCTCCTGCCGGAGGGTGGCCGCCGCGGAGATGCGGTGGCGGCCTCCCCGCTGACGATCGGCTTCATCTACGTCGGTCCCAAGACCGACTACGGCTACAACCAGGCGCACGCCGAGGGAGCGGCGGCCGTCGCCAAGCTGCCGGGCGTCAAGATCCGCGAGGAGGAGATGGTCCCCGAGACCGTCGCCGTCCAGAAGACGATGGAGAGCATGATCCACCTGGACGGCGCGACGCTGCTCTTCCCCACGTCGTTCGGCTACTTCGACCCGCACATCCTCAAGGAAGCGACCAAGAACAAGAACGTCACCTTCTTGCACTGCGGCGGCCTCTACCAGGAGGGGAAGCACCCCACCAACGTCGGCAGCTACTTCGGGTACATCGACGAGGCGGAGTACGTCTCGGGGATCGTGGCCGCGATGACGACCAAGTCGAACAAGCTCGGCTTCATCGCCGCCAAGCCGATCCCGCAGGTCCTGCGCAACATCAACTCCTACACCCTGGGGGCCCGCTCGGTGAACCCGAAGGTGACGACGACGGTCATCTTCACCGGCGACTGGTCGATGCCCGTCAAGGAGGCTGAGGCGGCCAACAGCTTGATCGATCAGGGCGCGGACGTGCTGACCATGCACGTTGATTCTCCCAAGGTGATCGTCGAGACGGCCGAGCGCCGTGGCGTCTTCGTGACCGGCTACCACGCCAACCAGTCGGCGCTGGCCCCCAAGGGCTACCTGACCGGCGCCGAGTGGAACTGGGCGAAGGTCTACACGGACTACGTCCACATGATTCAGAACGGCCAGACCTACCCGCACCTGCTGCGCGGCGGTCTCAAGGAGGGATTCGTCAAGGTTTCCCCCTATGGCAAGGCCGTTTCGGCGGCCGCCCGGAAGAAGGCGGACGCGGCCAAGGCCAGGTTCATGGCCGGCACGATGGTCGTCTACAAGGGCCCGCTCAAGGACAACGCCGGCAAGATCGTGATCCCGGCCGGGACCGAGGAGAAGCAAACCGACATCGCGCTCGAGAAGATGGATTACCTGGTCGAGGGCGTGGTCGGGAAGACCCACTAGGAGGGCCCGCGTGGGGATCGGCGTGACCATCGGCGCGCTCTCGCCGGCGACGGAGAAGTCGCCGGAGGCGGAGGCGCAGGCCGCTGCCTCCGCCGAGGGTCGTCGCGCCGCCAGACGCCGGGCGATCGAGTCGGTCGCCATCCCGCTCGGCGCCATCGCCGCCGCGCTGGTCGTGTTCGGGATCTTCGTGGCGCTGACCGGGCGCAACGCGCTGGCGGTTTATCACGAGATGTACCGGGGCTCGTTCGGGACCTGGTTCTCGTTCCAGAACACGCTCCAGCGGGCGGCGCCCATCATGTTGACCGCGCTGGCGACTGCGATTCCCCTGCGACTCGGCCTGGTGGTGCTGGGCGGCGAGGGGGCAATGGTGTTGGGCGGGCTGGCGGCGGCCGCGATCGGCATCCACCTGCACTCGCCGTTCTCGGTGAAGCTGGCGATGTTCGTGACCGGCGCACTCGTGGGCGGCCTCTGGTCGGCCGGTGCGGGCGCGCTGCGCGCTTACCGGGGGGTGAACGAGACGATCAGCACGCTGCTGCTGAACTACATCGCCATCGCGCTCCTGAATCACCTGGTCGAGGGGCCGCTGCGGGATCCGGCCAGCCTCAACAAGCCGTCGACGTTCCCCATCGGCGACGACAACATGCTGGGGAACCTGCCTGGCCTCGACGTTCATTGGGGGCTCGGGTTCGGGCTCATCGCCTGCCTCATCGCCTGGTTCCTCATGCAGCGCACGACGTTTGGTTTCTCGGCCCGCATGGTGGGCGGGAACGTGCGCGCGGCGCTGCTCAACGGGCTCCCGGTGCGACGCCTCATCGTCGTCGCCACGTTTCTGGGCGGCCTCGGCGCGGGGCTGGCGGGCGCGGTCGAGGTGGCGGCCATTCACGGCAACGCCAACGCGGCGCTGGTGACCGGCTACGGCTACACGGGCGTGCTGGTGGCGTTCATCGCGCACGCCAACCCGCTGGGGGTCATCCCGGTCGCGCTCCTCCTGGGCGGCATCGGCGCCAGCGGCGGCCTCCTGCAGCGGGTGTTCGAGCTCCCCGACGCGACGGTCAACGTCCTCCAGGGCGTCATCTTCATCGCCATCCTCTTCTCCGATTCGCTCTACGGGCGAAGGTGGCGGCGCCTGCCGGCCCGGGCGGTGACGGAATGAGCGCGGCCGGCGGCGTCGCGCTGGGGATGGTCGGTGGCGCGATCCGGATCAGCACGCCATTCCTGTTCGTCAGCCTCGGCGAGTGCCTGACCGAAAAGAGCGGGCGCATAAACCTCGGCCTCGAGGGGACGCTGGTGATGGGGGCGATGGCCGCCTACGGTGTCTCCTACCTGACCAACTCGCCCTGGCTGGGCGTCCTGGCCGCCGGCGCCTGCGGCGTCGTCTTCGGAGCGCTGCACGCCTGGCTCTGCGCGCGGCCGCGGGTGAACGACATCGCCGTGGGGATCGCGCTGATGTTGTTCGGCGTCGGCCTGGCCTTCTTCCTCGGCAAACCGCTGGTGGGGCCGACCGCGCCGCACTTGCCGGCGGTGTCGCTCGGGTGGTGGTCGGGCTCGGCGCCGGTCCGTTCGGCCCTGCGGGTGAACGCGCTGTTCGTGCTCGGCCTCGTCACCACGGTGGCGGTGCGGTTCCTGCTCCGGCGCACGCGCTGGGGCCTCATCCTCCGCACGGTCGGCGAGAGCGCCGACACGGCGCGCGCCATGGGCTACGACGTGGCCCGGGTACGCCTGCTGGCCACGATGGCCGGTGGTTTTCTGGCCGGCGTCGGCGGATCGTTCCTCTCGCTCTTCTATCCGGGCAGCTGGAACGAAGGGCTCTCCAGCGGGCAGGGATTGATGGCCGTCGCGCTGGTGATCTTCGCGCGCTGGGATCCCGTGCGCTGCCTCTGGGCCTCGCTGCTCTTCGGCGCCGCGAGCGCGCTCGGGCCGGCGCTGCAGTCGGTGGGGGTGACGTCGGGGTACTACCTCTTCAACGCCGCGCCTTACGCGCTGACGCTGCTGATCATCGTGCTCACCAGCTCGCGCGATCGGGCGCTCGTCGGGCAGCCGGCCGAGCTGCAGGTGGCCAGATGAAAGAGAGAGCCAAAGAGATGCCCCACGAGGCCGTCGAGAACCCTCGCTATGTGCCCGGCGATCCCTATCCCTGGCCCTGGAACGGCGATCTGCGGCGCGAGAACACCGCGCTGGTGGTCATCGACATGCAGACTGACTTCTGCGGCAAGGGGGGCTACATCGATCTGCTCGGCTACGACATCGGCCTGACCCGGGCCTGCATCGAGCCGATCCGGAGGGTCCTGGCCCGCATGCGGGCGGGGAGCTACCCGATCATCCACACCCGCGAGGGGCACCGCTCGGATCTCGCCGACCTGCCGGCCAACAAGCGCTGGCGCTCGCGCCGGACGCCCGGTAACGAAGGGGTCGGGATCGGCGACCAGGGTCCTTGTGGGCGCATCCTGGTCCGCGGCGAACCGGGCTGGGAGATCATCCCCGAGCTCGGGCCGCTGCCCGGTGAAACGATCATCGACAAGCCGGGCAAGGGGACCTTCTGCTCGACCGACTTCGATCTGATCCTGCGCCAGCGGGGGATCGCCAACCTGGTGCTGACTGGGATCACCACCGACGTCTGCGTCCATACGACGATGCGCGAGGCGAACGACCGCGGCTACGAGTGCCTGCTGCTCGAGGACTGCTGCGCCGCCACGGACTCCGGCAACCACGCGGCGGCGATCAAGATGGTGAAGATGCAGAACGGCGTGTTCGGGACCATCTCCAGCTCGCGCGCATTGCTCGAGGCCCTGCCGTGACGCTCGAGCTCGACGACGGCGCGCGCGCGGTCGTCGACGCGGCCACGCCGGTGCTGGAGGCGATCGGGATCGGCAAGCAGTTCGGACCGGTGCTGGCGCTCGACGACGTCTCACTGCGGCTCGAGCGGGGGTCGGTGCACGCGCTGCTCGGCGAGAACGGAGCCGGCAAGAGCACGCTCGTCAAGTGCATCATGGGTTACTACCCGGCGGACGCCGGTCAGGTGTTGGTGAACGGCGTCACCGCGCGTATCAAGAGCCCGCGCGATGCGGCCGCGCTCGGCATCGGGATGGTGTACCAGCACTTCACGCTGGTCGACAACATGACCGTGGCCGAGAACCTGGTGCTGTCGCGTCGCGCTCACCCGCTGGTGTTCGATTGGGCAGCCGAAGGGAAGAAGGTCGGGGAGTTCATGGCCCGGATGCCCTTCAAGCTCGATCCGGCGCGGCCCGTGCGGACGCTCGCCGCGGGCGAGAAGCAGAAGCTGGAGATCTTGAAGCAGCTCTACCTGGGCAGCTCGATCATCATCCTCGACGAGCCGACCTCGGTCCTGACACCCGACGAGGCCGACGACGTTCTGGGTCTTTTGCGCGGGATGGCCAAGCAGGACGGCGCCCGCCGGCTGACGATCTTGATGATCTCGCACAAGTTCCGCGAGGTGATGGCCTTCGCCGACGAGGTCACCGTCCTTCGTCGAGGGCGCCCGGCCGGCCGCGGACGGGTGGCCGAGCTCACCCCCGAGGCGATGGCGCGCATGATGGTCGGCGAAGAGCCGCCCCGCGCGCGCGGAACGCGCAGCGCGCCGCCGCGAGAGGAGGTGGTGCTGGAGATCGACGCGCTCTCGGCCGACGATGACCTCGGAACGCCAGCCGTCACCAAGCTCTCGCTGAAGGTGCGGGCCGGCGAGATCGTCGGGCTGGCGGGCGTATCGGGCAACGGTCAGGAGGAGCTGGTCGAGGTGCTGGCGGGCCAGCGAGACGCCCGCGGGGGGAAGATCGCCGTCTCCGGCGTCGCCTATGGCGCCCGGCGGGCGGAGATGCGCGCGCTCAAGGTCCGTTGCCTCCCCGACGAGCCGCTGCGCAACGCCTGCGTCGCGGCGATGTCGGTCGCCGAGAACATGGGCTTCCGCCGCTTCGACCGCCATCCGTTCACCTTTCTGAAAGCGCTGGTCAGCGGGCGGGCCCTGCGCAAGCGGGCCGAGTCGCTGATCGCCGAGTACGGCATCCGCACGCCCGGGCCCGACGCGCCGATCGGGAGCCTCTCGGGCGGCAATGTGCAGCGCGCGGTGCTGGCGCGCGAGCTCTCCGACGAGGTTGCGCTGCTCATCGCCTCCAACCCCTGCTTCGGGCTCGACTTCGCCGCGGTGGCGGAGATACGCTCCCGCCTCATGGAGGCGCGGAATCGGGGAGCGGCCGTGCTGCTCATCAGCGCCGACCTCGACGAGATCTTCGCGCTCAGCGATCGTATCGTGGTCATCAGCGAGGGGCGCGCGGTGCACGAGACGCCCATCGCCGAGGCCGACCTGGCCGTCATCGGACGCCACATGGCAGGACACGGTTGACGGCACGGCGAGACCCTTCGGACCTCCCACAGGATGAAACGTGAAGACCTCCGTCTCGACGAGCTCCGGGCGCGCGCCGAAGCGCCCGACTTCGCCTGGCAGGCGTTCCGCGAGGGGGTCGAGATTCACCGGCTGTGGGGCGACGGCAGCGGCGAATCGGGCGTGCTGCTCCGCTACGCTCCGGGCGGGATGGTTCCGGCGCACCGTCACGAGGCGGTCGAGGAAGTCTACGTGCTCAGCGGAGCTCAGCGCGATCAGCGCGGCGTCTACCCGGCCGGAGCGCACGTCGTCAATCCCGCCGGGTCGAGCCATACGGTCGAGAGCCCGAACGGTTGCCTCGTCCTGGTCATCTGGCAGAAGCCCAACACCTGGCTCGAACCGGCCGCCGAGTAATCCCTTGGGCTGGAGCGCGGCGCTGGAGCTGGGCTTTGCCACCGAGGGGGGCGCAACGCGGCTCGCGCGGCGCGCGCATCGCGGTCCGTTCGTCGTGCAGCGGCCGTTCTTTCCCGAGGGCCGCGAGGTCTGCCACGTCTACCTCTTGCACCCGCCGGGGGGGCTGGTGGGGGGCGACGAGCTGCGGCTCGATCTCCAGGTCGGCGACGGCGCCCACACCTTGGTGACGACGCCGGCCGCCGGTAAGGCCTATCGGACGCTGGGACCGGCCGCCCGGCAGACGCAGGCGCTGACCGTCAGGCCGGGCGGGGCGCTCGAGTGGCTGCCGCAGGAGACGATCCTCTATGACGGTTGCAACCTCGAGCTCGACACGCGCGTCGACCTCGGCACGGGGGCGCGCTTCTTCGGGGCCGAGACGATCGTGTTTGGCTTGCCGGCCCGCGCCGAGCCCTTCGCGCGCGGATCGTGCCGGCAGGCGTTCGAGTTGCGGCGCGACGGGGTACCGCTCCTCGTGGAGCGCGGTCGGTTCGACGCCGGGGCGGCGATGCAGCAGGCGTGCTGGGGGCTCGCCGGCGCCACGGTCCTGACGCTGATCGTCGCCGCGCCCGCGCCCGAAAGGCCCGCCGTCGAAGCCGTGCGCGCGCTGGCAGCGGGCCTTGGCCCGGACGAACAGGCCGGCGCCACCGTCCTCGGTGACGGCGACGTGCTGGTCATTCGCCACCTGGCCGGTCGCGCCGAGCGGGCGCGCGCGTTCGTCCAGGCAGCCTGGTCCCTGGTCCGTCCCGCGCTGTTCGGCCGCGCCGCGGTGGCGCCGCGGATCTGGGCCACCTAGGAGGACGGATGGAGCTGTCTCCCCGCGAGAAGGACAAGTTGCTGCTGTTCACCGCCGCGTTGCTCGCCGAGCGGCGGAGGGCGCGTGGCCTGAAGTTGAACTATCCGGAAGCCGTCGCCTTCATCTCGGCCGCCATCCTGGAGGGGGCGCGCGACGGGAAGACCGTCGCCGAGCTGATGGCGGAAGGGACCCGCATCCTGGCTGCGGACGAGGTGATGGAGGGGGTGGCCGAGCTCGTCACCGAGGTGCAGGTCGAGGCGACCTTCCCTGACGGCACGAAGCTGGTCACCGTCCACCAACCGATCCCGGTGAAGAAGGTGCTGGGAATCGGCGCGGTCGTGCCGGCCGCGGGCACCATCGATCTCAACGCTGGGCGGGAGACGCGGACGATGGAGGTCGCCAACACCGGCGACCGCCCGATCCAGGTGGGGTCGCACTACCACTTCTTCGAAGTGAACCCGGCGCTGAAATTCGATCGCCCGAGCGCGCGGGGCTTCCGGCTGGACGTCCCCGCGGGAACCGCCGTGCGGTTCGAGCCGGGACAGACGCGCACGGTCGACCTGGTGGCCTACGCCGGCGAGCGCGTGGCACAGGGCTTCCGGGGTGAAGTGATGGGCAGACTGGACAAATGAAGACCATCGATCGTCACGCCTACGCCGAGATGTACGGCCCGACGACCGGCGATCGCGTCCGGCTCGGCGACACCGGCCTCGTCATCGAGATCGAACGCGACCAGACGATCTACGGCGAAGAGGTGAAGTTCGGCGGCGGCAAGGTGATCCGCGACGGCATGGGACAGAGCCAGCGCGCCGGGTCCGAGGTCGCCGATCTGGTGATCACCAACGCCGTGGTGATGGACGCGGCCGGCATCTTCAAGGCCGACGTCGGCGTCAAGGACGGGCGCATCAGCGCCCTCGGCAAGGCCGGCAACCCCGACGTCCAACCAGGCGTCACCATCGTCATCGGCCCGGGCACCGAGATCGTCGCGGGAGAAGGCTGCCTCCTCACGCCGGGCGCCATCGACACGCACATCCACTTCATCTCGCCGCAGCAGGTGGAGCACGCGCTGATGTCGGGCGTGACCACGATGATCGGCGGCGGTACGGGACCGGCCGCTGGCACCAACGCCACGACGTGCACGCCGGGGCCCTGGAACGTCGCGCGCATGCTGCAAGCGGCGGACGCGCTTCCGATGAACATCGGCTTTCTCGGCAAGGGGAACGCCAGCCGACCCGAGGCGCTCGTCGAGCAGGTCGCCGCCGGCTGCGTCGGGCTCAAGCTGCACGAGGACTGGGGGACGACCCCGGCCGCCATCGACTGCTGCCTGTCGGTGGCCGAGGCCCACGACGTCCAGGTCGCCATCCACACCGACACGCTGAACGAGTCGGGCTTCGTCGAGGACACCCTGGCGGCGTTCAAGGGACGCGCCATCCACAGCTTCCATACGGAAGGGGCCGGGGGCGGGCACGCGCCGGACATCATCAAGGTCTGCGGCGTGCCGCACGTGCTGCCCTCCTCGACCAACCCGACGCGGCCCTACACCGTCAACACCGTCGACGAGCACCTCGACATGTTGATGGTCTGCCACCACCTCGACCCCGGGATATCCGAAGATGTGGCCTTCGCCGAGTCGCGCATCCGGCGCGAGACGATCGCCGCCGAGGACATCCTGCACGACCTCGGCGCCATCAGCATGATGTCGAGCGACTCGCAGGCGATGGGGCGGGTGGGGGAGGTGGTGACCCGTACCTGGCAGACCGCTCATAAGATGAAGGCGCAGCGCGGCGCTCTGCCCGAAGACGGGGCCGGCCAAGGTGGGACTGCCCGGCACGACAACTTTCGCGTGCGGCGGTACCTGGCCAAGTACACGATCAACCCGGCGCTCACCCACGGCATCGCGCACGAGGTCGGCTCGATCGCGTCTGGAAAACTGGCCGATCTGGTGCTCTGGCGTCCCGCGTTCTTCGGCGCCAAGCCGGCGTGCATCATCAAGGGGGGGATGATCATCGCGGCACCGATGGGCGATCCGAACGCGTCGATCCCGACGCCGCAGCCGGTGCACTACCGGCTGATGTTCGGCGCGCTCGCCGGCGCGCGCCACGCGACCTGTCTGACCTTCGTCTCGCGGGCGGCCGAAGCGGCCGGGGTGGCGGCGCGGCTGGGGCTCGCCAAGCGTGTGGTGGCGGTGAAGGGGACCCGCGGCATCCGAAAGAAGGACATGGTCCTCAACGATGCGCTGCCGGCGATCGAGGTCGATCCGCAGACCTACGAGGTCCGCGCCGACGGCCAGCTCTTGACCTGCGAGCCGGCGGAGACCCTGCCGCTCGCCCAACGCTACTTCCTATTTTGACCGTGCCGTCGACCCTCCTCCCCCGACTGACCGAGGTCGTGCCGGCGGGCGCGGCGGCCGGAACGCTGACGCTGCCGTTCGGCGAGCGCCGGCGCAGCCGGCTGCGCGCACGGCTCGACGACGGGCGCGAGGTGGCGTTGCTGCTTCCTCGCGGAACCGAGCTGCGCGACGGCGACCGGCTGCGCGACGAGAGCGGCGAGCTGAGCGTCGTGGTGCGGGCCGCCGAGGAGACGCTCTCCTGGGTGCGGGCCGACGACCGTCTGCTGTTGGCGCGGGCCGCGTACCATCTCGGCAACCGGCATGTGCCGGTGCAGATCGGCCCCGGCTGGCTCGCCTACCAGCACGACCACGTGCTCGACGGCATGGTCGCGGAGCTGGGTCTCCCGGTCGAGGTCCGCCAGGCGCCGTTCGAGCCCGAATCCGGCGGCTACCGGCACGGAGGTCAGGCAGCCGTCCTGGGAGGCCATCACCACCATGAGCCCTGACGCGCCTTTCTTCGCCGAGGGCGACCTGGCGCTGGTGCGGCTGCTCCAGATCGTCAGCCCGGCGCTCCCGATCGGCGCCTTCGCCTATTCACAGGGGTTGGAGCAGGCGGTCGCCGAGGGCTGGGTCACCGACGAGAGGGAGGCGGCGGGTTGGTTGCTCGGCCTGCTCGAGTCGAGCTTCGGGACGCTCGACCTGCCGGTGCTGGCCAGGCTGATCGTCGCCTGGCGCGCCGGAGATCCGGTGGCGGTCGCCCGCTGGAGCGCCTGGCTTTGCGCCTGTCGTCCCACGCGTGAGATCCGCGCGGAAGATCGCCTGCTGGGCGCGGCCCTGGCCCGGGTGCTGGAGACACTCGGGATCGACGAGGCCAAGCCCTGGTCGGCGCACCTCCAGGTCACCCACCCGACGATGTTTGCGCTGGGGGCCGCGCGATTCGAGGTGCCGCTCGGCGCTGCGCTGGCGGGGTACGGGTTCTCCTGGGCGGAAGCGATCACCAGCGCGGCGGTGCGCCTGGTGCCGCTGGGGCAGAGCGCCGGCCAGCGCGTCCTCGCGGCGGCCGGGCGCGCGATCCCCGCGGTCGTCAAACGCGCGCTCGAGCTGCCGGACGACGAGCTCGGGTCGACGGCGCCGGGCCAGGCGATCGCCAGCGCGCGCCACGAGACGCTCTACTCGCGCCTGTTTCGCTCATGACGAAAGGCAGGAAGACCGCATGACCAGACTGCAACCGTTACGTGTCGGCGTGGCCGGCCCCGTCGGCTCGGGCAAGACCGCGCTCGTCGACGCGCTCTGCAAACGCTTGCGCGACCGCTTCGAGATCGCCGTCGTCACCAACGACATCTACACCAAGGAGGACGCCCAGTTCCTGGTCAGAAGCGGCGCGCTCGCCGAGGAGCGGATCGTCGGGGTCGAGACGGGCGGGTGCCCGCACACCGCCATCCGCGAGGACGCCTCGATCAACCTCGACGCCGTCGACGCGCTGGGAGCGCGCTTCCCGACGCTCGACCTGGTCCTCATCGAGAGCGGCGGCGACAACCTGGCCGCCACCTTCAGCCCCGAGCTGGCCGACCTGACCCTCTACGTGATCGACGTGGCCGGCGGCGACAAGATCCCGCGCAAGGGGGGGCCGGGGATCACCCGTTCGGATCTGCTGGTCATCAACAAGACCGATCTTGCGCCGCACGTCGGCGCCTCGCTCGACGTGATGGACCGCGACGCCCGCAAGATGCGCGGCGAGCGGCCGTTCGTCTTCACCTGCGTTCGCGCGGGCGACGGCGTCGAGGCCGTCGCCGACTTCGTCATTCGCCAGGGAATGCTCGCGGAGACCTGAGCGGCTCCTTCGGTACCCGTCAGCGAGCGCCGTTCAGCGCGGCCAGGATGCGCGCCGAGTCCGACACCCAGCCGAAGATCCCGCCCTGGGCCTTGATCATCTTCAGGCCCACCTCGTGAAACTCGGGGAAGTACGAGCCGCAGGCGTCGGCGGCGACGATGCAGCGATAACCGCGATCGTTGGCCTCGCGCACGGTGGTGTGGACGCAGACCTCGGTGGTCACGCCGCCGACGAGCAGGTTCTCGATTCCGCGGTTGGTCAGGATCGCCTGCAGGTCGGTGGCGTAGAAGGCCCCCTTGCCCGGCTTGTCGACGACCGGCTCGCCGGGCTCGGGCGCGAGCGCGGGGACGATGTCGTGGCCGGCCTCGCCGCGGATCAGGATGCGTCCCAGCGGGCCGCGCGCGCCGATGCGCGCTCGCGGCCCGCCGCGCTCGACCTTGGCGGGTGGGGCGTCGGACAGGTCGGGGCGGTGTCCCTCGCGCGTGTGAACGATGAGCATTCCTGCTCGCCGAGCGGCGGCGAGCAACGCCTTCGCCGGCGCCACGGCTTTGGCCAGGAGAGACACGTCGTTCCCCAGCGCCTCGCCGAACCCCCCCGGCTCGAGGAAGTCGCGCTGCATGTCGATCATGACGATCGCCGTGACGGCAGGGTCGACGCTGATCGCGCCCGGTTCGGCCTCGATGGTCACCTTCCCCATGGTGGCGCCGTCCGGCTCACACCGTGAGGTGGCGGTGGACCAGGTCGTCGGTCAGGCCACTGATCTCGCCGCCGGCGACCACGTGCCCGCGGTCGAGGATGGAGAAGCTCCGTCCCACCCGGCGCGCGAAGGCGAGCTTCTGCTCGACCAAGAGGACGGTGACCCCTTCCTCGACCAGCCGCAGGATCACGTCGCCGATCTCGTGCACCACGTTGGGCTGGATCCCTTCCGTCGGCTCGTCGAGGATCAAGAGCTGCGGATCGAGCGCCAGCGCGCGCCCCATCGCCAGCTGCTGCTGCTGGCCGCCAGAGAGATCGCCGCCCCGCCGGCGCAACATTTGTTTGAGGACGGGGAACAGCGTCAGCACCCGCTCGGGGATCTCACGCACGGTGCCCCGCCGGCCGTGGCCGATGCGCAGGTTCTCCTCGACGGTGAGAAACGGGAAGATCTCGCGTCCCTGCGGAACGTAGCCGATGCCCGCGCGCGCGCGCGCCTCCGGCGGCGCTCCAGTCAAGGTGGTGTCGCCGAACCTGATCGCGCCCGAGGCGGCGGGGAGCAGCCCCATGATCACCTTGAGCAGCGTCGTCTTGCCGACGCCGTTGCGGCCCATGAGGCAGAGGCAGTCCCCCTTGGGGACCCCGAGCTCGATGTCCCACAGCGTGTGGCTGCCGCCGTAGAACTGGTTGACCTGGGCGACCGTCAGCATCAATCCCCCAGGTAGACCTCGATGACCCGCGGGTCCTTCTGGATCTGCGCCATCGGCCCATCGGCCAGGACCTTCCCCTGGTGCAACACGGTCACGCGCCGCGCGATGCTGCGGACGAACTCCATGTCGTGCTCGACGACGACGACGGTGTGGGTGCCGCTGAGGCGCGTGAGCAGCTCGGCGGTCCGTTCAGTCTCGGCATGGGTCATGCCGGCGATCGGCTCGTCGACGAGCAGCACGGTCGGCGACTGGGCGAGCAGCATCCCGATCTCCAGCCACTGCTTCTGTCCGTGCGCCAGCAGACCGGCCTCACGCCGGGCCGAGTCCTTTAGGCCGATCATTTCGAGCACCTCGTCGATCCGCGCGCGCTCGGCCGCGGTGAGACGCGCGAACAAGGTCCGGAAGACACCCTTCTTCCCCTGGAGCGCCAGCTCGCAGTTCTCGTAGACGGTGTGTCCCTCGAACACCGTCGGGCGCTGGAACTTCCGGCCGATCCCGAGCTGGGCGATGCGCACCTCGGAGAGCTGGGTGAGATCGGTGAGCCGGTTTTCGAGGTAGACCGCGCCGCTGTCGGGGCGGGTCTTGCCGGTGATGCAGTCCATCAGCGTCGTCTTGCCGGCGCCGTTCGGACCGATGAGGCAGCGCAGCTCGCCCTTCTCCAAGGTGAGCGTCACGTCGTCGAGCGCTTTGAAGCCGTCGAAGCTGACCGAGAGGCTCTCCACCCAGAGGGCCAGCGGCGGCCGGGCCGTTTCGGCGCGGGGAGCGCTCGTCGGCGAGGGCCTGCGGTCTGCGTCTGGCTCTACGTCTTGCATGGATGGTACGGAGATAGCACTCATGACGCCGAGGCGGGAGGGTCGACCGAGGGGGGCGCCGCGGGCGTCCTCGCGGCGGCGCGCGCGACCAGCTTCGCCTTGAGGCGGGTGCCGAGGCCGACGAGCCCCTCGGGCAGGAACAGCGTGACCGCCACGAAGAGCGCGCCGAGCGCGTAGAGCCAGGCGGAGGGGATCGCGGCGGTCAGCCAGCTCTTCCCCCCGTTGACCAGCCAGGCGCCGAGTACGGCGCCGAGCAGGGTGCCTCGGCCGCCGACGGCCACCCAGATCGTCATCTCGATCGAGTTGGAGGGCTGCATCTCGCTCGGGTTGATGATCCCGACCTGGGGGACGTAGAGCGCGCCGGCCAGCGCGCAGAGCACGGCGGACAGCGTCCAGATGAAGAGCTTGTAGTGGGTCGAGTCGTAGCCGCAAAACCGGCTCTTGAGCTCGGCGTCGCGGACCGCCCGCACCACCCGTCCGAGGCGGCTCGTGACCACGAACCGGCAGAGGAGGTAGGCCCCGACGAGTGCGATCGCCGAGGCAACGTACAGGGTCCGGCGGGTGCTCGGCTCGCGCAGCGAGGCTCCCAGGATCCGCTTGAAGTCGGTGAGGCCGTTGTTCCCGCCGAAGCCGGTGGCGTTCTGGAAGAAGAGCAGCGTCGCGGCGTAGGTGAGCGCCTGCGTGACGATCGCCAGATAGACGCCGCGGATGCGCGAGCGGAACATGAACCACCCGAACACCAGCGCCAGCAGACCGGGCGCCGCCAGCGACATCACGGCGGCGAACGGGAAGCTCTGGAACCCGTGCCAATACCAGGGCAGCTCGTGCCAGTCGAGGAAGACCATGAAATCCGGGAGCTGGCTGCGGTAGACGCCCTCACCCGCCATCGACCGCATGAGGTACATCCCCATCCCGTAGCCGCCGAGCGCGAAGAAGAGCGCGTGGCCGAGGCTCAAGATCCCCGCGTAGCCCCAGACGAGGTCCATCGCCAGCGCCGCGATCCCGAAGCAGAGGAACTTTCCGAACAGCGGGACGAGGTAGTCGGGCGCCACCAGCGGGACGACGACCGCGAGCAGCAGCGCCGCCACGCCCAGCAAGATCCAGGCGCGCGGCGCGTGCATCTCGCGCAACCGCTCCACGTCAGTTGTCCTCCAGGCGGCTCTTGAGGGCGAAGAGCCCCTGCGGCCGGCGCTGGATGAAGAGGATGATGAAGACGAGGACCAGGATCTTCCCCAGGACGGCGCCCGAGAGCGGCTCGAGCAGCTTGTTGACCACGCCGAGGCCCAGGGCCGCCGCCACGGCCCCCGCCAGCCGGCCGACACCGCCGAGCACCACCACCATGAATGAATCGATGATGTAGCTCTGCCCGAGCTCGGGTCCCACGTTCCCGAGCTGCGAGAGCGCCACCCCGCCCAGACCGGCGATCCCGCAGCCGAGCCCGAACACCAGCGCGTCGACCCGCTTGGTGGGGATTCCGAGGCAGGCGGCCATGGCCCGATTTTGGGTCACCGCGCGGACCTGCAGCCCGAACCGGGTCCGTTGCAGAAGGAACCAGACCGCCGCCGAGACGACCACCACGAACGCCACCACCGCCACGCGCGCCCAGGGGAGCACGAGGCCGTGGGTGATCTCGACGCCGCCCGCGAGCCAGTCCGGATTGGCCACGTCGACGTTCTGGGCGCCGAAGATGAGGCGAATCGTCTGGATGAGCCCGAGGCTGATCCCCCAGGTGGCCAGCAGCGTCTCGAGCGGACGGTGGTAGAGGTGGCGGATGACGGTCCGCTCCAGGATGACCCCGACGATCCCGGTGGCCACGAAGGCGACCGGGATCGCCGCCAGGAGGTAGAAGCGCGACCCGTGCATCAGGGTCTGAACCGTGTAGGTGGCGTAGGCGCCGAGCATCAGCATCTCGCCGTGGGCCATGTTGATCACGCCCAGCAGCCCGAAGGTCACGGCCAGGCCGAGCGCGGCGAAGAGCAGGACGCTCGCCAGCGACAGCCCGTGCAGCAGGTCGCCGATGAAGCTCACCAGCTTCTGGTGCGACACGATCGCGTCGCGCGCGCGCACGGCGGCGGCGCGGACCCGGGCGTCCGGCTCCCGGGGGATGCCGCTGTCGCCCGGGGCCAACATCTGCTGGAGCGTGGAGAGAAAATCGTCGTCGGTGCTCTTGGCGATGACGTCGAGGGCGGCGAGGCGGGTGGCCGGATCGGCGCTCGCCAGATCGACGCGCGCCACCGCGAGCTTCAAGGCGTCGTGCACCTTCGGATCGCGTTCACGGGCGAGCGCGCGCCGGAGGAGCGCCGGGGCGTCGCCCGAGCCGCCGGTCGACAGCTCCTTGGCGGCCGTCAAGCGCACCTCGCTGTCAGGCGAGCCGAGGTGGAGCTGCGCGAGCACCGGATCGGCCACCCGCCGGATCTCGTTGCTCACCTCGACCTCCTTGAGCGGCCGGGGCGCGTTGACCGCGCTTCCCGTCAGCGGGTCGCGCGTGTCGTGCGTATGTGAATCCCAGATGTAAGCCTGCCCGTCGGCGCCAATCCGCAGGCGATCGTCCATCAGCGCGTCGAGCGCCGGGATCGCCCGCGGATCGTCGAGCGCGCCCAGCTTGTTCACGCTCTCCGTGATCTTGTCGTCCGACGAGGAGGCGAGCCCGTCGATGGCGTCATGAAGGGGGCCGGCGTGGGCGTTCGACCAGGAGACGGCCCCCGCGACTGCGACGATCGCGGAGGTTACCAGATGCCGCCTTCTAGAGGTCATGCCCGCGCCGGCCCTTAGTTGTGCGTCTCCCTGCCGGGCCCGGTTATTTGGCGGCCGTGACCACCGGGCCGCCGTACTTCGGCGCCGTGCAGTTGCCGCACGCCCAGGGGTAGAGCCAGTTGGCGATCTTCCCCTTGTCGTCGGGGATGTAGGGGCTCCAGGCCTCGGCCTTGATCGGGCCGTCCGTCTTCCAGACGACGTGGAACTGGCCGTCGGCCTTCACCTCGCCGATGTAGACCGGCTTGTGCAGGTGGTGGTTCTCGGCGTCCATGGTGATGTCGAAGCCGTCGGGGCCGGCGAAGTGCTGGTAGCCGACGGCCTGGCGGACGGCATCCACGTTGGTCGTGTGCGCCTGCTCGACCGCCTGCGCCCACATGTGAATTCCGATGTAGGTCGCCTCCATCGGGTCGTTGGTGACGCGCTTGTCGCCGCCCGGCAGGTTGTTCTTCTTCACGTAGGCCATCCACTTGTCGATGAAGGCCTTGTTGGTCGGGTTGTCGATCGACTCGAAGTAGTTCCAGGCGGCCAGCTGCCCGACGAGCGGCTTGGTGTCGATGCCGCGCAGCTCCTCTTCGCCGACGGAGAAGGCGACCACTGGAATGTCGGTGGCCTTGATCCCCTGGTTGCCGAGCTCTTTATAGAAGGGGACGTTCGAGTCGCCGTTGATGGTCGAGACGACCGCCGTCCGCTTGCCGGTGGCGAACTTCTTGATGTCCGCGACGATGGTCTGGTAGTCGCTGTGCCCGAACGGCGTGTACTTCTCCAGGATGTCCTCGTCGGCCACCCCCTTCGAGTGCAGGAAGTAACGGAGGATCTTGTTGGTCGTGCGCGGGTAGACGTAGTCGGTGCCGAGCAACACCCAGCGCTTGGCGCCGCCCCCCTTCTTGCTCATCAGGTACTCCACCGCCGGGATAGCCTGCTGGTTCGGCGCGGCGCCCGTGTAGAAGACGTTCCACGAGGACTCCTCGCCCTCGTACTGCACGGGGTAGAAGAGCAAGCCGTTCAGCTCTTCGAACACCGGGAGCACCGATTTGCGCGAGACCGAGGTCCAGCAGCCGAAGGTGACGGCCACCTTCTGGTTCTGAATGAGATCGCGCGCCTTCTCGGCGAACAGCGGCCAGTTGGACGCCGGGTCGACGACCACCGGCTCGAGCTTGCGTCCGAGGACGCCGCCCGCCTCGTTGATCTCCTCGATGGTCATGAGCGCCACGTCCTTGAGCGACGTCTCGCTGATCGCCATCGTTCCCGAGAGCGAGTGCAGGATGCCGACCTTGATAGGCCCCTTGTCGTCGGCTGGCGCCGCGGCGGCCGGCGCCGCCGCCTGCGCGCCCGGTGCCGGCGCCGGCGCTTCGGATTTGGAGCAGGCCGCGGCGAGCGCGCCTGCCAGCAAGGCCACTACCAGTTGAATGCGTCGCATGATGTCTCCCCCGTCACGTGTTTCTGGTTTTTTTGAAGCGGCGAAGGCCTAAAAGAAGATCGCCTGCGCGCCGAGCTGGATCGAGTTGGCCGTGGCATTCGCAAGAGCCATGGTGGTCGCATCCATGGTCAGAAGTTTCGTGTGGCTGTAGGTCGCGATCACTCGGAGCGCCGGACCCTTGATCAGATAAGAGACCGCGGCATCGATGTTCCAGGGGTTGGACAACGGGTTGTCCTTCACCTTCTCCCACTGGAAACGGACCATGGGCTGGATGTTGCCGACGCCGATCTTCGGGGTCGCGTAGGCCAGGAGCGCGTAGAGCGAGTCGCTCACCGCGCCCGAGTCCTGGTTGAAGTGGTAGTAGGCCGCCTCGGCGGTCGCCCAGCTTCCGCCGGCGAGCTTCTTCTCGAACAGCCCGTCGACGTTCACGTCCGCGTAGGTCTTGTCGCCGTCGATGGTTCCGTGCTGTTGCGCCTGCCCGCCCAGATCGAACGAGAGGATGTCCTTGTCACCGAAGTAGCTGGCGTTTCCCCAGAAGCCCGGCTCCGGATCGAGCAGCGCCAGTCGCAGACGGCCCGAGTAGAGCGGGCTCGATGTCACGTCACCGTTGTCGAAGACACCCACCATGTAGTTGAA
>DATNDC010000195.1:0-6280 GCA_035607055.1 Polyangia bacterium
GGCACCTCCGCATCTGGCGGCACCTCGGGGACCGGTACCGGCGGCACCTCCGCATCTGGCGGCACCTCGGGAACGGGTGCCGGCGGCACCTCCGCGGGCGGTGCGTCCGGAACCGGCACGGGTGGCGCCAGCGGAACGGGCGGCACGTCCGGCTCGGGAGGCTCGGGTGCCGGCGGGGCCGGTGCGACGGCAGGTAAGGGCGGTAAGGGGACGGGGGGCAACGGCACGGGCGGCCAGGCGAGCACCGGGACGGGCGGCACCACGACCAGCGGCGCGTCGGGCGGATGCAGCTGCGACACCGGTGGGGGCGCGCGACCCAGCCAGTTGGCCGGCGTGGGACTGCTCGCCGTGCTCCTCCTCGCGACCCGACGGAAACGCGCGCGCCTCAGCGCGCCGACTTCTCGGCCGTCGCTGCGGTGACGGCCGGCCAGTCGTCGGTGCGGAACGGGGCCGCCGGAAGGTCGGCGCCGTTCTTGAGAGTGTTGGGCGGGTCGTTCCCCCAGCCGTAGCGCACGGCGATCGGCGCCGGGACGTCCGGGCTGGAGACGACGACGCCGTCGCGATCGATCCGCGCCGAGGCCCGGTGCCAGACGCGATCGGCGCCCGCGATCAGGAACCCGCGCGGCGGTGCGCCGTCACTGGTCTCGAGGCCCCGCGTGGCGCCCGCGAACCGAATCCGGATCGCTGTCTCCGCGCGAACGGCCGCCAGCAGGGTCGGCCCGGCGGCCAGGACGTCCCGCCCGTAGACGAGGCGCAACGCCTGCAGCGCCAGCCGCCGCCCGACCTCGTGTTTTTCGCGCGGATGGAGGTTCGTCCCCTCGCCGACGTCGAGCGTGACGGCCATCGCCGTCTTCGGCTCGCGCAGCGCGGCCGCTTGCGCCTCGCGCAGGTCGGCCCATCCCCCCTCGCCGAGCGAGGCCTTGCCCAGCGGATCGTCGAAGTTGGGGAGCTGGACATAAATAAAGGGCAAGGTGGGCTCGCGAAATTCCGCTCGCCAGGCGCGGATCATGGTCGGGAACAACGCCCGGTACTGCGCCGCGCGCCCCACGTTGGACTCGCCTTGGTACCAGATCACCCCGGCGAGCGGCAGTGGAACGGACGCCGTCAACGGGGCCAGCATCCCGTTCCACAGGACCGTGGCGCTCTGCGGATCGTCGGCGCCCAGCGCCGTCGGGCGCGTCGACCAGTCGGCCTTGGCGGGCGGGAGGCGGCGCTCGATCTTGTATTGCCAGGGGCCGGCCAGCGGCAGCGGCGCGGCGCCCGGCTCGCTCGGGCCGACCGAGAGCTGCGCCGGCGTCCCGGCGAAGCCGCCTGAGCCATAGTGATCGAAGACCCGGACGGCGAGCACGTTGCGCCCGGATTTCACCAGCCGCCCGGGGACCGTGTAGTGGCGCGGCGCCGCGTAGTACTGCGGCGTCTCCGCGCCCGTGGCGCCGATCCGCTCGCCGTTCCAGTAGGTCACGTCGAAGTCGTCGACGGCGCCCAGCGAGAGCGCGAGGTCGCGACCGGCCCAGGCGTCGGGGACCACCACCTCCCGGCGGAACCAGACTGCACCGTCGATGTTCAGACCGGCGTTCTCCCAGACCTGCGGGAGGTCCATCTTCGCCCAGCCGGCGCCGCCCCCCTTGGCGTAGCCCATCCGCTCGCCGCGGTTGCCGGTGTCCTGGTGGAAGTTCTTGGCCTCCCAGGCCGCCAGCGCCTTGGCCAGATCGGCGCGGCGCTGCGGGTCGTGCTCCACGGCGTCGAGCACCTCGACGAGCGGCTTGAGCGTCGGGTCGGCGGTGAGCGCCGCGCGCGGCGTCCAGGCCTCGGCGGGCGTGCCGCCCCAGGTCGCCTGGATGAGCCCCACGGGGACGCCGAGCGTCCGGTGGATCTCGCGGCCGAAGTGGTAAGCGACGGCCGAGAACCCCGCCGCGGCCGTGGCGTCGCAGAGCTGCCACTTGCCGTCGACGTCGGGCCGGGGCGCGGCGGCCGTCGTCTGCGCCACCGTGAAGAGGTGGAGGCCGGGACACCCCCCGGCCACGGCGTCGTCGGCGCCGAGCGAGCGCGTGAGCGGCAGCTCCATGTTCGACTGCCCGGCGGCGAGCCAGACCTCGCCGCTCCAGACGTCGCTGAAGGTGAGGGTGCGCGACCCCTCGACCGTCAGCTCGAACGGACCGCCCGCGTCGAGCGCCGGCAGCGCGAGCGTCCAGCGGCCGTCGGCGCCGGTCTTGGCGCGAGTGATCCGACCGGCGAGCGTGGCGCGGATCGCCTGCCCGGGCAGGTCCGTCCCCGCGAGGCGAATCGGACGCCCACGCTGCACGACCATGTGATCGCCGACCAGCGAGGAGACGGCGGTCTCGACCCGCGCCGCCGGCGCGGCCACGCCGCCCACGTCCGGGCCGGCTGCCCCGGCGCGTCCGGACGCGACGACCGTCATCAGCGCCGCCAAAACCCCAGGGGATCTGGTCATGCGGGCGAGGTTACACCGGCTGCGCCGCCGCATCGACGCCGGACGGCGGCGCGAGCTCGACCGTCAGCGAGCGCGCCGGAGATGACCGGCCCGACGTTCACCTCGCTCGAGATCTCGGCGGGCGCGACGCCCACCGCGGCCAGCATCGTCTGCCCGAAGGCCGCCAGGCTGTGGAGCGCGCTGACGTCGCCGCTCCTCGAGGCGGCGCCGGTCTTCGAGTCGATGGCCAGCGCGCCGTAGTCGTTCCCCACCGGCGCCACGCCGCCGATGATGCCGCCCTTGAACGGCTTGCCGATGGTGAACGACACCTGATGGTTGGGGTTGTGCTGCCGCCCATCGGTGTTGCCAGGGCCGATCGTCCGGCCGAACACGTTGAGCGACATCAGCGTCACCTGGTCGGCCAGCCCGGCCGTGGCGAGCTGCTGCATCAGCGAGACGATCGTCGCCACGCCGGAGACCGTCTGCGACGTCTCGGTGGCCAACCCCACGTCGCGGTGGTTGTCGCCGCCGAACGGGATGTGGACGGAGATGACCGGCGAGACCTTCATCTGGATGAGGGTGATGGCCGCCAGGATCTGCGAGGCGGCCGTGTTGTCGGCGATCGACCCGAGCGCGTCGAGCAGGCTCTGGTTGATGCTGCGCACCTGCTGCTGCGAGGTGACCAGCCCGTCGACGAACGCCTGCTGCGCCGGGCTGGCGCCGTTCTTGTAGAGGTCGTAGAGCTGGTTCATCGTCTGGTCGCGCAGCGCCTGCAGGTTGGTGAGCGCTCCGGGCGCGCTGGTGAGGGTCGCCTTGAGCGCCAGCGCCGGAACGATGGGGAGCGGGGCGCCGCCGTAGGAGAGCCCCTCGGAGGGCGTGGTCGCGCCCAGGCAGATCGGCTGTGACTGGATGGTCCCCAGGCAGGGGGCGAGCTCGCGCGCCAGGAGCGACGGCAGCATCTCGCCCGCCGCCGTCACCCCCATCAGCTTGAGGACGTTCGGCTCCTCGGGGTGGACCGGTGTGTTCGTCATCAGGTGCCAGAAGCAGGTCCGGTCGAGGACATTCTGGGGGAGCGTGGCCCAGGGCGCGGCCGCCATGGTCGATTGGCCGTTCAGCGTCAACGGCGTCGCCATCATCGACATGTCGGTGCTGTGGACGATGTTCGCGTCTTCGTAGGTCCCGGGGACGCTGGCGTTGATCGGATCGCCCTGCCCCGAGGTGTTGAAGATGATGTACTGAGCCTTGGCGTTCGACCCGCACACCGGGACGGCGCCCCCGGCGAACGCGCGGCGCGGGTTGAGCAAGAACGACGGCGGCAGCCCGGTCGCCAGCGCGCGCAGGCCGACCAGCCCCGCGCCGAACAGCGTCGTCTTCAGCCCTTGCCGGCGGGTGATCATGGCGCGTTCCTCACATCCCGATCCCGACCGCCGACGGCGCCAGGCAGGCGGCGACGAAGGTCGACTGCAGCGCCGCGGTGGCGGTCGCCCCCTGCCCCATCGCCGCCGTGAAGTGCTGCTCGAGCAGCGTGGTGGCGGCCGCCGCGCGCGGGTCCGACGGGGTCAGCGCCATGACGGTGGAGACGAAGTCGGCGATGGCGCCGTTCGGATCCTTGCTCGACCAGTAGACGCCGCCGTCGGCCTGCTTGCTGGCCGCCACGTCGATCACCTGGGCGGCCACCGCGGCGCAGATGTTCTCGGTCGCCGCCCGGAAGAAGAGCGACGGCTGGTTGGGGAGAACGGGGATCGTCGAGCCGCGGCCGTAGCCATCGGAAGGGAGGCCCGAAACGATCTCCGGCACGGTGGCCGTCATCTGCTTCTTGGTCACCGCGTGCAGGCCGCAGACGTCGTCGAGGCCGAGCCGGTTGTCCAGCGCCGCGCAGAGGTGGTCCCGGCGGGAGACGGCCACCGTCTCACCGTGCGCGGTGGTCGTCTCCGTCGGCGCGGCGTTGGTGGTGAGCGGTGAGGAGAACAGCTCGGCCACCAGCGTGTTCCAGGCGTAGCCCGACGACTGAAACAGCGACACCAGCCGCTGGAATTCGGGATCGGCCGGGTCGCAGGGGCCCGAATTCGCGTAGGTGCAGAGTTTTTCCACCCAGGCGCCGGCAAAGAACGGGTGGGCCGCCAGCGTGTTCCCGAGGTCGGTCATGCTGGCCACGGGCGCCACCACCCCCCGGAAGATGAACTCGCCCGGCTGGGACGACCAGCTCGTGTCGAGCTGGTCGTGGTAGTTCCACGAATAGCTGGCGGCGAAGATCGACCGCGTCGGATCGAGCGTCACGTGGCACTGCAAGCAGGCCGGCTGGGTGGCGTGCGCAGTGTCGAGCCCGGGCGGCGGCATGACCGGCGGCGGCGTCGTGTCGGTGCCGTCGACCTGGGCGCCCAGCGCCACGATCAACGTCTGGTTCATGGTCACCCGCATCTGGTTGCTGATGTTGGTCTGCCAGTTGGCGAAGAAGGCGGGCGTGGAGAAGAAGCCGACCCGCGGGATCGAGAGCACCAGCGTGGTCGCCGTCCGCAGCGTCGGCAGGTCGTAGAAGGTGGTCGTCGCCTCGCCTTTGGCCGGCGGTCGGATGGTCACCATCGTCCAGTCGGAGAAGTCGGCCGCGGTGAGCTGCGCCGCCGTCGCGCTGCCGCCGGTGGGCGGGCAGTTGGTCCCGTCGGCCAGCTTGTGGCCGTCGAGCGTGCCGTAGAGCAGCCAGTGGAGCGTGAACGCGCTCGGCGGGTAGACGAGCGGATCCATCGTACAGCCCGGCACGGAAGCGCCCGCCGCGGTGACGTCGGGATCGTACCAGTGCATGTAGTTGCCCGCGGCGTTGGTGACGTCGAGCGTCTCTGCGATGGGGATCGCCGCCGCTCCCTCGACGGTGATCTGCTGGTTCGGGTTGGCCTGCTTGAAGCGATCGGTGACCTTGCCGTTGTCGTCGACCTCCCAGACGTCCAGGAACGCGTACAGCTCCTTGAGCGCGGTGGTCATCATCAGCTGGTTGGTGGTCGTCGCGGCGGTGAACGGCTGGCCAGCGGCGATGAGCGCCAGCATCGTGCGCGCGAAGCTCGACTCCAGGTTTTGCAAGAGGAGCGGCGTGGTGGCCGTGTTGTCGTCGATCTGCTTGGGATAGAACTGGTCGGCGTAGTCGGCGGACGTCACCTGCGTCTGCTGGAAGGCCAGCTCGAAGAACCGCTGCATCTTCTGACCGTATTGCGGAAGCTGCATCCACCCTTGCACCAGCGGCTCGAGCTCGGTCGGATCGGCGGTGACCTGGGCGACCTCGTCCGCAGTGGGGGGCAGGCCGACCAGCAGATTTTTCACCTTCGCCAGGTAGACGGCGGGCGGATCGACCTGGAACGGGAGCGGGCCCATGTCGACTCCCATCCCGGCCCCTGCGTCGACGGGCGGAGTCGTCGTCCCGGCGGCGTCGGGCTTGGCCTTGCCGCCGCTCGAGCAGGCGGCGACGGCCGTCAGCAGCGCGAACGAGGCGATCCAGAAGCGCGACATGATGACCAACCAGACACGACGGCGGTCGAAAGCAGATCCAGCTTGCGCCCATTTTGGCGAAGCGGGCGGTGACAGCAATCACCGCCGGTCGCTTTGTTCGGAACTGCGACGGCTACATTGTTCGCGTGGACCGCGCGCCGGTCAGGGGAGCGACCAGGCGCACAGGTGTCCGTCGCCCGCCACGACGAGCCGCCCCTTGACCGCGATCGGCGCGGTCCACTTGTGCACGCCGCTGCAGCTGTCGGTCCCCGCGTACAGCGTGGCGCCCGTGTCGCCGTCGACGCCCATCAGCTTGGTTCCGTCGATGAACCAGACGATCGCGTTGTTCGTCCCGTCGGTGGTGGTGACGGCCGGCGC
>DATNDC010000203.1:0-8459 GCA_035607055.1 Polyangia bacterium
TCGACGCGCGGGAAGGTGTAGAGGATCTGTCCGCGATCGTCGGGCTCGGAGGCGATGTCGCCGCCGAGCGAGACGAGCTCGCGGTCGAGCAGCGCGCCGAGCGCGGCCGTCGGTGCCAGCTCCTCGCGACGCCGCGCCTGCGAGCGGCTGAAGATCCGGCCCAGCAGGAGGCGCCGGTCGTTGCGGGCGCGACGCCGACTCGCCTCGAGGCGGGCCTTGATCCAGCGGCCGGCCGGAACGGCGAAGAAGATCGCCGAGAACGCCAGCGGGAAATCCCGGAAGAGAAACTGCCAGCGCGCGAGCGAGACGTGAACCCGGGCCTCGAACGCGGGCACGATCCAGAACGGCGCCAGCAGATTGAAGCCGTTGAAGAGGCCGATCAGCGCGTTGGACTCCGGTGCGTTGCCGGTGAGCGGCGGCGCTGCCTCGAGCCGCTCGGAAGCCCAGCAGGGGGAGGTCGCGTCGGCGCCGCCGCCCGCGGTCTTGCGGAGCCCCTTGAAGGTGTAGACGACGACGCCCTCCTCGGTGACCTCCGGCTCACCGCCGTAGTCGATCATCAGGCGCGTCACCTCTTCTTCCGCGCGGGGGAAGGTCCACCCCATGAGACGCACCAGATCGACGGCCGCGATCCGCCCGCGCTGGCCCCGGACGTAGGCCACGATCCGCTTTTCGTCCGCCAGCGGATCGACCGCCGGCGTCGGGGGGCCGAACACGAAGGCGAAGACCCGCTTGTAGAACGGGTCCCGGGCCTTGCGCCCGGAGGGCCAGCCCCGAGCGCGCGCGTACCCGTAGCCGCCCGATCCCGTGTCCCACCCCCAGAACCAGAGCAGACCCTCGAGGCCGAAGCCTCCCCGGTCGTCGTCGCGGTCGGACGAGCTGCGCGCGAAGATCATCGCCACCATCATCGCCACGAAGAGCGCAAAGTAGCCGACCAGGGTGGCCACGATGGCGATCTTGAACAGGAAGGTGAACCCCTTCCAGAGCCGGCGTCCGACGGCGGCGCTCCGCTCGCGCCACGAGCTCGCGTCACGGCGCGTGAACGCGGGATCGAACTCGTACAGCAGCTCGCCACTCTCGGTGGCGCTGAGGTGGCTGCGATACTGCTTGAGCAGAGCGGTCAGCGCGCGCCCCGCCTCGTCGTCGGGGAGCCCGGAAGCGACGATGGCGTCCGCCCGGGTGAGCTTGGCGCCCCGCCCGCGCAGCGCCTCCTTCATCACGGTCGTCGCGCGATGATCCGAGTACCCCTTCCGCTCGATGGTCGGTTCGGTGTCCAGCATCGTTTCCTGCCCCGAGCTATAGCGCGGATTCGCGCGGAGTCGACCAACTCCCCGCGGCCCGGCGGGCCCTTTGTCCGGAGCCAAACGCCTCGCCAGGGCGCTACACTGCGGCGCCCATGACCGAAAAACGACCAGGAGACGCCCCGGAAGAAGACTTTGCCGCGATGCTGGCGGCGTCGGAACAGGCCGCGCGAGGGAAGCCGCGCCGGGCGCGGTTGGCGATCGGTGACACGGTCCGCGGGAAGGTCGTGTCGATCGGCCCGGAGGTGACGGTCGTGGAGCTGGCAGGGGGCGGCGAAGGGACGCTCGAGACGCTGGAGCTCCGTGACGCCCAGGGTGAGTTGCTGGTCGCTTCGGGTGAGACGATCGAGGCGCGCGTCGTGGCGCTCGGTGAGAAGCAAGGGTTCGTCGTGCTCCGTCGAGGCGCGACCGCCGGGCGGGGCCGGGCGGCGCTGGCCGAGGCGGCGACCACCGGCCTCCCGGTCGAAGGGCTCGTCACGGGCGTGAACAAAGGGGGCTTCGAGGTCGACGTGGGGGGCGTGCGGGGCTTCTGCCCGCTGTCGCAGCTCGAGCTGAGGCCGGTGCCGGACCCGACGGCCTTGGTCGGCCAGCGATTCGCGTTTCGCATCAGCCGCTACGAAGAGGACCGCCGGGGCACCAACCTGGTCCTCTCCAGGCGCGCGCTCCTCGAGGAGGAGGCGCGCGCCCGCGCCGTCGAGACGCAGGACAAGCTGGTGCTGGGCGCCGTGCTCCCGGGCGTCGTCACCGCGCTCAAGGACTTCGGCGCGTTCGTGGACGTCGGGGGGATCGAAGGGTTGCTGCCGGCGTCCGAGGTCACCTTCGCGCGCGGGACGCGTCCGGCCGACGTGCTCTCGGTCGGGCAATCGATCACCGTCAAGGTCGCGCGCCTCGAGAAACGCGACGATCCCCGGCGGCCGCTGCAGATCTCGTTCTCGATGAAGGCGCTCGATCGCGATCCCTGGACGGAGATCAGCGCGACGCTCCGGGCCGGCAGCGTCACGCAGGGGAAGGTCGTTCGGCTCGAGTCCTTCGGCGCCTTCGTCGAGCTGGCCCCCGGCGTCGAAGGGCTCCTGCACATCAGCGAGCTCGGGGCCAACCGGCCGATTCGGCACGCCCGCGAGGCGGTCAAGCCCGGCGATACGCTGGCGGTCACGGTCCTGGCGGTCGACGAGGAGCGACGGCGCATCTCGCTCGCTCTCGGCGAACGCAGCGAGGGGATCGACGACGACGGGCGGGCGGCGGCGGCGCGCGCATCCGGCGCCTCAGGCCAGCTCGGAACTCTCGGCGATCTCCTCAAGGGAAAGTTGCCGCCGCGCTGACCCGCTCGCTCGAGGGGCCGAACCTGCGCCCGGCCACCCGACGTTGCGGTGGACGACCGGGACCGGTGTCAGCCCTGCAATTCCAGGCGGTATAGTGAGCCGTGAGCTACGAGCTCGTGGTGGCGGCGCCGGCGGAGCCGAGCTGGCGTGCGCTGCGCGCCGCGGTCGGGCTCCCCGACGTGCGGATGGTGCCCGCCGAGCCCCGCGACGAGGCCTGGCCCGAGAGCGGCATCGGGCTCTGCCGCGCGCATCGGTCGACCCGCACGACGGAGCTCGGGTGGCAGGCGGGCAAGCTCACGATCGTGATCCGCGCGCTGGCGTCGCCCGACGACTGCGATCTCGCGTTGCGTGTCGCCGAGGTGGCGGCGGGGCTCTGCGGAGCGGACACCGTCGAGGCTGACTACTTCGGCGCCATCGAGGTCGGCGAGCTGCGGCCGCTGCACACCGCCGACTGGATGCAGGAGCAGGCCGTCTCCGGGACCCGCGTGCTGGCAAAGCTGATCCGCGACGGGAAGGGACCGATGCAGATGCCCGGGCCGAACCGCTCGTGTTTCGTCGGCGCGCGGCTGCTGGCGGAGCTGGAGGCGGCCGGATCGCCCGAAACGCTGTCCGACCAGGTGCTGGCGACCATGCGCCGCGTGCAGTGGGGCGTGCCGGACGACTTCCGCGACGCCGGGGTGTTCATCTCGGAGGGCAGCGACGCCGGGCACGGCCGCAAGACCCGCTTCGCCAGCTGGTTGCCCGACGCGAACCTGGTGATCCCGCAGGTCGACTACGTCGCGTTGCGGGCGACCGAGGGTGAGGTCGTGATGGTCCCGTTCGCGGCGGTCGCCGCGCTCGCGGGGTCGCACGGCACGTTGCTGGACGAGGTCCAGCTTCTGGTGAGCGCGATCGGCGACGAGCCGTGGAAGACAGTGATCGCGCGCGCCCGCCCGCTGGCAGCCTCGCCGCGGCGGTGATCGGCCAGGCCACGCCCCCGTCACGCAGGCGAAGCTCGCCCGCGCAGGCGCCGGGTGGCATCTTTACTGTGGGAGGTGCACGTGGCGCTGATGAGCGAACGCAGCTGGAGCGACTGGATCGCGGCGTACGCCGAGAGCCATCGCCATCCGGTCAACCGGCTCTGCCACACCATCGGTATCCCCCTGATCGTGGCGGCTGTGGCGCTGTTCGCCGCCGCTCTCGGCGTGCGGTCCCTGTGGGTACCGGCGGCGGCGCTGTTCGTCGCCGGGTGGGCGTTCCAGCTCGTGGGGCACGCCTTCGAGCGCAAGCCGCCGGAGTTCTTGAAGGACTGGCGCTTCCTGTTCGTCGGCCTGCGCTGGTGGGCGGCCAAGCTGCGAGGCAAAGCCTGAGACCCGACCCGCGCCGGAACGCGCCGAACGAGAAAGTCTAGCTGTTGATCGCGAACGGCGATCCCCACACTGGGGGCCCCTCTCAGGAGTTGCTCGCCCTGCCCCCGTCCGATACCGCCGCCTCGACCGGTACCACCCCTGCCCGTCCGCACGCGTCGACGGGACCTGCCACCTTGCGGGCCTGGCAGCGTGAGGCGCTGGCGCGGTTCGAGGCCAGCGCCTCGCCGAACTTCCTGACGGTGGCGACGCCGGGCGCGGGCAAGACGACCTTCGCGCTGACCGCCGCGCGCCGCGCCCTGGTGGCCCGGGCGATCCGACGCGTCGTGATCGTCGTGCCGACGCAGCACCTCAAGTTCCAGTGGGCGCAGGCGGCCGAGCAGCTGGACATCCACCTGGATCCCGAGTGGACCCTGGGCCACGGCGGCCTGCCGCCCGACGCGCACGGCGTGGTCGTCACCTACCAGCAGGTGGCCATCGCGCCCGCGGCGCTGCGTCCGATGGTCCGGCAGGCGCTGGTCGTGCTCGACGAGATCCATCACGCTGGTGACAGCCGGGCCTGGGGCGACGGCATTCGGCAGGCCTTCGATCCGGCCTGGCGCCGCCTGAGCCTGTCCGGCACACCGTTCCGCTCGGACCAGCACACCATCCCCTTCATCAACTACACCGGCGAGCTCGCCCAGCCCGACTTCGAGTACGGCTACGGCGACGCGCTGAAGGACGGTCGCGTGGTGCGCCCTGTCTACTTCCCGCGCATCAACGGCCGGATGGAGTGGACAGCGCCCGACGGGATGGAGCACGAGGCAACGTTCGACGATCGGCTGTCGCGCGAGCTGGCGAGCCAGCGACTGCGCACGGCGCTGGACGCCGCGGGCGAATGGATCCCGACCGTTCTCGGGCAGGCCCACGCCCAGCTGATGCACCTGCGCGCCCGCGATCCACGGGCTGCCGGACTGGCCATCACGATCGATCAGGAGCACGCCAGGGCGATCGCCACCCTGATGCAAGAGCGGCTGGGGATCTCGCCCACCATCGCCACCTCGGACGACCCCGCCGCCTCCGACAAGATCAGCCGGTTCGCCGAGGGCATCGCGCCCTGGGTCGTCGCGGTCCGCATGGTGTCCGAGGGGGTCGACATCCCGCGGCTGCGCGTCGGCGTCTACGCCACGAACACGGTGACCGAGCTGTTCTTCCGGCAGGCGGTCGGACGGCTGGTGCGCTGGAACGCGCGGCTCGGGCGACAGGGTGCGTACATGTTCATCCCCGATGACGTCCGATTGCGGAAGTTCGGCGCCGCGATCGCCGAGCAACGCCGCCACTGCCTGCGCAAGGAGTCCCCGGAAGAGGACGACGGCGGCGCCCGCCGCGAGGGGGACGGCGAGCCTCCATCCAGGAAGACCGAGACCGAGCGCGACCTGTCCGAGCAGCTCTCGCTGTTCGCGCCGATCTCCGCGATCCCCATCGACGAGGACGGGCGGCCGATCGAGACGCCGCGCCTGTACGCCTCCGACGTGACCGAGGACGATCCCAACGGCGAGATCCCGGATTTTGCCGGACCGGGCGCGCCCGGGTCGCTGCCGGCACCCGCGACTGTCGAGCCCCTGTCGCTGGCAGGCCAGGTGCCGCCGCCGATCGCCGACCTGGCGCCGATGGCGCCGCCCAAGACCAGCGCGCTGGCGCGCCGCCGGCAGCTCCGCGAGCAGAACGCCGCCGCCGTGATCGACCTCTGCCACCTGACCGGCCGTACGCACGCCCAGATCAACTTCGAGCTCAATCGCAAGGTTGGCATCAAACGGATCAGCATCGCGACGCTGCGGCAGCTGGAACAACGTCTGACCGCGGCGAAGGCGACCCTCAAGCGCCGCTGATCGTTGCCGCGCGCGCGGCTATTTCGAAAGCACCTCGACGGTGTTGTCGTTGTCGTCGTTGAAGTAGATCAGCTGATTGCCGTTGCCATCAGCCTCGGCGGCAATGCCAAACAGCGCGCCGGGGGCACCCATATCGAGCTGCTTCATGCCGACGATACCCGCCGACGGCGAGATCTCGAACAACAGGTTATCGTTCGTCCCTGCGTCGTTGAGCGTCAGATCCTGGTCGGCGTTTCCGACGACCACATTGCCGTTCAGCAGCAGAGCCGCACTGATTGGGGCGTTGAATAGTTGCCCGCCGTTGGGGCTACTTGGGCTGGCAATGACGCTGGCCGAGGACCTCGAGGGACCCATGAACGTCGGGATCGCCGTGGGAGGGCCGACGGTGCAATCGCCGCCATTCACGGTGACACCGTTGGCCGGGATGCTCGAAACACCGGCGAATGCCACCACGCTGTAGGAGCTGGTATCGACGACGTAAAGGGTGTCCGTCTGGGGGTCGTAAGTCAGCCCAGAGGGGGCGTGCAGCGAATCCGTGCTTCCTTGGACCGCTCCGGAGACGCAAAAGCCCGTGACCACTTGCGCGAAGGCGGTCTGAGCGTCGCTGCTGTTCGGGTTGTCCAGGGTGATACGGCTGATCGAACCGGTCGCGTTCGAGACGTACAACGCCGCAGGCCGACCATTCGCGGCAGCGACGTAAGCCGAACCCCAGGGCATCCCCAGGTTGTCGGCCGAAAACGGAGTCGTGATGGACCCGCTCGGCGCCACCAGTGGAACCATGCCGGCAGAAAAGGCGGTGGCGGCAATGCTGTCGTCGGCGAGCATGCTCAGGGAGCTGCATCCCAGCAAGCTTTTCGATTGCGCGATGTGATAGGGGTTTCCACCGGCATTCGCGGTCGCCGTTGGATGCAGGCCGACGAGTGTGGTTCCCTGGCCCTGGGTGTTGGGAGGGGGGCTCCCTTGGACCATGTTGGGGCCGTTGTTGAAATTGCAGACCACCAGATCGCCCGCGGTGATCAGGCCCGCCGTCATCGGAGCAATCACCAAACCGTAAGGGTTGGCTCCCGATCCGGTCGGATCGATGGCGGGGTCGTTGATCGGATCGATGGTCGATCCAATCGTCACGATCGTATGCAAGCTGTTGAGGATTGGCGTGGAGGGAGAGCCGCCGGTCGAGCCGCCGTTACTGCCAGCGTCGGTGGTGCCTGGCGCGCCACCCGCCATACCGGTGGTGCCTGCGGCGCCCCCTCCCGTACCGGTGGTGCCTGCGGCGCCCCCTCCCGTACCCGTGGTGCCTCCTGAACCTCCGGCCGAGCCACCGCTGCCGCCAGAGCCGGTGGTGGCGCTGCTCCCGCCGCAGCCAACGGCGGTCAGAGCTGAAACAAGGAAGGTCGATACCAAGTTCTTACGTAGCATGTGAGAGCTCCTTTGCCCGGCACCACGGTAGGTCCGTTCGACAGAGTAGGAACGAGAGGCTCGCTCACAAGAGGGAATCGCCGACCGCAGCTGGTGCCGCCCGAGACGATCCCAGTTGCCCTCTCAGGCTCGGGGCGCGAAGCGAGGAATTGGCCAACCTCGACGATACCCACGAACCGGGATCGTCGTGTGTGCCCTGTCACCATGGCCGCCCTTCGTGCGCTGGCTCTCCGACCGGCGACCCGGGATCACTGCGCCAGCGAATCTCGGAGGTGGTCCAGCCCGTCGTTCCCGTCTCGATCGCCGGCCCCACGCGCGATCGCTTTCTCCAGCGCGGGAAGGGCCTCGGCCCCGTAAATCTCACGGATGGCCCGCGCGGCCTTCCGACCGGCGACCCGGTGCGTGGCCGCCTGCAGCAAGTCCTCGAGCATCTGCGGATCGCCACGGCCGGTCGGATCGGCGCGGTAGGCGCGCTGGTATCGCTCCACGGAGTCGCTCATCCAGCCGAGCTGCGCATAGGCGTGGGCGATCAGCAGCCAGGGGCGTGGATCGCCTGGATTCTCGCGGGCGAAGGCGTAGGCCGGGCCGAGCGCTCCCTCGTTCAGGCGCGCCCCGCGTTCCAGCCGGTCGCGGATCGGCTTGAGGGCTTCGGGCACGGTTTCCTGCCAGGGATCACGGGCCCCTTGCCCCGTTGCCACAGCGCTCGCGGGCTTCGCCTGGATTTGCGTGGCGGCCGCCGCGGCGGGGCCTGGCGCTGTCGGCGTCGCTGGCGGATTCGCCGGCGCTCGCGCAGCCACAGGCTTGGCGCTCTCGACCCGCGGACCCCGCTGGCGACGCAGAAACGTCACCCCGGAGGTGACCGCGGCGACGAGCACCGCCAGCGCGATCACCGTTCGCCACGGCTGCGCGCGCGGCGTGCGGGCGCCGGGCACGCGTGAAAGATCCTTCAGTGTCGACGGCTCGGGGGCTCGGCGCGCGCTCCGCACGGGTGGAAGATCCTTCAGCGTCGGGGCGGGCTCTGCGCTCGTCGCCGCGCCGCGCGCCCCGCCGTCGATCGCCTCCAGCGCCGACAGCATCCACAGCGCCTGGGGGTATCGCCCCGCCGGCTTTTTGGCCATCGCCCGATCGATCACCGGCTGCACGAGTCGGGCGATCGAAAGGTCGGGCCGCACCTCGGCCAGCGACGGAACCGGCTCGGAGACATGCGCCTCC